>DATITN010000176.1:0-2060 GCA_035467795.1 Arachnia sp. | reverse complement strand
CCCGGACCGCAACTGTGGACGACTATCTACTCTTTCGCCCGCACCTGTGGATAACTCAAGAACTGGCACTGCTCCCCACCACAATCATCACCAGGAGGTTCCCATGTCACCCATCCATCACCTCGTCGGGCTGCTCGTCACCCTTCGTCACCTGCCCCGCGAGCGCGACGAGCGAGGCCTCAGCCAGAGCACGGAGAACGCCATCCTGCTCGCGGGCGCCGCCGCCATCGCCCTGGTGGTCATCACAGCCATCACCGCGTACGTCACAGACCGCCTCCCCAGCTGACATGCGCGCGCACTCAGCCGGCGAGGAGGCAGGGCCATGAGGCTCATGCGCGCCCTCGGCGCCACGCTGGCACTGGCCTTCCTCCTGATCGGCATCCCGTGGCTGCTGCTCCTGGTGGGAAATCCGACGGCGCTCCTCAGCGCGGACTGGGCCACGTCGCTCTTCGTGGCGATGGACAGCCGCCTGGTGGTGGCCGCGCTGAGCGTGGTGGGTTGGGTGGCGTGGGCGGTCCTGGCCCTCACCGTCGTCTTCGAGCTGCTGGCCGTTGCCACCCGACGGCGGGTCGCGGTGGCGCTGCCGGGCACCGGCTGGCTCCGGCCCGTCATCGGGGCGCTGGTGCTGGCGGCTGTCGCGGCGCCCACCGCGGCGGTGGCGGACACGGTCGCGGCACCTGGCAGCCCCGCTGATGCGTCCGCGGGGCGCGCCTCGGTTTCGGCTGGCACCGAGGCTTCACCGTCCGAGGATGCGGCTGCAGCGTCGCGCTCCTACCTTGTCCAGCCGGGCGACGAGCTGTGGGGGGTGGCCGAGCAGGAGCTCGGCGAGGGAGGCCGCTGGCGCGAGCTGGTGGCCCTGAACCCCGGGCTCACGGAGTCCACCCGGCTTGAGGCCGGGATGCGGCTGGTCCTCCCCGCGGAACCCGCCACGAGTGCCGTGGAGGAGGTGGTGGTGGAGCAGGGTGACACGCTGTGGTCCATCGCCGCGGACGAGCTGGGAGATCCCGAGCGGTGGCCGGAGATCCACCGCCTCAATCAGGAGCGCATCACAGACCCGGACCAGATCGACACCGGTTGGACCCTCAGCGTCCCCGCTGCCCCCGAGGCTGTCGTCGAGGTTGCCCCCGTGGTTGCGGCGCCGGCGGAACCGCTCCCTGGCGAAGTCACGGTTGAGCCGGCGCTCGTTGACCCCCTTGACACCCCTCCGCCCAGCGTGTCGCCGGCCACGCCGAGGCAGAGCGAATCCACGGTGGATCAACTCCCCAGCCCACCCACCGCTGCCCCCTCTCAGCGCGCCGAGGAGGCCGCAGCCGCCGTGTCCTCGATGGTTGACGCGGACGACGGCGTGGCCGAGGTGCTCGGCCCCATCGGCGCCATCCTGGCCAGCGGCATCGTGGCGGGCCTGGCCTCACGGCGTCGCCTGCAGCTTCTCGGCCGCGCGATGGGCCGCAGGGCCGTCCCGGTCTCACCTCCCCTCGGCCGATTCTGGGCGGCGCTCGCGAGGCGGGCGGAGGAGGCGGAGCCGGGGCAGTCGGCCACCGCCGTCGTCCTCGGATGGACGGGCGAGGGAGAGACGGTCACGGCGGACGTGGAGCGGGAGAGGGCGCTGATCTTCAGCGGGCCGGCCACAGCGTCAGCGCTGGCTGCCGTGGTGACGGGCCTGAGCTGCGCGCCCTGGGCCGACGAGACGCAGGTTGTCCTGGTGGGCGGCACCGAGTGGGCCGAGGCGCTGGATGATCCCCGGATCACTGCCACAGACACCGTCGAGGACGGCGTCCTGGCCCTCATCAGACTCTGCAGCCAGCGGCGCCTCGCCATGGCCGGCCGGACGCTGCAGCAGCTCCGCGAGGACGCAGACCTGGCCGGCGCGTGGCAGCCGGTGGTGGTGGTGTTCGTGCCGACGGTGGATCCGGTGCAGCTGGATGCCATCGCCGATGCCCTCGCCCTCGGGGAGGTGGGCGTGAGCGTGGTCGTCGGATCGGCGTCCGCCACGCAGCTCAGCGCGCATCCCGTCACGGTTGACGATCACTCCGGCACATGGCGGGGGCAGTCGTTCACGC
>DATITN010000175.1:0-4405 GCA_035467795.1 Arachnia sp. | reverse complement strand
GGCGGTCGAAATCGGCCGGCCACCCCTGCCGCTGAGGATCGTCGACGAGTCGGCCAGATTCCTGGGCATCAAGATCGTCCCCGGGCAAGCATGGGTGGTGGGCACAGGACTGGCGGGGGAGATGCACCACTCCGAGGAGGTGGACCTGGATACAGCCACCCTGGAATCGACCGCGCAGGTGTTGGCCAGCGTGGTGCGGCGGTTCCCAGGCGTGTCAGCGGTGGGCGTGTGCCTGCCCGCCTCCGTCGAGCCCCACGGGGTGCTGCACGCCACGCGGATGCTCGGCTGGCCCGGCGGCGGAAACCTGGCTCGACGGCTGATCCAGCTCACGGGAGTGGATTGCGCCACCATCAACGACATCGACGGGTTGACCCTGTTCCAGCACTGGTTCGGTGCCGGACGCGGACTGACCCAGTTCGCCGTGGTCACGTTCGGGTTGGGGGTCGGCTGCGGTGCCGTGGTGGATGATTCACTGCTGCTGGGGCGCCAGGGCGCCGCGACCATCCTGGGGCGTCTGTGGCTGCCCGACGGTCGGGTCTTCGGTGACGTCCTGTCGATGGCTGCCGTCGCAGAGGCAGCCGGAGCCCTCACGGGAAGAAGCCTGACCTTCGAGGAGGCGCTGGCGGAGGCGGATGCCCGGCCGGCTGTCGAGGATGCCGCGCAGGCGATCGGATGGTTGGTACGGGCCGCCGCCATCGCGTTCGCCCCCGAGCGGATCCTCGTGACGGGGGAGGGCATCGACCTGCTCGGGGGGTCCCTGGACGTGGTCACCAGGGTGCTCGAGTCCGACTGGCGCGAGGACCTCGAGGTCCCCGAGTTGGTGCTGCAGCCCCTGGACTTCCGCGATTTCGCCCGCGGCGCGGCGGTGGCCGCCATCAGGCTTCGGTTCACGGCGCCGGCCTGACGTAGGCTGGGTGGCCGCCGACGTACCCCAGGAGTCACATGCCCGCGATCTCGCCACTGCGCCTGCACGCGCCCAGCCGTCCCGACGCCGTCGTCGTCGAGCTGCCCGTGGTCCTCGCGCCGATGGCCGGGGTCACCAACGCGGCCTACCGGCAGCTGTGCAGGGAGCAGGGAGCGGGCCTGTACGTGTGCGAGATGATCACCTCCCGGGGCCTGGTGGTCGGCGACCCCAAGACGCGTGCCATGCTGCAGTTCGACCCGGGCGAAGCCACGCGGTCCGTGCAGCTCTACGGTGTGGATCCGGGGGTGATGGCTGAGGCGGCCCGGATCCTGGCGCGGGACTTCGCCGTGGCCCACATCGACCTCAACTTCGGCTGCCCGGTGCCGAAGGTCACCCGCAAGGGGGGCGGAGGCGTGCTCCCCTACAAGAGGGATCGGCTGCGTGCCATCGTGCGCGAGACGGTCCGCGCCGCCGACGAGTTCGGCGTCCCCGTCACCATCAAGACCCGGATCGGCATCGACGACGAGCACGAGACCTTCCTCGACGCCGGGCGCATCGCCCAGGAAGAGGGCGCTGCCGCCATCGCCCTGCACGGGCGCACCGTCGCGCAGGCCTATTCCGGCGAGGCGGACTGGTCCCGGATCGCCGAACTGGTGGCGGCCGTCGACATCCCGGTCCTGGGCAACGGGGACATCTGGGAGGCGGAGGATGCCCTGCGGATGATGGACGAAACGGGCTGCGCCGGGGTCGTGGTGGGTCGCGGCTGCCTGGGACGGCCGTGGCTGTTCGGTGACCTGGCAGCGGCCTTCGCCGGCGAGGAGTTACGGCATCGGCCCACGCTGGGGGAGGTGGGACGGATGCTGACGCGCCACGCCGAGCTGTTAACGGGATACGTCGGCGAGAGGCACGCGTTGACGGACCTGCGCAAGCACATGGCGTGGTACTTCAAGGGCTACCCAGTCGGGGAGCTACGACGCCGGTTCGCGATGGTGTCGACGCTCGACGAGCTTCGCGCCCTCGTCGCCCAACTCGACCACGACGCGGGGTTCCCCGAGACGGAGCTGGGCACTGCCCGCGGGCGGCAAGGCTCACCACGGGCTCGGGTGGTGGTGCCGTACGGTTGGTACGACGACACCTCCGGGTGTGAGCTGGATCTATCTGACGCCGAGATCGGCGTGAGCGGAGGATGACCGTGGCGGAGCCGCAGAACGAGCCGACGAACGAGGCGCGCAAGAAGCTGCCGATCTGGGCACAGATCGGGCGCGTCGTGGCGCTTCTCGGCGTTCTGGTCCTGTTCGTCAGCGCCTACTTCGTCTCGACCACCACCGGTGTCGAGGCCGGGGAGTGGGAGCGGATCGGGAGCAGCGCCTTCGGCATCGCCGTGATGGGTGTCGCCATGCTGTTCCTCGGCCGCGCCCAATCTCGAAAGTAGACCCCGGAGGGGACGCCCGTTGCCGCGTCGTTATTCTGAGGCAACCGCTGGCCCCCCGGGCCGGCCCGGCCCCAGGAGGTTCCCATGGGCGAGACGGCAACGATCATCATCGACGGGGTGAGCCACGAACTCCCCGTCGTCACCGGGACAGAAGGCGAGCGGGCGATCGACATCTCGTCGCTGCGCGCCTCGACCGGGCTCATCACGCTCGACGACGGCTACGGCAACACCGGCTCCTGCAAGTCGGCCATCACCTTCATCGACGGGGAGTTGGGGATCCTGCGATACCGCGGCATCCCGATCGAAGATCTTGCGCAGCGCTCGAGCTTCATCGAGACCGCGGAGCTGCTGATCTTCGGCGAACTGCCCGACGAGGCGGAGCGGGCGGAGTTTCGTCATCTGCTGACCGAGAACGCCGCGCTGCACCGTGACATGCGCAAGCACTTCGACGGGTTCCCCGCCACGGCCCACCCGATGGCGATCCTGTCGGCGATGATCAATGCGCTGCAGACCCATGAGGTTCATGAGGCGCAGTTCACGGACGCTCAACGCTTCAAGTTCGCGGCGGCGGGGCTTATCGCCAAGACCCGCACCATCGCGGCGGCGTCCTACAAGTCCCACATCGGCCAGCCCATCGCCTATCCCCGCTACGACATGAACTATGCGGAGAACTTCCTCCACATGATGTTCTCGGTGCCGTATCGGGACTACGAGGCCACGCCCGAGGTGGCGCACGCGCTCAACATGTTCCTCGTCCTCCACGCCGATCACGAGCAGAACTGTTCGACGTCGACGGTGCGCATGGTTGCGTCGGCGGGAGCAAGCATGTTCTCGTCGGTTTCCGCCGGAGTCAACGCCTTGTGGGGCCACCTGCACGGCGGGGCGAACATGGGCGTGATCGAGATGCTCGAGCACCTGCGTGACACCGGGATGAAGCCCCAGGACTACATCAACCGGGTCAAGGACCGCTCGTCGGGGGTCAAGCTGATGGGATTCGGGCATCGCGTCTACCGCAACTTCGACCCCAGAGCCATCATCCTCAAGGCTGCTGCCGACGAACTGCTCGACCAGATGCACATCACCGATCCGCTTCTCGACATCGCCCGCGAGGTGGAGCAGGCAGCGCTGGCCGACGACTACTTCGCCTCGCGTCGGCTGTACCCCAACGTCGACTTCTACTCCGGCATCATCCTGCGCGCCATCGGCATCCCGCTGGACATGTTCACGGTGATGTTCGCCATCGGCCGCACCCCCGGGTGGATCGCGCACTGGAAGGAAGTCTCCGACAACCCTTCGCAGCGGATCTACCGGCCGCGTCAGGTCTACGTGGGCAACCAGGTCTCCGAGTGGGTGCCCCGGTCCGAGCGCTGAGGTAGGTACGGTTGGGAGACGATGGACACACCGCTACCGCGCACCAAGCTCTGGGCCTCGACCATGCAGGGTCACGGCGAAGGGGTGATCAGGGCGCATGCCACGTCGACGGCACGAACCTCCGTCCGTGACCCCCGCGGTCGTGAGCAGCGCGAGGAGTTGGAGCGGCTCACGCTGGTCCCCGAGGCCAGCTTCGCCGGTGGAGCCGGCCACCGGGCCCGGCAGGAGGAGCCGGACGAGCTCCGCACGTGTTTCGAACGAGACCGGGACCGGATCGTCCACTCGGCAGCCTTCCGGAGGTTGGCGGGCAAGACCCAGGTGGTGGTCTACCCCACGGACCACCAGCGGACACGGCTGACCCACGCCCTTGAGGTGGCGCAGGCCGCCGTGGCGATGGCCCGCGGCATCGGGGCCAACGCCACACTTGCCGATGCCATCGCCCTGGGGCATGACTGCGGGCACGGCCCGGGTGGCCACGCGTCCGAGGACGCCTTCGATCAGTTCGTCCCCGGCGGCTACGACCACGGCCCCTGGGGCGCCGACGTGGTGCTGCGCCACCTCAACCTCACCGTCGAGACGTTGGACGGCATCCGCAACCATTCGTGGTCGCGTCCTGCACCAGCCACCCTTGAGGGCGAGATCGTCTCCTGGGCGGACCGGATCGCCTACTGCGCGCACGACCTGGAGGATGCCGTGTC
>DATITN010000174.1:0-12478 GCA_035467795.1 Arachnia sp. | reverse complement strand
GGGCGCGTACTGCGGGAGCCCGGCGGGACCGCTCAGCCCGAGCGCCTCGCCGGCCTCGCGGTCGTGGACGGCCATCCGGCCGGGGTTGGTGTCGCACCAGGCGACCAGTTCAGCCACGTCGGCGTGCTCACCGGTGATGGCGGAGACGTACATTCCGGCCCGATGCCCCGTACCGATGACCGCGAACCGCCGCCGCGGGCGATCCGGCGGAACGGCGGCGAAGAGTGGAATCACGCCCGCGTCGGGCACGGCCGAACTGGATGACGGCGGGCGCGGGGCGGTCGGGTTCTGGTCGGTCGTGCTGAGCAGGCTCACGGGGTCCTCTGATTCTTCAGGAGCAACGGGGGCCATAGTGATCGTTCACTCTGGCCACCCACACGGTAGTGATCGATCACTTTGTGTGTCAAGATGCTTGCGTGATGGTCTCTCCCCGAACCGACGGGCGATCGAAGGACAGGACCGGACCCGTGACGATCCGCGACGTCGCCGAGCACGCGGGCGTGTCTCATCAGACGGTGTCGCGCTACCTGCGCTTCGGCGGGACCGGTGTGCGCGACGCCTACCGCGAACGGATCGGCGCGGCCATCGGAGCGCTGGGCTACCAGCCGAACCTCGCGGCCCGGGCGATGCGCACCCGCCGCACCGGCAGGCTGGCGGTTCTGCTGCCGGCCGGGACCGCCCACAGCACCGTCGAGGTGCTCGACGGAGCGGCCGAGACGGCGCGGGCGGCCGGGTACAGCCTCGATGTGCTGGCTCTGGGCGGCGACCTTGCCGAGCGCACGCAGCGGGCTCTCGAACTGATCGGCTCGGGACTGTTCGAGGGCATCCTGAGCCTCACTCCCCTCGACCTGCCCGCCGCGCAGGACTCGGGACCCACCATCGTCGAGGTCCCGCTGTACGACGACGACCTCCACGGGATCGGCGATCTGGCCGATGCCGATGCCATCGAGGTGATCGTCGAGGGGCTGGCCGCGATGGGACACCGGACGTTCATGCACCTGGCCGGCTCCTACGAGCACGAGTCGGCGCGGATGAGGCGCGACGCCTACCTGCGCGCGGTCGCCCGGCTCGGGTTGGTGGACCACGGGGTGGCCGAGTGCCGGTGGCAGCCGGATCTCGCAATGTTGGCCGTGGCGAACCTGCCCGAGGAGGCCGGCGTCACCGCAGTCATCGCGTCCAACGACGTCCTGGGCCTTGGTGCGATCCGGGGGGCCGCGGCGCGCGGCCTGCGGGTGCCCGACGACATCAGCATCACCGGCTTCGACACCACCACGATGGCGGAGTGGATGTCCCCGTCCCTCTCGAGTGTGCGGATCGACCACGCGGAAGTGGGCCGGCGGGCCGGCGCCCGTCTCCTGGAGGCGTTGGGTCGGGAGCCGGCGCCGGCCTCCGGCGCACCCACCATGTCGGTGGTGTGGCGGGAGTCGACAGCACCCCCGCCGTCGTCGCGGTGACCGTCGCCCGCGTCGTGCTCACCGCGTTGGCTGAGGCGCGAGGAGCGGAGCGACGCCCCCTTCCCGCTGGCTGAGGTGCGAGGAGCGGAGCGACGAGCCTCGAAGCCAAAGAACGTGAGCTTGTCAGCATGCGTTTCTTAGGCTTCGAGGCCGCTACGCGGCACCTCAGCCAGCGGTGCAGCGGGGAGCTAGACGACGGCGCCCAGCTGCCAGGGGACGAACTCCTCGCCGCCGAGCTGCAGCTCCTCGGAGGCGGTCCGGTGACCGGAGGCGACGTCGACGATGAGCCGGAACATCTCCTCCCCGAGGCTCGTGATGGTCTCGGTGCCGTCGATGATTCGCCCGGCGTTGAGGTCCATGTCGCCCGACAGCCGGTCGAACATCGGCGTGTTGGTGGCCACCTTGATGCAGGGCGACGGGCGGCTGCCGAACATCGAGCCGCGACCGGTGGTGAACACCACCACGTTGGCTCCTCCGGCGATCATCCCGGTCACGCTCACCGGGTCGTAGCCGGGTGTGTCCATGAACGTCAGCCCGGGGCGGGTGACCGGCTCGGCGTAGCCGACGACGTCGGCCAGGGGTGACGACCCCGCCTTGGCCACGGCGCCCAGCGACTTCTCGAGGATGGTGGTGAGGCCGCCGGCCTTGTTGCCGGGCGACGGGTTGTTGTCCAGAGTGCCTCCGCCGGCTGCGGTGTACTCCTTCCACCACTCGATGCGCTGGCCCAGCCGCGCTGCGACATCCGGCGAGACGGCGCGGCTGATCAGGAGGTGTTCCGCACCGTAGACCTCGGGTGTCTCGCCGATCACCACCCGTCCTCCGCAGGCCACGAGCAGGTCGGCGGCATGCCCCAGCGCGGGGTTGGCCGAGATGCCCGAGTAGCCGTCAGAGCCGCCGCACTTGACCGAGAGCACCAGCTCCTCCACCCCGATCGGTTCCCGAACCGCCGCGTTCGCCCGTGGCAGGAGTTGGTTCACGGCGTCGACGCCCGCCTGCACGGTGCCGCGGACGCCACCGTGCTCCTGGATCAGCAGCACGTCGGTCGCGCTGCCGGAGAGTGCGGTGAACAGGTCCTTGGCCAGCAGCATCTCGCAGCCGAGGCCGACGACGATGAGCGCGGCGAAGTTCGGGTGGAGCGCCGTGTTGAGCAGTGTGCGTTCCAGCACCTTGGCACCCTCGGAACCGAGCACCATGCCACAACCCGAGTCGTGGGTGAGGGCCACCACCCCGTCGATGTTGTCGTAGTCGTCGAGGACGTTGTCGAACTTCCGGGCGATCATGGACGCCGTCGAGGAGGCGCAGTTCACCGAGGTCACGATGCCGATGTAGTTGCGGGTGGCCACGCGGCCGTCGTCGCGGCGATAGCCCATGAACGTCCGCGGGAGGTCGCCGGGCACCTCCGGCGCGATCGCCGTGGCCGTCGCGGTGACCCTGGGACCGTCAGCCTGGAATGCGAGGTTGTGGTTGTGCACATGGTCACCCGCCCCGATGTCCGCGGTGGCCACACCGATGACCTGGCCGTACTTGCGCACGACGTGCCCCGTCGGCACCGCACGCACCGCCACCTTGTGACCGGCCGGAATCGCGGTCTGGACCACTATGACTTCGCCGTCCACGGTGATCTGTTCCCCCTGTTCCAGCGGGGTGACGGCCACGGCGACATCGTCGCCCGATCGCAGGAGGAGGACGCGAGTCATGCTTTCATCTCTCGATAGGGGTCAGGCACGAAGAACGATGGGGCGGGGCGCCGGTGGCCGGCACTTGTTGTCGTCATATCCGGCACCTCAGACCTGGAATGGCCGGGTCAAGGCGGGCATCAGCGAGAGGCCCTGGGGCAGAAGTGGGCCAACCTCACTGACGATGAGGCGCGAGAGTTCCTGCTGGCGCTGCGGGGTCATGCGCACTGCCAGGGCGGTGATCGAGACCGCCGCGACGGCGGCCGACCCGCGCAGGATCGCCGTGCCGATGCAGGCTACGTCCTGCTCGTTCTCACCGTGCTCGACGGCGTAGCCCCAACGGCGGGCCGCGGCCACTGACTCGAGCAGCCGCTCCGGCGACACCTGGCGGTCAGCAGGGAGGCTGTTCAGGTAGCCGAGCAGCAGTTGGTCGGGTACTTCGCTGGCGGCGAGGATGGCACGCCCCATCGACGTGGAGGCAACCGGCACCCGCTGGCCGACCACTGACCACACCCGGATGGCCCGTTCCGGCTCCACCTTGTCGAGGTAGAGGACATGGTCACCCGCCATCACCCCGAGGTGCACCAGCTCGTCCGCCGCACGGGACAGGGCGATCAGCGCGGGGCGCATCGCCTGCGCGAGGTTGTGCGGCGCGTAGGCTCTGTCTCCCAACTCGAAGGCGGCCGGCCCGAGCCGGTAGGCGCTGGTGGCGTCCTGGGCGGCGAATCCACGCAGCCGAAGGGTACTCAGCGCCCGGTACGCCGTGGATTTGTTCACCCCAGCGCTGGCGGCCAGGGCCGCGAGGGACGCGCCATCGGGGCCGGCGTCGGCCAGCGCCACCAGCAGCTGCAGCGCGCGATCCACTGCCTCCACTCGGGGGGTCTCGATCTCCGTCATCCGGTCTCCTCCTGGTGCGAACCATCCACGTCGATCCTGAGCGCGGACGTCCTTCCCTTGCAATCGCGAGTGAAGTCCTGCACACTGATGTCGCTGAATGAATCGTAGTGTTTCACTGAATGAAATGCAACCAAGGAGGGTTCCATGGACGTGACCGAGAACCGGATCATCCCGGTGGTGGTCATCAACCAGGCAGACCGCGCGGAGTCGCTCGGCGAAGCACTGGTGGCGGGCGGCATCCCGATCGCCGAGGTGACGTTCCGCACGGACGCCGCACCCGAGGCAATCAGGCGCATGAGCGCCAACGCCGACCTGCTGGTGGGTGCCGGCACCGTCCTGAGCGTCGGCCAGGTGGACCAGGCCGTCGACGCCGGCGCGCAGTTCATCGTCAGCCCGGGCTTCAGCGCAGCGGTCGTTCAGCGCGCCCAGCACCACGGGCTGCCAGTCTTCCCTGGCGCGGTCACCCCGTCTGAGATCATGGCCGCGCTCGACCTGGGCCTGACCACCCTCAAGTTCTTCCCCGCCAACATCTACGGCGGACCCGCCGCCATCAAGGCGCTGGGGGCCCCGTTCCAGCAGGTGCGGTTCATCCCCACCGGCGGTGTTTCGGCAGACAACCTCGCCACGTACCTCGCGCTCCCCAACGTCGCTGCGGTCGGCGGCTCCTGGATGGTTCCCGCCGACGCGGTTGACGCCGGCGACATGGACACCATCCGCCGTCTCTGCACCGAGGCCTCAGCCGCGGTCGCCTCGTTCGGAACGGAGGCCTGATATGGCCACCCTCAGCCTTCGTCCGGCCGACGAGTGCCGCTACCAGGCCGTCTCGCTCGGCGAGGTCATGCTTCGCCTCGACCCAGGCGACCTGCGCATCCGCACCGCCCGCTCCTTCACCGCCTGGGAGGGCGGCGGCGAGTACAACGTCATCCGCGGCCTCTCGCGGGTCTTCGGCCTGCCCACTGCCGTCCTCACCGCGCTGGTCGACGACGAGGTGGGCCACCTCATCGAGGGCTTCATCCTCGCCGGTGGCGTCGACGCCCGACTGATCAGTTGGGCGCAAGGTGACGGCGTCGGCCGCACCGTCCGCAACGGCCTGAACTTCACCGAACGTGGCTACGGGGTGCGCGGGGCAAAGGGCGTCTCCGACCGTGGCCACACCGCGATCTCGCAGCTGCGCCCGGACGGGATCGACTTCGACCGCCTCTTCGGCGAGGCCGGGGTCCGCTGGCTCCACACCGGAGGCATCTACGCCGCGCTCTCCGAGCAGTCCGCCGAGACCACGCTCGCCGCGGTGAAGGCCGCCAAGAAGCACGGCACCGCCGTCTCCTACGACCTCAACTACCGCCCCAGCCTGTGGCAGACCATCGGGGGCCAGGCCCGCGCCCAGGAGGTCAACCGCGAGTTGGCCAAGTACGTCGACGTGATGATCGGCAACGAGGAGGACTTCACCGCGGCCCTCGGCTTCGCGGTCGAAGGCGTCGACGAGAACCTCGCAGAGCTGCCCATTGAGGGCTTCAAGGCCATGATCGAGCAGGTCGCGGAGGCCTACCCGAACATGGGCGTCATCGCGACCACCCTGCGCACCGTCCGCTCGGCCTCCACCAACGACTGGGGCGCAGTGGCCTGGTCAGCCGACACCGGCCTGGTGCAGGCCACCCACCGCGAGGGTCTGGAGATCCTTGACAGGGTCGGCGGTGGCGACTCCTTCGCCTCCGGCCTGATCTACGGCCTCCTCACCGGGGAGCCGCTCTCCACCTGCGTCGAGTACGGCGCGGCCCACGGCGCCCTCGCCATGACCACACCTGGCGACACCTCGATGGTGACCACCGCCGAGGTCCTCAAGCTCGCCGGCGGCGGCAACGCCCGGGTCGATCGATAGGGGCATAGGGATCGTTGGCTGAGGTGCGCGCAGCGGCCTCGAAGCCTGGAGAACGTGACCTTGTCAGCGCACGTTTCCTAGGCTTCGAGGCTCCTCGCTGCGCTCGTCACTCCTCAGCCAGCGGGTGCGACTCGTCACTCCTCAGCCAGCGGGTGCCATTCGTCACTCCTCAACCGGCGGGGGTGGCTCGTCACCACGTAACCGGCGGGTGCGATTCGTCGCCCACCCTGCGGATGTTCAGCTCCAGCTGCGCGTCGGATCGCCAGGAAACGGCCAACCTCGGCCCGATCACGGCATCGGAGCCGCGTGCGTAGCGCACGGCCTCGCCCGGCTCGTAGAACGCAGCAGAGCTCAGGGAATCCGACGCTGGCTCGACGGACCACGCCACACCGTCGTGGGTGCGCACCTCCACCGGGCCCAGGGCCGCCCAGAGCTCGGGCTCGGCTGTGGCCTGGGCGCCGGTCACCTCGACCGAGCCCGGCCCGAGGGCGAGCTCCAAGCTCAATGGAACCGCCGGCCCGACGCATGCCACGGCCACCCGCAGCCCGTCCGGAAGCCGTTCGACGGTGACCGTGGTAGCGAGCTGCACCACGTCCACGTCCCGGCGGGAGAAGGACATACTGGCCGCGAACCGTCCGTCGAACTCGAGATCGTAGCTACCGTCGCCCCTGTGGTCGGCCGCGCCGAGGGGCTGGTAGTAGCCGGCGGAGACGATCTCCGTGAGCGTCACGCGATCGGCGTGTCGCTCAAGCGTGTCGGCGCGGAACGGGCCAAGACCGAAGAAGGCCCGGGACAGCCTCATCCCGGCGATGTGCAGCCCTTCGCGCCGGTAGGAGGCAAACGTGGGCTCGTGGTTGACACCTGAGCAGACCCGGCCCACGGCCGCCACGTCCGAGGCGGCGCGCACGACGAGTTCCTCGTCCTCTCCCACGTAGAGGGCCAGCTCGCTGGCCGTGAGATGGTGCCAGCCTTCTGGGCGAACGACCTGTGCCGCGGGCGTTGTGGCCTCGACGAGCGCGCCGTCGAGGATCCCGGCCGCGATCTCCACCGGGTCTCCCCCGCCAGAGTTCGCGCACCGCTGCGCCATCGATGCGCAGAGGCCGCAGCTGAAGACGCCGGCGGTGGTGAGATAGCCGAACTCGAAGGGGGCGACGCCGAACACCCTCCCCTGGTCCTGGCGGCGCGACTGGAGGGTGAGCACCGTCGCGTCGTCACCCGTGAGGAGGGCCTGCGCATGCAGGTTGGTGTGCACCGCATCCAGGAGCGCGGGCCGGTCCAGCAACGAGGCGAGGACGGTGAGGCTCGGGTTGCTCACGTAGGCGGCGTAGTTTGGGCTGCGTTCGGAGTAGAGGCCGTCGTTCTGGATGTCGATGCCCTCCGCCAGCCACTGCTCGGCGCGCGCGGTGAGCGCAGAATCGCCGAGAACCGCGCCGCATCGAGCAAGCGCTGACGCGATCTCCCAGCGGTGGTTGGGGGTGTGAACGCCGCCGGTCCGCAGTGCCTCGGCTACGGATGCGGTGATGTTGTCCAGCCTACGGCGCACCTCGTCCCAGGGCAGCCCTGAGGCCCCGCGAGCGCGGAGCACCAGCGCCAACCGGGTGAGGCCGTTGATGCTGAAGCTCGTGTCAGGCGGGGAGAGCACATTGTCGCCGACGACGAACAGCCCCGTGTCCTCGTCCTGCTGGCGGGAAAGTGAGTCGAGGCACTCGAGGACCACGCCGATGGCCGCGTCGTCGACGCGTCCCTCCAGCAGCATCCAGTAGCAGGCCGCCTCGGTGAGGTGCTGGAGGCGGCGATGCGGGACCTCGGCGTCGGTCCGGGCGCCCGGCTCGGACCAGATCTCCCGCAGCGAGCCGACGATTCTGTGATGCAGACCGCCCACCGCCATCAGCCCTTCAGCCCGCTGTTGAGATCCGCGTTGAGGATGTACTTCTGGAACAGGATGAACACGAACCCCATCGGGATGATCGAGATGACCGAGGCCGACAGCAGCACCGACCAGTCGATGTTCTCGGCGCCGACGATGGACCGCAGGGCCACCTGGAGGGTGTAGAGGTTGGGGTCGTTGAGCACCAGCAGCGGCCAGATGAAGTCGTTCCATCGCCAATGGAAGGAGAAAATCGCGAGCGTGAAGGCGATCGGCTTGGCGAGCGGCAGCATCATGGACCAGAAGATCCGCATCTCGCTGGCGCCGTCGATGCGGGCCGCCTCAAGCAGCTCGTCGGGGACGCTGCGGTAGTACTGGCGGAACATGAAGATGCCCGTGGCGGTGATGATCGACGGAACGATGACACCGGCGAGCTGGTTGTAGAGGCCGAGGTCGCGGATGACGATGAACGTCGACGGCATGATGACCTCGGTGGGCAGCATCGTCGTGGCGAGGATGCAGATGAAGAACACCTTGAGCCACTTGTTCTTGTACTTGGCGAACGCGAAGCCCGCCATGGCGCTGACGATGACGGTCAGGACCGTGGTGACGATCGCGACGAAGGCCGTGTTGCGGAAGTACAGCGCGAAATCGTATCGCGACCAGGCCGTCTCGTATCCGGCCACCGACCAGTTCTCTGGGAGTGCGGTGAGCGGGTAGCGGAAGAGCTCACCGGCCGGCTTGAAGGAGCTGAGAAGGAACCAGGCCAACGGAACGATGAACAGCAGCGCCATGCCCCAGAGGACGGCTGTCTGGAGGGCCGAAGGCACCCAGTATCCGGGCTCGCGGTTGCGGCGACGCCGGGGCGTGGAGGTCTTGCTCATTCGTACTCAGCTCCCTTGTCGAATTGCATCTGGATGCCGGCGATGACCAACAGCAGCAGCATGAGAATCACCGACGCCGCACTCGCGTAGCCGATCTGTGCCCGCTCGAAGCCGGTTGAGTAGATGTACTGCACCATCAGGTTGTTCTGGGTGCCTGGTCCGCCACCGTTGAGCGCCTGGATCAGCGCGAATTCCTTCATGGCGCCGATGGTGCTGAGCAGGACCACCATGAATGAAGTGGGCTTGAGCAGGGGAAGGGTGATCTTCCAGAACTGCTGCCAGGTGGAGGCACCGTCGATGCTGGCCGCCTCGTAATAGGACTGAGGGATGTTCTTGAGTGCCGCGGCGAAGAGCAGCATGGAGAACGCCATTCCGCCCCAGATACCGGCCAGGACCACCACGGACAGCGACAGGTTGGCATTCGACTGCCACGAGATCGGGGCGATGCCGATCAGGCTCAGGAGGTAGTTGACGAGTCCGAAGCTCTCACCGAAGAGCCAGCGCCAGACGATACCGGCGACGATCGGCGAGACCAGCCACGGAAGGAAGAAGATGACGCGGGCCACGCCGATCCCCTTCGACCGCGGGCTGGTGATCAGCCATGCAGCCAGAAGGGAAACGACGTAGCCCAGCGGCACGACGACGACCGCATAGGTCAGCGTCCTGAACAGCGCACTGTAGAAGTCCTCGTCCTGGAAGAGCTCGACGAAGTTCTCAAGTCCGATCCACTCGGCCGAGCCGATACCGCGGTAGTCGGTGAAGGCGTAGTAGATGCCGAGGCCTCCCGGCATGACGAAGAACAACACGAACAGGACCATCGTGATGATGGTGAAGGACAGGGGGGCCAACAGCGGGATGCGGTTACCCCGCCGCTTTCGGCTTGCTACAGGCGTGCTCATGGGCGTTTGATCTCCTCGGTCGATCAGCTCAGGGCGCTGGTCATCTGCTCGGAGATGTTGGCCATTGCCTCATCGATGGTGACCTCGTCATTCAGGTACTTGACGGTCTCATCGCGGATCGGATCACCTTCGGTGACCTTTCCCTCAACCGCCTTCTGAATGTCGTTGGCCAAGGCGATGCCGACCGCGTCGGGCGAGACGGAGATCTCCTCGATGTAGATGTCGAACGCCTCCTGGTTGCCGGAGTAGGTGGGCTCGATGCCCTCCGATGCCGGAAGCATCGACGAGTACTCCATCAGCCGGGTGTAGTTCTCCGGGGTGTAGAGCCAGTCGACGAAGGCGAGCGCCTCGTCAGTCTGGCCGGTCTCCTCGAAGACCACCATGTCCGCCGCGTTGCCGAACATCGTGGCGCGAACCGGCTGGGCCGGCATGCGGACCGAGACCCACTCGAAGTCCGTGATCTCGGCCTCGAAGGACGCGATCTGCCACGAGCCGGAGTAGTACGAGGCGACCTGGCCGGACTTGAACAGCGCGGCCGGATCGTCGGCGCTCAGCCACACGGAACGGGGCATGAACGAGTCGTCGTTGAGGGTCTTGAAGTACTCGATCGCCGGCTGGGTGGCGTCGTTGGTCTCGTAGACACCCTCGTCGTTCGGGAGCCAGAGCTCGGAGCCGAACTGGAAGAGGAAGGACTTCAGGCGGTGCGAGGAGCGGTCCATGACCATGCCGTACTTGGCGCCGGTGGCTTCCTGGACGCGCTCGGTGGCGGCCACGTACTCGTCCCAGGTCCAGACATCGTCACCGGAGGTGGGCCAGGTCTCGCCGGCCTCGTCCCAGAGCGTCTTGTTCAGGTAGAGGCCGACGGCGGTCAGGTCGCTGGGCAGCGAGAGCGCCGCGCCGTCCTCGGTGACCTTGGCGAGATCCATCATCACGTCGTTCTTCTCACCGATCTCGGAGAGGTCGGCGAGCTGATCGATCCAGGTGGGGTCGACAGATGGCATGCGGGCAAGGGCGGGCAGATCGTTGGCCAGCGCCGCGTTCTTGACCTTCACGGCCAGATCGTCATAAGCGAGGTCGACGACCTCGATCTCGACGCCGGTCTCCTCCGTGTACTCCGCCGCGAGCTTGGCGTAGCCGCCGCCCTGCGAGGTGTCACCCGAGAGGTAGAACTGCAACGGCTCACCGCTGGGGGCCTCCGCCCCACCG
This sequence comes from Arachnia sp., assembly GCA_035467795.1. Classification (GTDB taxonomy): domain Bacteria; phylum Actinomycetota; class Actinomycetes; order Propionibacteriales; family Propionibacteriaceae; genus Arachnia. Next base: position 1,719 of record DATITN010000174.1, on the reverse strand, counting down.
CTGGTCTCCGGGTCGGTTCCACCGGCGCATGCGGCCAGCGGCATCAGCAGCGCAATAGCGATGCCGAAAGTGAAGCGCTTCTTGAACACTGGTACTCCTTTCGATGGATCACACGCCGTCCTTGGCCTGCGCCCCGAGACGTCTGCGTGCGATCGGGTGCACCCACCGTAGCAAGCGCTTTCCCGAATGTCACCCTTTTTGTTGTAACAACTTGGTGACGATTGTCAGGCCATCCACCGGGTTGCGGTCGAGGTCGCCCAAGGTGCACCGACGCGAGAGAATGGGCGGCCCTGGCGCACGGCTCGGCCCAGATCGTCGGCGATCCCGTGGATCACCGGGACACGCGCGTCGCCGTCGCCGGACCAGGTCACGAACGCGGGGTCAACGGGCTGCGGCTCCGGGGCGGTCTGGCTCGCCTCCAGCACGCACATGAACGCGCCCGTCTCCACGAGCGGCACCAGTAGTGCGGCGCCATGCTCGCGGTGGTCCAGCAGGTTGGCCAGCAGGCCCTGCCGCGACACCTGCTCCGTGCGCTCCGGCTCGCCCTCCAGGCGCCACTCCACCTCGTCGTCGGTGTAGCGGAGGACCACGGAACCGCGGTCCCCCACCACTGCGACTCGGGGCGACGGGTCGCCGCCGGCCTCCGCGCACAGCGTCAGCGCGGCCTGGACCGGGACGCCCACCGTGGCGCCGACCTCAACCCATGCGGTGTCGTCGGTGTCGATGTCGTGCGCGCGGTACAGCTCGGTGTCCACCCATCGCACCTGGTCTACGCGCTGTGCACCAGCGACGGCCAGCGCCGCTGCGACGGCGTGAGCCAGCGGGTTGGTGACCACGCCATCGGCCACCCGGGCGCCGTTGAACACGCGATGCCCTGCCCATGCGCTTCGGTTGTAGTAACCGACGTCGCGACTCCACTCCCCCCAGGCCACGACGCGCGCATTGCCCCCGACCATCCCATCGGCGAGGACCACCTGCAGGACGTCGATCCCGTCTGAGCCGAGGGCCTGGAATCCCACCTGGACGGCGTGGCCCGTGTGTTCAGCCGCGTCGAGCAGCGTGCGGAACTCGGCGAGCGACGCTGTGGGCGGCTTCTCCAGCAGCACGTCGGCGCCGTGCTCCAGCGCCAGGACGGCCAGCGCGGCGTGGGCGCCGATGGGCGCGGCGATGCTCACCACGTCGGCTGGATGCTCGGACAGCGCTCCCTCGAGCGTGTCGTAGATCGGCGCGGCGTCGAACGCGCCGGGCTGCGGATCGACGGCGGCCACCAGCTGCGCCCGGCCGAGGGCCTCCATCTCGGCGATGGCCTCGAGGTGATGCCGGCCGTATCCGTTGACGCCGACCTGGATGATTCGCGCGGGAGAAGTCACCTGACCATCCTGTCACCACCGCCCTCGCGACGCCCCGGTTACCCGATCGACTGTGATCGCTCGGCCAGGATCAAGCGGCGGGGCAACCCCACTGGCTGAGGAGCGAGGAGCGCAGCGAAGGGCCCATCCCCGCTGGCTGAGGGCACAGCAACGAGCCCACCCCCGCTGGCTGACTTGAAGATAACTCTGGGTGGGCGTGTCAGGCGGCTCCGGTGGGGTGGAGGGTGACGTGGTAGCCGAGGTTGTTGAGCTCTCGGAGGGCGTGGTTCTTCGCGCGGTCGGGGTTGCGTCGGGTGTAGTAGTCGGGGCCGGGGTCGTCGTAGTAGGTGCCGTTGGTCAGCATCGCCCA
>DATITN010000173.1:0-4532 GCA_035467795.1 Arachnia sp. | reverse complement strand
CCGACGCCGAGCTTGCGCAGGATGGCGGACACGTGGACGCTGGCGGTCTTGTCGCTGATGAACAGGTGCCTGCCGATCTCACGGTTGGTCAGGCCCTTGGCCACCAGCTGGAGGACCTGCCGCTCGCGCTCCGTGAGGTGCGCGGGATCGTGGGGCGAGTGGGGCGCCTCCGCCAACAGGTGCGCCCGGCTTCTCAGCTCGGTGACTTTGCGCAAGGTCAGCAGATCCTGGATCCGCTCCGACAGGTGCGCCGCCCGGGCAAGAGTCTCCTCCGCCGCCAGCCTGTCTCCCGACAGGATCTGCGCCTCACCGAGGCGGAACAGGGCATCCGAGTGGTACTGGATCGGGACCCGTCCCCGCTCCGCCGCGACCACGGCCGCGTGCCAGGCGCCGACGTCGGTTCCCGTGCCGTCGGCGCCCCCCAGGCGGGCCTCCAGGAGGGCACGCCAGTCGGCCACCACATCCCACAGGCCCAGAGTGTCGAGGGTGGAGCGGAGCCGCTGCTCGGCGGTGGCGTAGGGATGCGCCTCGCCGGAGAGGGTGGCGTCGGCATGGTCGCGGCGCAGGGAGGCCACCACCTCCGCGCCGAGCACCGTGAGCCTCAGGGCGGCGCGGCTGGCCACGGACCGATGGCCGTCCCACAGGCACTCGACCTGCTCCCACGCAGCCGGCAGATCATCGACGGCGAGCGCCACGGCACCGACCGCCCGCGCAACCGTCAGCCTGCCGGTTGCGCTGCGGCGGGCGCCGTCAATCGCCTGGGCGTACTGCCTCAACAGGTCCCGGGCCTGGCCGGCCCGGTCGCGGAGGCGCAGAATGTCCATCTGGGCCAACCTGCAGTAGCCGCCGGCGAAGGTCCACGGCCCCAACGCGATCAGCGCCTGCCCCATCCGCTCAGCGGCAGGCAGGTCCCCCAGATCGAGGTGGACGTTCATCACGTGCAGCGAGATGGCGCTCCCCCAGCTGCGCTGCTTCCACGTCTCGCGCGCCAGCGTCAACGCGGCAAGGCCTTCGTCGAGGGCCTCACGATGCCGTCCGACGAGGCGCAGCAGGTCCAGCCGCAGGCCGGAGGCGCGCAGGAAGGCGTCGGGGTCCGCGTCCATGGCCTGCACCTCGGCCAGGCCCTCGAGGGCGCCGTCGACATCGCCGGCGTAGCCGCGGATCGAGGAGATCGATGTGAGTGCGCGTGCGAACTCGGCCCGGGCCTTCCCCTTGACGCGGTCTGCGGCGTCACCCTCCATCAGCTCCCGTGCGCCCTCCAGCGCCTCCTGGAGCCTGCCCCATCCGAGCCCCGGGTCGCCGTAGAAGGCCTGGGCGATCCCGAGCCCGCAGGTCACCCGGACGCGCGCCAACCGGTCCAGGTCATCGCCGTCCGGCGGCAGCTCCGCGTACGCGGCCTCGGCCAGCTCGCAGATCCCCGGCTGTCCCAGGCCCTGGGCGAAGATCGTCTGCTCATGCAGGAGCAGGGCGCGGCTGCGGTGATCGGCAGCCGCGCACAGCGCCAGCTCACGCTGGAGGAGCGCTATCGATCGAGGGTCTGCCGTCTCCATGAACAGCTCTGCAACGTCCAGGACGAAGTCGGTGCGGGTGCAGCCCGCGATCGACGCGGCGTCGGACACCCCTGACCACAGCTCGAGCGCCTGCTCGCCGAAGGAGGCCGCGCTCACCAGTGCCCCCGTCGCCCTCGCCTCACGGGTGGCCCGGAGCAGGGCCTGGAAGGCGCGCGGTCCGTTGCGGACCTTGGTCCAGTGGTGGGCGATCTGGGCGGCGCTGCCGGCCTCCCCGGCCCGCTCCAACTCCTCCGCGTATCTGGCGTGGAATCGTGCGCTCTCCCCCGGCAACAGCTCGCCCTCGATCGCCTCCTGGCTGAGCGCGTGGCGGAAGGCGTAGCCGGTGTCCCGCGCGGAGAGGATGTGCGCCTCCACCGCCTCTCGCAGCGCGGCCTCCAACTCAGCCGGGTCGCCGTCGTGGACTGCCTCGACGAGCTCGTGCGGCACTGAGACCCCGCCAGCCGCCAGCATCCGCAACACGGCCTGGGTGTGCCCTCCGACCCCGTGGTAGCGGGCGAGCACAACATCGCGCAGGGACTCCGGAAGGGCGCGACCGTCGAGTGCGACCAACTCCTCCACCAGGAACGGGACGCCGTCGCTCCTGCGCGACAGGCTGGCCACGTCGACGCCGTGGTCCGGGCCACGGAGGTGGGCCACCTGCGCCGCGATCTCCTCCTGAGAGAGCCGTCGGAGATCGATGCGGAACACATGCCGCATCCGCTCCAACTCGACGAGGAACGGCCGAAGGGGATCGGTCCTGCCCACCTCGTCGGTCCGGTAGCTGAGGGCGAGCATGAGGCGGCCGGCCCTGAACCGTCCCACCACGGCGCGCAGCAGGTCGAGGGTCGCGGCGTCGGCCCACTGGAGGTCCTCCAGCACCACCAGGACCGGGGCGTGCCGGGACAGGCCGACGAGGAGGTCGCGGACGGCCTCGTGGAGCTGCTCGCGGTCGGCGCGCTCTGTTTCGCCGCCGTCCAATTCCGGGACGAGGGCGGCCAATGTGGCGAGACGGACGGGCCCCGCCACTGCGCCGACAGTGTCAGCGCCGAAGGCCGCGACAAGGTCCCGCAGCGCCTCGCGCACGGGTTCGAACGGGGTGCCGAGCCGGCCCATTCCCACGCAGTGTCCCAGCGCGACGGCGGTGTCGGTCCCCAGGCCGGCGGCGAATTCACGCAGCAGCCTGGTCTTGCCGATGCCGGCCTCACCGGCGACGATCACACCCCTCGGCACGTTGGCCACCGAGGCGCGGAACAGCTCTCGCAGATGAGCCAGCTCCCAGTCCCTGCCGACGATGACAGGGCTGACTGTGGCGTCAGTCATTCCTCATGGTGACATACGGACCGACCCTCACCAAGGGTCACGTATCCGAGGCCTGGGAAGGCTCCTCAGACGCCCAGTGGCGAGTGCCGCCTGGGGATGTGGAATCCCTTGAGCAGATCGGACAGGCCCTCCCAGAGGGACCAGTGATGGTTCGGGTCGCTGGGCGTCGGTCCGCCGCGTTCGGCGACGATCCGACGGCGTTCCGCATCGAAGGCGGCGTCCGCGGCGCGGTCCCGGTAGACCGACGACGCGAGGTTGATCTCGAGCTGTGACATGGTTGCCTTTCCTCTGGCTCTCCCCCCATGGGGCCATGGGTCAACACTCCGCTCTAAGGGGGGTGGCCGACATCAGGCAGGTGCCTTAGTTCTGCGCGCCCGGGCCGAGGACTGCGGCGATGCCGAGGCCTGAGGGGGTCCGGAATCGACGGGGGCTGGCGCCATGACCCATGTTTGTATAAGCTTTGTTCAACGTTAGTCACCGAGGAAGGCGAGCCATGCTCCGCAACGATCGAATCCGGCAAGTCGTCATCACCGCCAGCGCGGTCTTCATGATCATCGGCACGCTCTTCGGCATCGGGGTGATCGGCACCCGCGTCGAGGAGAGCGCCGGCGGCAGCCTGTCCGCCACCGCGACACTCGTCGCCCCCGCGGTCAACGCGTTCTCGATCTGGTCGGTCATCTACGCCGGACTCATCGCCTACGTGGTGTGGCAGTGGCTCCCGGCCAACACGACCACCGCCCGCGCCCGCTCCATCGGATGGCTGGCCGCGGCGTCGATGGTGCTCAACGCCTCCTGGCTCCTGGTCACGCAGGTGGGCTGGCTGTGGGCGAGTGTCGCGGTGATCGTCGCCCTCGCGCTGGTGCTCGGTGAGCTGGTCCGACGGCTGACCGCGATCCCCGCCGACACCGACCGCCCCGCCACGACGTGGGCCGAGCGGTTCATCGTCGACGGCACCTTCGGGCTCTACCTCGGCTGGGTGTCGGTGGCCACCGTCGCCAACATCACCGCGACCCTCGTGGATTCCGGCGTGAACCCGGCGGCTCCCGTCTCGGAGTACCTGGCTGTCGCGGTGCTGGCGGTGGCCGCTGCGCTGGGCGTCATCCTGGCGAAGGCGTTCGGCGGCCGGTTCGGCGTGGCCGCCGCCATGGCCTGGGGTCTGGGCTGGATCGCTGTGGGGCGCCTCACCGACGCGCCGGCGTCGACACTCACCGGGGTGGCCGCGGCGGTCGCGGCGGCGGTGATTGTCGCGGCGGCGCTGGCCGTTCGGCTGCGCACCTCGTCGTCCGTCGAGTCCCGGGCGGCGCACGCGACCGCCTGACCCGACCCCGCCGGCTGAGGCGCGAGGAGCGCAGCGACGAGTCCCTCCCGCGGGCTGAGGAGTGAGGAGCGCAGCGACGAGCCTCGAAGCCTGAGAAACGCACCTTGTCAGCTCACGTTTCATAGGCTTCGAGGCCGCTTCGCGGCACCTCAGCCAGCGGGGGAACGCGCTACGCGGCACCTCAGCCAGCGGGAGGCCGACGGTCGGCAGATCTATTGCGCGGCACCTCAGCCAGCAGGCGGCCGACGGTAGGCAGAACTGTTACCGCGCACCTCAGCCAACGGGATGGTCGACGGGGGGCAGGTCCTTCACCGCCGGGCCCTCGAGCAGGGTCCCGTCGGCCG
>DATITN010000172.1:0-8620 GCA_035467795.1 Arachnia sp. | reverse complement strand
CACGGTCCGGCCGTGCCGCCGGGCGGGCTCCTCGATGATGCGGGTGTACTCGGCGGTGCTGAGCGGCCCGACGAGGATCGGCGCCGCGAGCGAGGCCGCGAGTCGCTCGTCGCGCATGGCGAACCCGAACGCGTCCGCGGTGATCGCGACCACCGACGTCACACGGGGCGGCAGCCCGGCCAGGGCGTCGAAGAACGCGGCGCGTTCGGCGGCGGGGAGTGCCGCGGCCTCCTCCACCTGATCCACCACGAGCAGCACCCGGCCCGGCGGGGGCGTCAGCGAGGGAAGCTCGGACACCCGGACGGCAACGGGCGTGAACGCGGCCAGCGGCCCGTCCGGGGCGCAGGCGGTGCCGATGAGGCCCGCGGCCAGCAGCGATGACTTCCCGGCGCCGGAGTCCCCCAGCACGACGACGGGGCGGGGCGCGTCGTCGCGCAGGCAGGCCTCGACCAGTGCCTGGTAGGCCCGCTCCCTGCCCACGTAGACGGCGCTCTCCTGGGCCGTGTAGCTGCGCAGGCCCACGAAGGGGGACGCCTCGACGACAGGGGCGGTCCTGGCCGAGGCCACCGCTCGCTGCCAGGCCTCCCGCTCCTCCGGCGACTCCACCAGCCCCAGGGCCTCGAGCAGGTCGAGGAAGTTGGAGGTGAGCGCCGGCGTGGGAAGTCGCCCCTCGAACCAACCCTGCGCTGTCGACGGCGGCACCTTCGCCAGCGACGCCGCCCGACGGATGGAGAGGTTGGTGGCGTGTCGCGCCGCGCCGATCCGCTCGGCGAGGGCCTCGCGGCTCAGTGGTGGCTGCATGGCGGCACGATACTTGTCCGTCGCACTCCGAGATTCGGCAGGTGGGCCCCGCGTGGACGGGACTCGAAGGACGTGGACCTGACAACGGGTTTGTATAACCGGTGCACTCTCGTACAGCTGGTGGTTCGCCCGCGCGGCGGGTTGGTGCCTAGTCTCGGAGATGTCGGCGATCCCCGCCCCGGGGGGATGCGAGGCTGTGGCCTCGCATCGGGGAGGGTGTCCCCCGGGGGGAGGCACCAACGAGGCCGCAGACGAACCGAGACCCTCGGGTCCAGCACACAGGTGCCGGGCCCGAGGGTCTCGTCAGTCAGCGGTGTCAGGCGTCCAGCGAGTTGGTCGAGATGCCCGGCCTGCCCTCGTGGATGATCTTGCCGGGGTTCAGGTTGCGTCCCGGGTCCACGCCGTCGAACAGGGCACGCTGGATGGACACGCCGGCCGGAGAGATGTCCTGATCCATCCAAGGGCTGTGCTCCTCGCCCACGCCGTGGTGGTGCGACACCGTGCCGTGGTTGTCCATGAACGACTGCTGCAGCACCCGCTTGGCCACGTCGTAGGTGACCATGGCGTTGTCCGACTTGTCGGCGATCGCGAACGTGAAGTACTGGCACGCCCCCGAATGGTAGGAGTGGCTGAGGTGGCAGAACACCACACCGCGCACCCCGATCTCCGCCATCGCCTTGTGGAACGCCGCGACAGTGTTGGTGTGGATCTGCTCGACGTAGGCCCACGGCGTGGTGGTCTCGGACACGTCGGCCACCAGGCCACGGTCCAGCATGAAGTCGCGGATGTAGGGGGTGTCGTACTTCTTCTGGTCGTACAGCGAGCCGGGGCCCTTGCCGACGCCGATCCCGCCGTGGTTGCGCACGATCTTGGCCACGAGGCCCTTCTCGTAGCGCACGTGCGTGGGAGATCCCTCGTAGCCCACGAAGCTCATGGCGATCTTCTCCAGATCCCAGCCCTTCTGGAGCATGATCCGCTGGATGGCCTTGCTGCTCAGCGAGCCCAGCCGGCTGGACTTCTTCCCGTTGGCCATGATGTATTGCGTCTCGACGGCGTCAGAGACGCGCGCCATCATCACCGCGGCGTCGGACTCGACGATCTCCTGGCAGGCCTTCAGCCCGTCCTCGTAGGTGGCGAAGAAGTAGGCCTGCAGCTCCCGCACCTCCGGGATGCGGTGCACGTTCACCCACGCCGACGTGATGATCCCCAGGCGGCCCTCAGACCCCAGCACCATCTCGCGGACGCTCGGACCCGACGACGTCGACGGGAGCGGCCGGAGAGTCAGCACCTGGCCGGGCATGACCATGGTGAGCCCGCGGCAGATGTCTGCGATGTCTCCGTACTTGTCCGACTGCATGCCCGAGGAGCGGGTGGCGATCCAGCCGCCCAGCGTGGACCACACGAACGAGTCCGGGTGATGCCCCATCGTCCAGCCGCGTGCCTTCAGCTGGTCCTCCATGTCCGGCCCGAAGACGCCCGCCTCGATGTGCGCGAGCCCGGAGACCTCGTCGATCTCCAGCACCCTGCTCATCCGGCCGAGGTTCACCGACAGCACCTGCCGCGTCTCGCCGGGCTGCGCTTCCAGGGCGGCGACGATGTTGGACCCACCGCCGAACGGGATGAGCACGGCGTCGGCCGCGACAGCCGCGTCGACGAGCAGTTCCACCTCGCGCTGCGTTCCGGGGTAGAGCACCGCGTCCGGGATGCGGCCCAGCAGGCCGCTGCGGACGCGCAGGAGGTCACGGACGCCCTTGCCGAAGGCGTGGACGACGCGGGTCTCGTCGTCGGTCTGCACGAAGCCCTCGCCGATGATCCCGGCGAGCTCGGCCCTCAGCGAGTCCGAGAGACGGCTGGCGGGCACCTCGAGCGAGGAGAACGGCGGGATGGGCTCAACGGGGGCCGTGATGTCCACGCCCACCATCTTCATCACGAAGGGCGGGAACTTCGGCTTGTCCTCGTAGCGGTAGGCCTTGCCTTCCTCACCCCAACCCCACCACTTCTGCTGCTTGACGCCGTCGATCATCGATCCTCCTGCTTATGTGCCTGTTCCTTGGCATCCTCAACCAAGGCGGCGATGTGGGACTTCTGGGCCAGCTCGATGGCCTCGGTGCGGGCATACTCGGCGAGGGTCTTCTTGCCGTAGGCGCGGGCCGTGGTGTCATGGAGCTGGAGCACCTGGCGGCGCATCCGTTCGTTGAACTCGTGGGCGATCTCGCCCGGGTACGGGGTCATGGGGCGGCCGAACACCACGTGCACCTCTGGCCGACCCTTGGGGAGGTGCTTCTGCCGCGAGGGCCACGCGTCGAACGCTCCGACGAGGGCCACGGGCAGTGCCGGCACCCCCCGGGAGATGCACAGCGACGCGACGCCCGGCACGAACGGCGCCATCGCCCCTGTGCGGGAGCGGGTGCCCTCCGGGAACAGCAGGATCGGCACCCCGTCGTCGAGCAGCTGCGCCGACATGCCGCGCTTGCCCTTGCCGCCCTTGCCGCGGTCGATGGCGAAGGCGTTCATGAACAGCGACATCGACATCGACTTCATCCAGTTGTCGAAGAAGAAGTCGCCGGCGGCACCGGTGGCGACGAACTTCGACAGCCGGGTGGGCAGCGAGCACAGTATGAGCGGGGCGTCCAGGTGCGAGGAGTGGTTGCCGAAGACCACGAACGCGCCCTCCAACCCGTCCAGGTTGGACAGCCCGTGCACGTGGATCTTCAGGATCCGCAGCAGCGCCGGCTTCAGGAGCAGCATCTGGGCCGTCTGGCGCGTGGTGGCCTGAACCTTCGAGGTGTATCTGGTGCTGGCCGGATCGACGTCCTTGGCCACGTCAGTGCTTCTTCCGCGACGCGCTCAGCTTGTGGGAGAACCAGCGGGTGAACGACCGCGGGCCGTGGACGGCGACGAAGTTGGCCACCTTCCACTTGAGGGTGGGCACGGACACGAAGCGCCCCTTCTCGGCGTCCGCGAGCGCCCCTCTTACCAGGGTCTCGGCGTCAATCCATACGATGCTGGGCAGCGACGTGGCCCGGATGCCTGCGCGCTGATGGAACTCGGTGCGCACCCACCCCGGGCAGAGCGCGGTGGACGTGACGCCGGTGCCGCTGAGCTCCACTCCCAGGGCCTGCGAGTAGGTGGTGCACCAGGCCTTCACTGCCGAATAGTTGCCCGTGAAGATGGTGCCCGCCGTCGATGACACGTTGATGATCCGGCCGTGGCCACGCGTGCGCATCGACCTCGCGGCGGCGCCGCCGAGGATCAGGACGGCCAGGCACATCACGTCGAGGGCCTTGGCGTGCATGTCGATGTCGTTCTTGTCGAGCAGCGTGGTGTGCAGCCCGAACCCCGCGTTGTTGACGAGCATGTCGACGGGGCGGGCGGGATCCTCGAGGCGTTCAGCCACGCGCAGCGCGTCGGCCCGGACGGCCAGGTCCGCGCTGATCACCTCCACGTCGACCCCGTGCTCGGCGCTCAACTCCGCGGCGACGGACTCGAGCCTGTCGGTGTCGCGGGCAACGAGGATCAGGTCGGTCCCGCGGCCGGCGAGTTCGCGCGCGAACGCGTGCCCGATGCCTGAAGTCCCGCCCGTGATCAGTGCTGAAGCCATGGGATTAAGGTACGCCACCCGGGAGGGTCGCCGCGATGCGTACGGTGGCCTGACGGGCCCGTTCGTTGTAGTCCGACAATCGGAGAGCCGGCTGGTTGTGGGGGTGCCACAACCAGCCGGCTCGCGCAGTCTGCCGACGGGGTCCCTGACTACTCGACGGGCGCGATGACCGCGACCGTCTCGCGGGCCATGGCCAGCTCCTCGTTGGTGGGCACCACGAGGACGCGCACCTTGGACGCCGGGGTGGAGATCTCGCGGGACTCGCGGGAGCGCACCAGGTTGGCGTGCACGTCCAGCTCGAAGCCCAGACCCTTCAGCCGGTCGATGACGGGCCGGCGCACATGCGCAGCGTTCTCGCCCACGCCCGCGGTGAACACCAGCGCGTCACATCCGCCGAGGATGGCCATGTAGGAGCCGATGTAGCTGACCAGCCGGTGCACGTAGACGTCCAGGGCGAGCCTGGCGCGCTCGTCGCCGGCCTCGATCTGGGCCGCGACATCGCGCATGTCGGTGAAGCCGCACATCCCGCCCATGCCGGACTGCTTGTTGAGCAGGTCGTCGACCTCGTCGATGGTCATTCCGTTGCGGACGAGGTAGGCGTGCAGGCCGGGATCCACATCACCGGAGCGGGTGCCCATCACCAGGCCCTGCAGAGGGGTGAGGCCCATCGACGTTTCCACCGCGACACCGCCGTCGACCGCCGAGATCGACGCCCCGTTGCCGAGGTGGCACACGATGATCTTCGTGTCCTCGAGCGGGCGTCCGAGGAACTTCGCCGCCTCCTTGGACACGAAGCTGTGCGAGGTGCCGTGGAAGCCGTACTTCCGTACCCCCAGACGCTGGGCGGTGTCGTAGTCGACGGCGTAGGTGTAGGCCGCCGGCGGGATGGTGGAGAAGAATGCGGTGTCGAAGATCGCCACGTGCGGCACATCGGGCAGGACCTCCTGCGCGCCGCGGATGCCGGCGACAGCAGGCGGGTTGTGCAGGGGAGCGAGGCCGGAGAGCTCCTCCAGCTGGGCCACCACGTCGTCGTCGATGAGGGTGGAGTGCACCAGCTTCGCCCCGCCGTGCACCACGCGGTGACCGACAGCCGTCACGTGGTCGAGGCTGGGGCCGTGGTCTCGGAACATCGCCACCACGGCTGCCACCGCCTCAGTGTGGTTGGCGAACGGGCGCTCGTCGTGATACTCCGCCTCGCCCACCTCGTGGGTGATGGTGGAGACGTCCTGCCCGATCCGCTGCACGATTCCGAGGGCCTGGGGCACGCCGACCGCTGGGTCCAGGTACTGGTACTTGATGGACGACGACCCGCAGTTGAGCAGGAGGATCGGCTGGGACATGACGCCCTTTCTTCGGGTTCAGACCGCCTGGGCCTGGATGGCTGTGATGGTGATGGTGGACACGATGTCGTCGACGAGTGCGCCGCGCGACAGGTCGTTGACGGGCTTGCGCAGCCCCTGGAGCATGGGGCCGATGGCCACGGCGCCAGAGGTGCGCTGGACCGCCTTGTAGGTGTTGTTGCCGGTGTTGAGGTCCGGGAAGATGAACACCGTGGCGCGGCCCGCGACCTCGGAGCCGGGCATCTTCTTCTTCGCCACCACCTCGTCGACGGCGGCGTCGAACTGGATGGGCCCCTCCACCTTCAGCTCGGGCGCCCGCTCGCGCACCAGGCGGGTGGCCTCGCGGACCTTGTCCACCTCCGCGCCGGAGCCGGAGTCACCCGTCGAGTACGACAGCATGGCCACCCGCGGCTCGATGCCGAAGCTCTCCGCCGTCCTGGCCGACGAGATGGCGATGTCCGCGAGTTGCTCAGCAGTGGGATCCGGGTTGACGGCGCAGTCCGCGTAGACCAGGACGCGGTCGCTCATGCACATGAGGAACGAGCCGGAGACCACCGAGACCCCAGGGGGCGTCTTGATGAACTCCAGCGACGGGCGGATCGTGTTGGCCGTGGTGTTGATGGCGCCGGAGACCATGCCGTCGGCCATGCCGAAGTGCACCATCATGGTGGCGAAGTAGGACAGATCCTTCAGCGTCTGACGGGCCTTCTCGATGGTCACGCCCTTGTGGGAGCGGAGTCTGGCGTACTCGTCGGCAAACTTCTCCACCAGCTCCGGATCCTCGGGGTTGACGACGGTGGCGTCGGCGAGGTTCAGGCCCAGCTCGGACGCGCGACGGCTGATCTTCGCCGAATCCCCGAGGAGGATGATGTCCGCCACAGCCCGCTGCAGCACGACGGCCGCGGCCGTCAGTACCCGGTCGTCAGCGGACTCGGGCAGCACGATGCGCTGCTTGCGGGTGCGCGCCATCTGCATGATCTGGTGCTCGAACATGGTGGGCGTGCGGATCTCGGTGCGCGGCAGGTCGATGGCAGCCAGGAGCGCGGCCTCGTCGACATGCTGCGAGAACAGCGCGCGCGACACCTCGATCTTGCGCGGCGAACTGGTCGAGGTGCCCTGGACGCTCTGCAGCCGCACGGCGGTGGAGAATGTGTCGCGCTGGGTCACAGCGATGGGAAGATCGATCTCCGAGTCCGCGAAGAGCTTGGAGACGGACTCCGGAACCTCGAAGCCGCCGGTCAGGATCAGCGCCGCCAGCGGACCGTAGTCCGGGGAGCGGTGCGCCATCACCAGGCCGGGGAGCAGATCAAGGCGGTCCGCGGGCATGATGACGGTGGCCTCGCGCTTGAGGCGGGGGAGCAGGTTGGGCAGCGTCATGCCGGCCACGATGTTGTGCAGCGACTCGTGGGAGCGGAACTCCGGCTTACCCAGCCATTGGACGGCGTCCACGGCGTCGAACTGCGCGCCTACCAGCGGGGCGGTGAGGACCGGATCCTCGGGCAGCACGGAGATCGCCACATCCCGCACCGCGCGGAGGGCCGCGCGCAGCGACTCCGCGTCCGCCCCGTCGACGTGGGTGACGATGATGCCGATCACGGTGTTGTGCTTGGCCTCGTACGCCTCGATGGCCGACTCGGCCAGACGCGCCACCTGCTCGACGGTGCGGCCCAGGGCCTTGCACACGTACAGCACCGGGGCGTTGAGGTTGGCGGCGATCACTGCGTTGTGCCCCAACTCTGACGGGGTCTCGATGTCCTCGTAGTCAGAGCCGAGCACCACCACGGCGTCGTGCGCCTCGGCGAGGGTGCTGTACTTCGCGACGATGGTGTCGATGGCGTCGCCGGTGTTGGCCGCGTAGTCCTCGTAGGTGACGCCGACGGCGTCGTCGAACTTCTCCTTGACGCCCTTCTGCGAGAGGAGCGCTTCGGTGACCGGGTCCGACTCTGTGGAGTGAACGAGTGGTCGGAAGACGCCGATGGAACGCACTTGGCGGGCGAACAGGTCGATGAGGCCGAGGGCGATCGACGACTTGCTGACCTGCCGCTCCGATGAGGCAATGTAAACGCTTTTCGTCACGGGGACACCTTATCGTCCTTTCCGGGAGACCCCGGCGCGTGATCCCATCGGGAAAGGAGCTTGAGCATCCGCCCGTCCTCGCTGACTCGGCCGGGCGCCCGTCGTCGCTGACTCAGCCGCGCCTGGTGCGGGGAGCCGGGACCCGAGGCGCGGGCGGCCGCTGTCCAACCGTCTGGGTGTGCGTGACGGTGGGCTGTTGTCGGGTAGCGAGGCCGCCCGTGCCTCGGGTCCCGGCTCCCCGCAGACGTCCCGATCTGGCCCTGCCGGACCCGGGTGCGGACCGGCAGGGCGGCGTTGGGGCGGGTCGCGCGGAGCGTGTCCCGATGGGTGATCCTCGGATTGGGCACCGCTGCGCAGAGCCGCCCTGCCGTTCCCCACCCTTGTGCGCGGTGCCCCTTGCCAGGTCCCCCCGCTGGGTGGGCCGGGCGCGCGTGGAGCGCCGCACCCGCGTCGAAGCCTAAATGTCACGTCTGAGGTCGTACTCGACGCCAGACGTGACAATTAGGGTGTGGGCCCGTTCACTCCCCCGCTGGGTCCGGCTAGATCAGCGATGCGGTGGCCGAAGGCGGACATTTCGCGATGGGAGACCTACTGGACCCGGATGAGCGAGGCCTCCTTGCCGGCCGGGTTGTCATAGGAGACAACCATGAACCCAAGCGGCTTCTGTGTGGCGAATGCCGTCAGGTCCTTCGTCACCGGCAGACTGATCTTCGCGCCCGCGGCCACCGGGGCGTAGAGCCCGTCACTCAACGCCTTGGCCTCCGGGTTGTAGATCGCCCTGCCTTCGAACTTGTCGACCGCG
>DATITN010000171.1:0-13001 GCA_035467795.1 Arachnia sp. | reverse complement strand
TTGACGGTCGATTTGTCCACGAAGTCGTAGCCCAGCTGATGGGCCAGTTCCTGCGCGATCCGGCCTCCCTGGCTGCCCAGCTGACGCGACACGGTGATGACGGCCATGACTTCCTCCTCGAGCCCGCGGACATCGGTGTCCGCTCCTGCATCCCGACTCCAGGGAATCACAGATCAATCATGTCCTGGCTGCGGCGCGCCGGATCGGGCGATCTGGCGCCCCTCCATCTGGATATGGACGTCAAGTACACGCACCAGATGTAGTGGCGCCATCTCATCCCGCCCGGCACATCCTCGCCGAGAACAGCATTGATCAGTGCTTCCTAAACCAGTCCGAGGCCCGCCAGCGAGGGCCGCTTCGCCAGGGCTGGGCGGAGTGCGTCGCAGCCCGGCTCACCGAAGACCTCAAGGAAACCGTCGACGAACAGCGGCGGCAACTCCTCCGCCGGGCCCCCGGCCCGGCACTCCACCATGCACGCCAGCGCGGTGGCGGCATCCTTGGCCGCCTTGGCGCGCAGCTGGTCGGGCTGCAGCCGGTTCATCCCCCACACCACCGACGAGTACTGGGGATCGGTGAGGCAGGTCTGAAAGTAGACGGCCGCGGCGTCGCGCAGTTGCTCCTGCACCGCTGGCAGCCCCACCGCAGCGACGGCGGCCCGCACCTCGCGCCCGGCGTAGAAGCCCTCTATGGCACGTCGGACTTGGGTGAGGCTGGGAGTGAGTCGGTCCTGGCGCGCGTGCACCAGGATGGTCAACCAGAAGCCAAGGAACCGGTCACCGTCGTCGCGCTTGCCGTAGCGGGCGCGGCGCAGCGCGGGATCGAGCTCGTCGCGGGGGGCCTCCACCATGCCCGCAACCTACCACCGGCTGCTGGACGCGGCTCGCGCCGGAGTCAGCCTGCCAGGGCGAGGGCGCGGGCCACGATGATCGCCACGAACACCGCCGCCAACAGCCCCACCAGCGGCCACTGCCAGACGGCGCGGCGCTCCTTGGGCAGGTACATGATCAGGGCCGCCGTGGCCGCCCCGCCGAGGAGGCCGCCGAGGTGCCCCTGCCAGCTGATGCCGGCCCAGGTGAACGACAGGACGACGTTGAGTCCGAGCCAGAACAGGATGCCACGCACGTCTCCCTTGTGCCGGACGGCGATCAGCAACAGAGCCCCCATCAACCCGTAGATGGCACCGGAGGCGCCGATGGTCGAGAGGAACGGCTCCGAGAAGAGCATCACCGCGGCCGATCCGCCGAGCAGCGCCACCAGGTAGACCGCCAGGTACCGCGCTCGGCCGAGCACCTGCTCGATGGTGGGTCCGAGCAGCCACAGCACCAGCATGTTGAACAGGATGTGGAAGGGCGCGGCGTGGGTGAAGCCGGAGGTGATCACCTGCCAGGGGGCGCCGGTGGCCACCCCCGCCTGCCACACGTAGCCCTCCGCGGCGCAGCCCGCCGCGTCCGTGAGCAGGATCTGCTCGCCCACCGGGCAGATGCCCTGCGGGGTCAGCGCGAACAGGTTGAACAGGGAACCGAACGAGCCCCCCGTCAGCAGGACCCCCGCGAACACGACGACGTTGATCACGATCAGCCCGATCGAGGTGGCGCGCGGGTTGGCCGCACGAGTCCCCCCGTAGGGGAGCTGGAGTTGCCGCGTCTCGCGGTGGCCGCGGGACACGCACTCAGGGCACTGGAAGCCGACCGAGCCGGGGATCATGCACTGCGGGCAGATCGGCCGGTCGCAGCGCTGGCACGCGATGCGCGTGGGTTGATCGGGGTGTCGATAACACGTCGACGAGTCGGCATCCATGCGACGAGAGTACCCAGCCGCCGCAGCGGGGCCGGCACCGTGCTCCTGGGCTGGTTCCGACCCGGACGAGCGGTGAGCGCTGCTACTTCCCGACCGGCCTACGCGACGCCGCCCATGCCTCGCGGAACTCGGGATCATCCATGACGAGGTACACCAGACCGCAATCCTGCGGTCCCGTCACACTCGCCTGGCACAGGGTGCACGGCTCCCCCGGGCGCAGCGGGCACTTCGCGTCGGGTCGCCGCCGCGGGAGGGAGGGCTGGGGTGCCTTGAGCATCGTGGCCCCATGCTACGGCGAGCGGTCTTGACCACTCCGGGCGGGTGGGCCGGTAAGTTGTGCCCATGGGTCACGGGCATGGGCACGGGCACGGCAGCCACGGGGTGGTCGAGGTGGGCCAGCGCGCCCGCACCCTGCTCACCGGCCTGCTGGTGGTGTTCGGCGTCCTCGCCATCGCCGGGCTGATCTGGTTGTGGCCCAGCCAGAGCGAGGTGTCCGCGGCGCTCAACAAGATCTCCGACGCCCCGGGGGTCACCTACGAGCAGGCCACCATCGACTCGATCGTGGACGGGTGCGAGTCCTCCGTCGAGACTCCGACGGGGACGGCCGCCTGCATGACCGCCACCGTCACGCTCACCTCAGGTCCGGACGCCGGCGAGCAGGCTGCCGTCGAGCTCACCGGCCCCAACGTGCACAACGGGTTGCGGGCGGGAGACACCATCGAGGTGGCGCGCGTGCCCACCTCTGACGGCATCCACTACGCGTTCAACGGCATCAACAGGCTGCCGGTGCTGCTCGCGATGGCGGTGCTGTTCACTGTGGCGGTGGTCGCGGTGGCGCGCTGGCGCGGGCTGTTCGCGCTGGTGGGGCTGGTCATCGCCGGCGGGATCCTGCTGGGCTTCATGCTGCCGGCCATCATCGTCGGGAAGCCGGGGATGGCGGTGGCACTGTCCGGGTCCACGGCGATCATGTTCATCGTCCTCTACGTGGCCCACGGGGTCTCGATGCGCACGTCAGCGGCGCTGGCCGGCACCCTTCTCGGGCTCGCCGTCACCACCACGCTGGGGTCGATCGCGGTCAGCGCGGCACGCCTGTCCGGCTTCGCCGAGGAGAACGAGTACGACCTGGCCCAGCTCGCCCCGGGCATCAACTTCCAGGAACTGCTGATGGTGGGCATCATCATCGGCGGCCTGGGCGTGCTCAACGACGTGACCATCACGCAGGCCTCGGCCGTGTGGGAGCTGCGGGCGGCCGCGCCGGAGTGGACGCGGTCAAAGGTGTTCTCGGCGGGCATGCGGATCGGGCGCGACCACATCGCGTCCACCATCTACACCATCGTGTTCGCCTACGCCGGTGGCGCCCTGACCATCCTCCTGCTGCTGTTCTTCACCACCCGGGAGCCGCTGGACCTGTTCGGGCTGGAGCTGTTCGCCGGGGAGGGCGTGCGGACGTTCGCCTCGGCCATCGGGCTGATCCTCGCGGTGCCCATCACGACCGGCATCGCGGCGCTCACCGTCGGCCCCGCACGGGAATCGCACGAGCCGCCCAAGCACAGCGGTGGCGCCACGGAATCGGCATCCCCGCCGGCAGATGAGCCGCTGAGCGACCTCGCGGGCTAGCAGGTTGCGTTCCGGCTAGGCGAGCTCATCGCGGATGGTTCGCAGCGACTCCGCGAAACCATCATCGATGGCGTCGACGTCGAGCAGTTCGGCTGCCGCGGCGACGATCAGCCGCGCAAGGCGGTCGACGTGTTGAGTTGGTAGCTGCGGGTGCCGAAACCTCAGGGCGGCC
The DNA here is from genome assembly GCA_035467795.1 of Arachnia sp. Classification (GTDB taxonomy): domain Bacteria; phylum Actinomycetota; class Actinomycetes; order Propionibacteriales; family Propionibacteriaceae; genus Arachnia. The sequence continues at coordinate 9,415 of DATITN010000171.1, read as the reverse complement.
GAGACGATCTCGCGGCACTGCTCCCGAAGTGGAGCGAGCAGCTCGTGCGCTCGGGCGAGCAGCGCAGGCTGGGTCCTCAGCAACTCCATCCGACGGCGCTGGACCTCTGGCGCCACGGCAGGGAGTGCGACCAGCTTGGCGGCACCCGTGAAAAGGGGGATCGTCACGTCGGTCATGAGCTCGCGCGCCCAGGACTCATCAACGGTTGGCTGCTCATTCCCCAGGAAGGCGTCCTCCCGCGTCGCGAAGTGGTTGAAGAAGACCCGCTCCGAGACTCCCGCTCGGGTGGAGATCTCCCGGACCGAGATCTGGTCAAAGGGGAGCTCGTCGGTGGCGGTGAGCGCTGCCGCCTCAACAGCAGCGACGGTCCGCCGACCGCGCGCGTTCAGCGTGGGGCTCATGCGCCAGCCGCCCCCGACGCCTCGATCACGTCCACCGCGGCCCGCACGCCTTCTTCCTGCCGGAGCCTGGCGCCGAGCGCACGCGCCCGATCCTTCAGCCCCTCGTCGGCCAGGGTGCGCTCAAGTGCGCGAGCGAGACGGTCCGCGCTCAGCCTCCCCCGCGGGATGGGGGCCGGCGCGACGCCGAGTTGATGTGCGCGGAGACCCCAGAAGGGCTGATCGGCGCCGAACGGCACGATCACCGTCGGCTTCCCGGCCATCAGCGCTGCGCCCGTTGTCCCTGCTCCGCCATGGTGGACGGTCGCTGCCATGCGCGGGAAGAGCCATGCGTAGGGGACCGATCCCGCAGCACAGACGGTCGGGTCGTTCGCCCCGTCAGGCTGCATGGCACCCCACCCGGTCAGGATGACTGCGCGAACCCCCACTCGTCGGACCGCTTCGGTGACCACCCGGTACAGGTCGCGCGCATCCCCGGAGGACATGCTGCCGAATCCCACGCTCACCACCGGCCCCGGCTGTTCAACGAAGGCCCGCAGCTTCGCGGCCACCTCCGCGCGATTGACGCTGGTCCAGTAGCCGGTCGCGATCCGGGTGGCCGCAGCATCCGAGGCAACCGGCACGACTTCGGGGCTGAACCCGTAGATGATGCACGGAATCAGGGGCGCGGGGCGGGTACCAAGTCCGAGGGCCCGCCGAGCAGCCCGCTCAGGTTCCCCCACGAGAACCCGCAGCCCAGCTTCAGTGATCCGGTGTGACAGTCGGTTTCCGAACGGGCCCAGCGCGGTCAGCTTGGAGGCCAACGGACCTGGGTAGGAAGCGCTCGGCGCGTCCAGTGGTTGAAGGTGCGCCCTCAATAGGCCTGCGCCGACGGCCTCCGCGACAGGTCGAGCGACGCCCAGCCCTCCGATGCCCGAGATGACGAGATCGGTGCCTTCAGCGAAGGCGCGCGCGTCGAGAGCCCACCCGCCCGTGAGTTCCCTGACCCGACGCCCCATCTCCCGAAGCGACGGCGTCCCCCCGTGTGCGGTCATCTGCGCCTGCTCGACGCCAGCCAGTGGCGCGAATCGCGCCCCTACGGAGACGAAGTCGTTCTCGTACTGACCCGGCGCGACGGCCCGAGCGACGTGACCTCGCGCGACAACCGCTGCAGCAAGGGCGACGTAGGGCTCGATCCCTCCGCGCGTGTCGTTGGCAATGAATGTGACGTCCACACGCGGAGGTTATCATCAGTTACTGAATATAGTGACCGTCAGCGGCCGCGACCCGGGACGGGCAGCCCCAACCATCCCCGCGACCTGTGGTGCGCCCCTCCGACCCGCTCGACCCCGACCAGCAGCGGGTAGCGCTCGCGCACGGCAGCCTCGATCCGCTCGTGGAGCGTCGAGCTGGCCGCCGGGCAGTCCTCGCACGCGCCGCCGAAGTCCAGGGTCAGCCGCCCGCCCTCCGCGGCCGCCACCGTGATCACTCCCCCGTGGGATTCGACGTAGCCGGCGAGTTCGCCGTCGAGGATCTCCCGGGCGATCAGCCCGAGCAGTTCGTCGGATCCCTCCTCGACCTCCCAGCCGGGCAGGTCGACGGCCGACGAGACCGCGTCCCGGATCCGCGGCCCGTGCTCGGTCCACGTGTGGTCCGGGGCGAGCCACGTCCACACACCCCCGCGTTCGACGAACGCCCTGGTCAGCACGCCGTACTCCAGCAGCGGGCCGAGGGTGCCGGGGGCGGAGACCACGCGCCCCACGGGCAGGTCGACGTCTGTGACCCAACGGACGGCCGAGGGCTCTCCGGGGACGGCCTGGGGATGGATGCTGCGCTTCACAGGAGTGCTCCGACGATCGAGTGGGCAAAGAACGCCATCAGCCACGCGATGACCCCGAGGTGCACGAAGGCGATCACCGGCCAGCGCCAGGTGCCGGTCTCGCGCCGCATGACGGCGAGGGTGGACATGCACTGCAGCGCGTAGACGAAGAACACCAGCAGCGCCGCGATGGTGGGCGGCGTGAAGACCTTCTCGCCGGCGCGCGGCCCTTCGGTGTGGGTCATCGCCTCGAGCGCGGCTGTGGGGTCCTCAGGGTCCGAGGCGGCGGCGACCTGACCCAGCGTCGAGACGAACACCTCACGGGCGGCCAGGGAGGAGATGACGCCCACGTTGACGCGCCAGTCGAAGCCGAGCGGCTCGAACACCGGTCCGATGGCCCGGCCCACGGCAGCGGCGGCCGAGTGGTCCAGCGTGTAGGCAGTCACCGCGACACTGTCAGCCGGGTCCACCCCCGCTTCGAGCAGCTCGGCGGTGCCGCGGACCGGAAGGTTGAGCAGCGCCCACAGCACGACGGTGGTGACCAGAATGATGGAGGTGATCTTGCGCAGGAACGCCTTGCACGCGTCCCACACGGAGATCAGCACGGTGCGCAGCCGCGGCATCCGGTAGCTGGGCATCTCCATGTAGAACGGCAGGCTCATGCCGGAGCGCCCGACGATGCGCTTCCAGAACCAGGCCGACGTCATGGCGGAGGCGGCCCCCATCAGGTAGAGCCCGAACATGATCAGGCCCTGCGCACCGACGGGGCCCCACCGCAGGTCCGGCGGCACCAGCATCCCGATGAGCAGCACGTACACCGGGAGCCGCGCGGAGCAGGTCATCAGCGGGGCCGCCATCATGGTGGCGAGCCGGTCCTTGGCCGACGGCAGGGTCCGGGTGGCCATGATGCCGGGAATGGCGCACGCCATGGAGCTGAGCAGAGCGACGAATGCGCGACCCTCCAGCCCCGCGGTGGCCATCACGCGATCCATCAGGTACGCGGCCCGCGACAGGTAGCCGGAGCCCTCCAGCAGCGAGATCAGCACGAACAGCAGCGCGATCTGGGGCAGGAAGACCAGCACCCCGCCGACGCCGGCCAGCAGCGCGTCCGCGACGAACCGGCCCAGCCACTCGACGGGGATCGACGACCTGGCCACGTCCCCCAACCACGCGAAGGCAGCCTCGATCCACCCCTGCACGGGCGCCGCGACCATGAAGATGGTCTGGAAGAACGCGAACATCGTCGCGAAGAACACCAGCGACCCCCACACGGGGTGCAGCAGCACACCGTCGAGGCGGCCCGTGCGCGAATCGGGGTCCGGCGGGGCGAAGTGGGCGGCCTGGAGGATGGATCTGGCCCATCCGGTCACCTCGTCCGGCTCGGTGGGTGGCCGCAGCGGCGGGGCCGGCCAGGCCGACGGCGCGGCCAGCGCCTCGCGCAGTGCCTCAACCCCCCGTCGTTCCCCCGCCACCACGGGCAGCACCTTCACGCCCAGCGCCCGGCCGAGCCGCTCCGGGTCCACCCGGCCGCCGCGTCGGAGCAGCTCGTCGACGAAGGTGAGGACCACCACGGTGGGCAGGCCGGCCTGTTGCACCTGCGAGACCAGGCCCAGTCCGCGGCGGAGATGGGTGGCGTCCACCACCACGACGAGGCCGGCGAGCTCGTGGGCCTCCTCCAATACCTGGGCGACGATCTCCTCGTCCGGGCTGATCGGGTCCAGCGAGTAGGTGCCCGGGAGGTCCTCCACGACGACGGGGCCGGCCGGGGTGTCCACCCGTCCCTCGTACCGCGACACCGTCACCCCGGGATAGTTGCCGGTCTTCGCACGCAGGCCGGTCAGGCCGTTGAAGAGGGTGGTCTTTCCCGCATTGGGGCTGCCGACGAGCGCCACCCGGGCGGCGTCGGGCAGCACGGGCGCAGCGGAGGTTCCTCCGTTGTGGTGGTGGTGGGTCATGCGGAGACGAGGATCCGCCGCGCCTCAGCCCGGCGCAGCACGATCTCGATGCCGCCCACGCGGAACATCAACGGGTCGCCGAGCGGCGCCTGCCTCAGCCTGATGACGGCTTCTCCCGGAGTGAACCCCAGGTCGAAGAGGCGCCGCGCGACGACGTCGTCGACGTCGAAGGCGGCGATGGTGGCCGCCTCTCCCACCCTCAGTGCGTCCAGTGCGCGCGTCGTCCCGGCGTCCAGCTGTTGGGCTGTGATGCACCGACGGCTCACGAAGCGCTCCACGAGGGTCATGGGAATAAGGTAACACCGACGTGACCAATAGATGCGGGAGGGTCGGTTAGTGAGCTAAGGCTGTCCTCACCGACTTCGGGGGGCGGGATCATGCGGAACCGACCGCCGCTCTTCCCCCCTGGATAGGGTGGAAGAGCAGTCAACTGGAGGACACCATGCAGTACACCCATCTCGGCCGTTCCGGCCTTCTCGTCTCGCGCATCGTGCTCGGCACCATGAACTTCGGCCCGCACACCTCGGAAGAGGACTCGCACGCCATCATGGACCGCGCCCTCGACGCGGGCATCAACTTCTTCGACACCGCCAACGGCTACGGCGGCCAGGGCCACCGCGGCCGCACCGAGGAGATCGTCGGGCGCTGGTTCGCCAAGACCGGCCGCCGCGACGAGGTGGTGTTGGCCACCAAGTGCTACGGCAGCACCCTCGACGAGGACGTGCCCAACTTCTCGAAGCTGTCCGCCGTCAACGTGCGCCGCTCGGCGATCGCGTCCCTGAAGCGGCTCCAGACCGACCACATCGACCTCTACCAGATGCACCACGTGGACCGCGCCACCTCGTGGGAGGAGGTGTGGCAGTCGTTCGACCGCCTCGTCACCTCCGGTGACATCGTCTACGTGGGCTCGTCGAACTTCGCCGGCTGGCACATCGCCGCGGCCAACGAGGCCGCCAAGGCGCGTCACTCGCTCGGCCTGGTCAGCGAGCAGTCGCTCTACCACCTCGCCGCCCGCACCATCGAGCTCGAGGTCCTTCCGGCGGCGCGCCACTACGGCCTGGGTGTCATCCCGTGGTCGCCGCTGGGTGGTGGCCTGCTGGGTGGCGTGCTCAAGAAGATCGAGTCCGGCCGCCGCGCCGACGAGGGGATGCTGAAGCGCATCGAGAAGCAGCGCGACCAGCTGGAGCAGTGGGAGGCGTTCTGCGACGACCTCGGCCACGCGCCCGGCGACGTGGCCCTCGCGTGGTTGCTGCACCAGGACGGTGTCACCGGACCGATCATCGGGCCCCGCACCATGGAGCAGCTCGAAGGCGCCCTCCGCGCGGTGGAGATCACCCTCGACGAGGCGGCCCTGAAGCGCCTCGACGAGATCTTCCCCGGCCCCGGCGGAGCAGCGCCGGAGGCCTACGCCTGGTGACCGGAGGCTGAGCCGTGGCGAAGATCACGAGCCTCGACGAGGCCACCCGGATCCTCATTCTCAGCGGGGCCGGGCTGTCCACTGCGGCGGGCATCCCGGACTTCCGCGGGCCTGAGGGTCTCTGGACGCGGGACCCGTACGCCGAGCTGGTCTCCACCCTCTCCTGGTACCTCCGCGACGACGACGTGCGCAAGGCGGCCTGGCGCCGTCGGGCCCACCCCGCGATGTGGGCCGCGCAGCCCACTCGCGCGCACCTCGCGATCGTCGAGCTGGAGCGGGAGGGGCGGTTGCGGGGGATCGTCACACAGAACACCGACGGACTGCACCAGCTGGCCGGCAGCAACCCCGAGCTGGTGCACGAGATCCACGGTTCGGCGCGCACCTGGCGCTGCGAGATGTGCGGGCGCACGGGCCCGATGGAGGAGATGCTGGAGCGGGTGGCCGCCGGCGAGGAGGATCCGCGCTGCCCGGCATGCGGGGGAATCACGCGGGCCACCGTCGTGCTGTTCGAGGAGGTCCTCGATGCCGACGTGCTGGGCGCGGCGGTGGCGGCTGCGGAGGACTGCGACGCAATCGTCGCCGTCGGCACCTCCCTCGGCGTCTACCCCGTCGCGGGCCTATTCCCATTGGCGTTGGAGCTCGGGGCGTACGGCGTGATCGTCAATGCGGAGGCCACCGCCTACGACGACGACGCGGACCAGGTCATCCGCGGTCAGCTCGACGACGTTCTCCCGGCGCTGCTCGGGGTCGCGCATGAGTGACGAGGTGGTGGAACGCGTGCTGCGGGCCGTGGAACAGGTGCCGCCGGGGCGGGTGGTGGCCTACGGTGACATCGCGGCTCTGGTCGGCACGTCGCCTCGCCGGGTGGGCAGCATCATGACCAGTTGGGGTGGTGAGGTGTCCTGGTGGCGGGTGACCAACGCCTCTGGGCGAATGCCCGAGCATCTGCTCCCGCTGGCCCGGAAGCAGTGGCAGCGGGAAGGCATCGACGCCGACGGCGACCGCTGCCTGATCGGCCGCTGCCGGGCAGATCTGGAGCGGCTCGGCGCCGACTATCGGGCCGCCGTCGCTGATCTGCGTGACCCCCCATTTGTGGATGCCCCCTAGCGCTCGACACCTTGTTGGGTGGACACTGGCGGCGTCACCGGAGACGCTCCCCGGCGTCGGTGATCGGAAGAGAGTTGCATGACGGAAGAGCCGGAGTACGAGCAAACCTCGGGCATGACGCAGTCGGCGATGCGATCGTCGAACCTCGCGTTGGTGTTTCTACGCGTGGTGGAACACAGCGGGCACGTGTCGCGCGCGGGAATCGCCCAGCAGCTGGGCATGACGAGATCGACTGTGTCGCGGCTGGTTGACGAGCTGATCTCAGGTGATCTGGTGGGCGAGGGCGAGGCGGCCAGCGCCGGACGCGGCCGACCCGCAGTCCCGCTGTTCATCAAGCCGGGGTCGACGTTCGGGCTGGGCATGAGTGTGCGCCTGGGGAGGCTCGCGGTGGGCCTCGTGGATCTGACGTCCAAGGTGAGCGCCTCCCGTGAGGTGGCGGCGGATGCCAAGCACCTGGGTGTCGCGGGGACGATGGCGGAGTTGGAGCGCCTCTCACGGAGCCTTCTGGAGGAGCTTCCTCCCACCGGCCGCCTCATCGGGGCGTACGTGGCGCTGCCCGCGTTGGTGGATCGCAAGGCCGGCCTGATCGTGCGCTCCACCCCGCTCGGCTGGGAGGGGGAACGCCCGGCCAATCATTGGTCCCTCGAGCACGACGGCTTGCCCGTGGCGCTAGGTATCGCCAACGACGCGGACTGCGGCGCGGTGACCCTGCTGCGGGACGCGCACGGTGCGTCGTTCATCATGCTCTGCGGTGACGCCGGGGTTGGGGGTGCCATCGTCGTCAGGGGCAGGCTATACCTCGGCGAGCACGGCTGGGCCGGAGAAATCGGCCACGTCTGCGTGGACCCGCGGGGAGCACCCTGTCCCTGCGGATCAGTCGGCTGCCTGGAGACGGTCGTGGGCCTGCACGCACTTCTGTCAGCGGCCAGGCAACCCTCCCTCGAGGCACTGATCCACGCCCTCATCCACGGCGACGAACGGGCTCAGGCGGTGATGCGGCGCGCCGCCGGCGCCTTGGGCATCGCGCTCGGGGCTGCGATCAATCTCTCGGACGTCTCCACGGTGCGCCTGTCCGGGCACTTCGCCCACCTCGAACCCTGGCTGCGCGAGCCTCTGCACCGGCAGCTGGCGGGCCGGGTGGTGTGGGCGCGCAAGACGCCCCTGGAGGTCACGGCGCTGACCGACGCGCCCCTGCGGCCCGTGATGGGGGCTGGGCTGGCGGCCATGGGACCCGTCTTCAAGGATCCCGAAGGGTGGCTGGCCGCCCGCGCCGGTCATTATCACCTCTGAGCAGGGCGGTGATCCACAGCCGTCCACATAGTTATCAACAGGACTGCGGTGCGTAGAGACCGCAGGTCACCGCGGAGGGGTCAGGCCCGGTCGGACTCGTCGGAGTTATCCTCCGGGTTATCCACAGCCTCGGTTTCCACATCGCTGACTGCGCGCATCCGTGCCCATGACCAGAGAACCAGGCCGATCAGCACCATCGGCAGCGACAACCACTGACCCATGCTGAGCCCGAGCGAGAGGAAGCCGAGCTGCGCGTCGGGCTCGCGCCAGAACTCCGCGATGAACCGGAAGAAGCCGTAGCCGGCGATGAACGCCCCGGTGATCTGGCCGCGGAAGCGAGGCTTGCGGGCGTAGAGCCAGAGCAGGATGAACAGCAGGACGCCCTCGAGGAGCATCTGGTAGAGCTGCGACGGGTGGCGCAGGACGTCGCCCCCGGTGGGGAACCGCATGGCCCACGGCAGATCCGCCGAGGCCTCGCGTCCCCACAGCTCGCCGTTGATGAAGTTGCCGAACCGGCCGGCAGCCAGGCCGATGGGCGCGGCGGGCACGAGGAAGTCCGCCACCTGGAGGAAGGGGCGCTTCTCGCGGAAGGCGAACCAGGCCAGGCCCAGCGCCACGCCGAGGGCACCGCCGTGGAAGCTCATCCCGCCGTCCCAGATCTGGAGGATCTCCAGGGGGTTGGCGAAGTAGTAGGCCGGATTGTAGAAGAGCGTGTAGCCCAGGCGTCCGCCCACCATGACGCCGATGATGGCCGCGAGCAGAATGTCTTCGATGCTCGTCCGGGTCCACGGTCTTGGCGTGGTGATGGAGCGGTAGGGCTCGTGCCGGAGGCGCAGGATCATCAGCCCGTACCCCATCGCGAACGCGAGGAGGTACATGAGGGCGTACCAGTGGATCTTCAGGCCGAAGAGGTTGATGGCGACCGGATTGATGTCCGGGAAGGTCAGCTCGAGGGGTGTCACGGCCCCAGCTTTCCATACCGCGGCAAGGTGGCCGCCGGGACGGCCATCACTCCTCGGTAGGCTCCCAGGCTCGCGGCGTGATGTCGGGGCGGTTCGCCCACGACTGGCTCATCAGCGGCGACGAGATCAGAACGTCGGCGGTGGCCACGTTGCACGCCATGGGCACGTTCCACACGGCCCCGATCCTCAGCAGCGCCTTCACGTCAGGGTCGTGGGGCTGCGGCTCGAGCGGATCCCAGAAGAAGATGAGGGTGTCGATACGGCCTTCTGCGATCATCGCGCCGATCTGTTGATCCCCGCCCACGGGGCCGGACAGCAGCCGGGTCACGGGCAGTCCGAGCTCGTACTCCAGCATCGTGCCGGTGGTGCCGGTGGCGAAGAGGGTGTGGTGGCTGAGGGTGCCCCGGTTGTAGTTGGCCCAGCTGAGCAGCTCGGCCTTCTTGTTGTCGTGTGCCACCAGGGCGATGTTGTGTTTGACGTCCGGCATG
>DATITN010000170.1:0-1692 GCA_035467795.1 Arachnia sp. | reverse complement strand
CCCCGGAACCACTTCGACTCGGCATACGGCACGCCCAGGGTGATGGAGAACTCCGCCGTGGCGCCGGTCCCGGTCTGCGTCGATTCGAAGAAGGTGCCGGCGGGTGTGTCCGTGTACTGGTAGTGCTCGCTGGTGCGGGTGGCGCGCGCGAACGCCTTCCGTGCGCTCCAGTGGCGGCAGACCACCTCGCCTTCGGTGGAGCCGGTCGCGTCCTGGGGCAGGGGCAGGCCGTCGTTCTCGTAGGCGCCCACGACGGTGCCGTCGCCGTCGACCCGCAGGTAGTGAAGGGTGATCCCCAGGTAGTGGGTGGCCAGGTTGGTGAACCGCAGCGCCGCTCCCTCGTGGGTGACTCCGAAGGTGTCGCGGAAGTCTTCGATCGCGATGTTGCGCTCCCGCTTGGCCCGTTCCAGGAAGTCCACGGAGGCGGCGCGCGGCATCAGGCACGCCGCGGCGAAGTAGCTGGCCTCGAGGCGCTGGCGGAGGAAGTCGGCGTAGTCGGCCGGCGCCTCATGGTCGAGCACGGTGTTGGCCATGGCCTGCAGCGCCAGCGATCGCAGCCCGTGTCCGCCCGGGATGGACGCAGGCGGGATGTAGATGCGTCCGTGCTCGAGGTCCACGACGGCCCGCGCAGAGTGGGGGAGGTCGTCGGTGTGCACGATGGTCAACCCCACCCGCTTGGCCATCTCCGCGACCGTGCGGTGGGTCAGGGCGCCAGACGTGTGCCGCACCGCCTTGGTTGCCTGCTCCGCGATGAGCTCGATCTCCGGCAGGTGGTTGTTCCGCTCGCGCATCGTCGTCCGGTGCTGAGTGTTGGCGCGCCGCGCCTCCTCAGGCGTTGAGATGGCCATCCGGGCGCGCCGGTCGAGTTCGCGGTGCAGGCCGACGATCGTCTTCAGCATCGCGTCGGACATCGCCCGCGACGGGCGGAGGAGGGGTAGGCCGAGTTCCCTGTACGCCGGGGAGGCCTGGGCCTTCTCGAGTTCGATCTCGAGCGCGGCCCGCGGGGACGGAGGCTCGGCGGCCAGCAGATCCGAGGCAGTCACGTCAAGCGCCGCGGCGATGGCCTCCAGCAGCGACAGGCGGGGTTCGCGGTGCCCGTTCTCCACCATGGACAGTTGGCTGGGCGCTGTCCCCGTGATCTCTCCCAGTTCTTCCAGCGTGAGGCCGGCCTTGGTGCGGAAATGCCGGATGCGGCGCCCCAGCGTGGAGAGATCTGCCATGCAGTTCACCATACGCGAAGAAGTGCCAAAGTTCACAGCAATCTGACTACCAGAACCCGGGGTCCCCTTCCGTATGGTGAAGCCAAGAGCTCATCCCGCACCGAAGCGCACCACACAAGGTTTGGAGAATCTCATGACCGCCACCGCCACTCTCACCCGTCACGCACCCGATAACGCCGATTCCCGCATCGTCGAGTGGGTGGACTCGATCGCCGAGCTGACCCAGCCGGAGCGCATCGTCTGGTGCGACGGCTCCGCCGAGGAGCGCCAGCGCATGCTCGACGAATCCGTGGCGGCCGGCACCCTCATCAAGCTCAACCCCGCCAAGCGACCCAACAGCTACCTGGCCCGCTCCAACCCGAGCGACGTGGCCCGGGTGGAGTCGCGGACCTTCATCTGCTCCGAGCACGAGGACGACGCCGGCCCCACCAACAACTGGGCCCCGCCGGCGGAGATGCGCGAGACCCTCGGC
>DATITN010000169.1:0-2807 GCA_035467795.1 Arachnia sp. | reverse complement strand
AGCATTTCGACGAGGTGCTCGGGCTGTCCGGTCCAGATCTGCCGCGACGTGGGCAGGCCGGCCAGGATCATCGTCGCGGTGAGGTCGTCGATCGCCATCCCCCGCGGCGCCGGGCGCGCAGCGATGGCCGCGGCGCGGTGCTGCTGCTCAGGCGTGAGCCCCGCCCACCAGGCCAGCCGTTGCTGCTCATCATTCACGCAACGATTGTGCCGCAGAACCACCCCCTGTCACTCCCCCCGGTGTCTGCCTCGGGGCCGCCTACCCGGCTAGACCTCCCCATAAACATCGGTGATCTCGGGCACAGGCCCTTGATCTCTACGACGCCGTTCTGACGCTGACCCGGAGCGACAACTTCTCCGAACTCAAACGAACCCGCACCGGACCTCCCCGACTCGAGGGACATGCATAGCCGAGCCACCGGTTCGGTTCCGGACGCCGACCTCCCGCATGGCCCGGCCTGCACGAGTGTCGGGTTCTCGACAGTCCGTACCACCCGCGAGGAAGGGGGCGACGTGTCGTGGAGCGCGCCTGACCCAGAGTGGACGCGGCTACGACAGGATGCTCATGAGGGGACCCTGGTTCAGCGAGGGGTCCCGTGGGAGTTCGGTCAGGAGGTGGCGGGATGGTTGGGGGTGACGGACTTCCGACAGTGTCGGTTGTCGTGCCAACTCTGAACGAGGACATTCTGTTGCCGTGCCTGTTGGATGCCCTGGCTGCGCAGACGTTGCCGCCGAACGAGGTGGTGGTGGCAGACGCGGGCTCCGACGACGACACCGTGTTGATAGCGCGTCGCGCCGGGGCCCTTGTCGTTGCGGGCGGACTGCCCGCGGCGGCTCGCAACGCCGGGGCCGCTGCCTCGACCGGTGACCTGGTGCTCTTCCTCGACGCAGACGTTCGGCCTGATGGCCAGTTTCTCGAGCGCGCGGTGGGCGAGTTCCTCAAACGCCGCCTTGACGTCGCCACGGCACCGTTGGTCCCGGCTGACCGCGACTGGGACTTCCGGCTGGTCTACGCCGTCATCGCCCGCTGGCTTCAGTGGGCCTCCCAGACGCGTCCGCACGCAGTGGGGGCCTGCATCCTGGTGCGGCGAACTATGCACGACCGGCTCGGCGGCTTCGACGAGACCCTTGCCCTCGCCGAGGACCACGACTACGCGCGGCGGGCCGCTCAAGCCGGGCGCTTCGGCGTGCTGCGCTCCGTGCGGATCCCGACGTCGATGCGGCGCATCCGCCATCTGGGCCGGCTGAGCTATGGATGGATTTCCCTTGTCTCCGAGGTCCGCTCCCTGCTCGGCCGTCCCGCACGCCGAGTCCCTGAGGGCTACGACCTCGGCGGTGACCCCGTCGAGGGCTCCGCGTGAGCGTCGCGGCATGGCGCCGTTGGCGGCGGATCCCTGCCCGGCCCTCCGAGCGTAGGATCGTTGGACAACGCCAACCTCAAGGGGAGGGCCGGTGCGCAAGCAGGCACACAATCTCGGCGCGACGGGGCACACGGGTGCGGATGCCTTGCGTGTCCACGAGGTTGCCTCCGACGTCTGGAGCATCGGGCCGTGGGGGCGGACCTCGACGGTGGTATACCTGATCCGTTCCACCCCGGGATGGACGCTGGTCGATGCCGGCTGGGCAGGCGACGGGGACCGGATTGCCGCCGCAGTCGCACGCGTGATCGGTCACGCGAACCCTGTGGGCATCCTCCTCACCCACGCGCATCCAGACCACGAGGGCGACTGCCTCGAGTTGGCACGCCGATGGAACTGCCCTGTGTGGCTGAGTCCCGAGGAACTCCGGATCGCGTGCCGCGACTTCGACGCCATGCTGGCCACCGCGATGCCGCTGGACCGATGGGTCATCCTGCCGATCATGCGTCTGCTAGGGCGGCGCAGGCGGGAGGAGTTGTTCGCCCGATCGACACTCGCCGGGGTCGCCAGATCGTTCGACCCCGGCTCCGGAGTCCCCGGGCTGCCGGATTGGGAGTGCATCCAGAGCCCCGGACACACCGCAGGGCATGTGTCCCTGTTCCGATCGCGCGATCGTGTCCTGGTGAGCGGCGACGCGCTGGTCACCGTGAGGATCGACACGATCCTCAACCTGCTCCTTGGCCGTACCGGCCTATCACGCCCCCCGTGGTACACCACCTGGGACCGGGATCAAGCCACCGCTTCGATCGCCAAGATGGCCGCCCTGGCACCGGCCGTCGTGGCAGGCGGCCACGGTCTCCCTCTCACCGGGCCGGACACGGCCGCACGGATCCGAGCCTTCGCCAGTTCCCAGTGACGCGTGGCTTGACAGCGTCGGGCTAGGCCGGTCGGGGGCTCGGTGGTGCGGCCTTCCTGATCGGTGACACCTCAGTGCCCGGCAGATGGAGCTGCCGTGCCGGGTGGATGTCGTAGTCGGCCATGTAGTCGAAGACTCCGCGCAGCTCGATGCGCTCAGGGTCCTGGTAGTAGGGGCGTTGGGCGGCCGGGAAGTCCGCCCACTCGCCGTCGAATCCGAAGGCCCAGGTGAACATGTTCTCGGGGCGGTCGACGACGGCGAACAGGCACGGGAAGCCGTGGCGTTCGCGCACCGTGACGATGCGTCGCCAGATGGCCAGGAACTCGTCCCAGGATCCGGTGATGGAGTACCTGCGCATGATCGCGAGCTGCGCCGGATCGCTCAGCTCGGTCATGATCTCGACGTCGACGGGCCGGATCTTCAGGTTGCCGAACACGTGCCCCGCCATCCGGGCGCGCAGATCGAGGTAGCGCGGATCTGCGAGCAACGCGGCGTTGCCCGCCGCTTCGTCGGGGTGGGAGTAGAGCCAGGTGA
>DATITN010000168.1:0-4005 GCA_035467795.1 Arachnia sp. | reverse complement strand
CACCCCGGAGACCGCCCGGGATGGTGGGCCCACCGGCGCGGTCTTCGGGTCCGCGCCCCGCGCCGCAGACTCGGCCGCCGCAGGCGGTCCACGATGCCCGCGCTGCGGCGAACCGATGGTCATCCGTACAGCTCAGCGTGGCGATGGCAGAGGGGGCCAGTTCTGGGGTTGTCCCCGGTACCCGGCGTGTCGTGGCGTCGTCGGCATCACGACGCCGCCGACGCATGATCGGAGCGCGCCGCCACCGCCGGGTGCCCGTCCCATCCCAGGCTCAGCGCCCCCTCCCGCTGCTCACAGACGGCGCAAGAGGAAGGGCACGGTCATGGGTACGCTGCTTGGCGTCGGGGTGATCGTGATCGCGCTCTCGCTCATCTCGACGGCGTTGAGGTCACTGCCATCAGCATTCCAAGGCGTGACGCCCCCTCAGCCCACCGCTGTGGCGATACCCCAGACGACTCCCCAGACATCGTCGTCGAGTAGCGAAACACCGGTCGGGGCGAGCATCGCCGTGACGGAGCGTCCGCATCAAGTGGCGATCGATTCCGAAGGCCGCCGGCTCTTCGTCACAAACCGCGACGCGAGTTCCATCACAGTTGTCGACCTGGCGACCGAGACCACATTGGCGACGTGGCCAGTTGAGCGGCAGCCGCTCGGCGTCGCCTTCGATCCGGTGGAGAACACGCTCTGGGTCACCAACTACAACGACGCATCAGTCACGGTGCTCACTCCCGAAGGAGAACACATTGACTCGTTCCCCGTCGGTCGCGGACCCGAAGGCATCGCTCTCGATGAAGTTCACCGCAGGGCCTACGTGGTGAACACGTTGGACCGCTCGGTCAGTGTGGTGGACCTGTCGACCCGGTCGGTTCACAGGACTCAGGAACTCGGCTACTCCGCGTCCGGCATCGCGGTGGACACCGTCCAGGGTCGCGTCTGCATGGTCCAGCCGCAGGCGTTGAGGATGCTCTACTGCTACGACGAGGACTTCAAGCTGGCTGTGATGTTGGGCTCCGTGGGGGACCTGGTGGCGATCGACCCGGTCCGTCACGACCGGTATGGCGTCCGTCTGGGGCAGCAAGGCCTCTCAGCGGTTAATGCAGTCACTGAGGAGAAGGTGACGCTCGCACTCGGTCATGTACCGGCAGGAATCGCGGTGGACCCCGCAACTCGGCTCGTCTACGTCACTCTGCCAGACGCGCAGGAGATTCGGGTGCTGTCGCCGCTCCCGTGACGGCCGCTGAACCAGGCCGGCCTGTGGCAGACATCGCCTGGTCCTGGGTGCGCACCGGGCTGTTGCCGACCGGGATCTCCCGCCCGTGCGACCACTTCCACCCCGGCAGCTGACCACGCTCTCCACGGGGCCGCTAGCTCTTCGGGTCCGGATCGAGGAGTTGCTGCAGCGCCTCGAACGCAGCGGGTTGGATCGAGTACCACGTGCGCCGGCCGTCCCGCACCCGAGTGACGAAGCCCATGGCATGCAGGGCGCCCAGATGGTGCGAGACGGTCGGCTGGGTAAGACCGAGGTGGGTGGACAGCTCTGTCGTCGTCGCGCGCGACCCGGGTCGGCTGCGGATGCGGCCCAGGATGCGCAGGCGCACCGGGTCACCGAGCGTGCGCAGGGCCTGGGCGAGGAACTCTGCCTCGTCCTCGCCCAGCTCCGTGGCCAGGAGGGGGGAGCAGCACAGCTCAATCAGCCGGTCCGAGGTAGACGGTCCGGAATACATTGACAGGTCCACAGCGTTCATAGATAGTGATCTAACCATGAGATAACCATCTATGTAAAGGAGTTGTTGTGTTCCTCTCGCTGCCCGACCTCCTCGCGAGGGTGCTGGCCCGTCTCCTCGAGACCCTCGAGAGCACCTGGCCGTTCCTCCTGCTCAGCGTGGTCCTGGCATCACTGGTGCAGGTCTATGTCGGCCAGGACCGGCTGGGTGCCTGGATGCGCCGGAGCATCCCGGTGGCCGTCGTCGGCGCCGTGTTGCTGGGAGCGCTGACGCCGTTCTGCTCCTGCGGCACGATGGCGGTTGTTCTGGGCTCCCTCGCCTCCTCGGTGCCTTGGGCTCCCGTTGTTGCGTTCATGGCGTCCTCGCCGTTGACGAGTCCGGGGGAGTACGCGCTGTCGATCGGCCTATTCGGTCCCGGGTTCGCCACTGCGTTCCTCGTCTCGGCCATGGGGGTCGGCCTCCTCGGCGGTGTGGCCGCTTGGGTGCTCGAGCGCCAAGGGTGGCTGGGCGGCCAGTCGCGGGTCGCTCCCCCCGCCGTCAGCGGGACAACGCGCAGATCCGCCGAAGCGGTCGACGAGGCCGACGTGCCTTGCTGCACTGCCACCATCGAGCTCGTCGCGACGTCCGCCGCTGGGGAACGGCCAACGCGCCCGGAGGGTTCCTGCGGAACTCCGGGCTCGTCTTGCGGTGGCACGGCCGACCTCCATGCCGGTTCCGGCGCGAGCCAGGGCGTCAGGTGGGACGGATGGCTGTCCGCATTGCGCGCCGACCCGAGAACCCGTGACCTCGGGCGGGCACTCGTCGCCAACGGGCGCCGGCTCGCCTGGTACTTCGTCGCCTTCGCGGCCCTGGGGTACCTCATCATCGAGCTGATTCCGGCCTCGGTCTTCCAGCAGCACCTCGGCGACGGCAACGCGATGCTGGCCGTGCCTCTCGCGGCCCTGCTCGGCATCCCCATGTACGTCAACACCGAGGGCTCTCTCCCGTTGGTCGCGTCCCTGATGGAGGGCGGGATGGGAGCCGGGCCTGCGCTGGCGTTCCTCATCACCGGAGCGGGCACCAGCATCGGCGCGTTGAGCGGCATGCTCGTCGTGGCCCGTTGGCGGATCGTCGCGCTCGTCGTCGGCACGCTGTTCGTCTCCGCATGCTTGACCGGGTGGCTGGCCCCGCTCTTGATATGAGGCCGGGGGTCGCTGAGGGCCAACGGCGCCACCGAGCGGGCCAACGACGCTCGCCGTCGACGATGAGGGCCAAGCGGCTCAGGCAGGGGAGACGATGTTCCCGATCAGGAAGAGCAGCCAGAACGCGACGGTCAGGCCGCTCGCTACGAGTCCCACCCACACCGACCAGTGCCGATCACCGCGCTTGAGGGCGTACACGCCGAGTGCGAGCCCCACAAGCGAGAAGGAGATCGACGCCAGGGGCAACAGCTGCGAGTTGGACACCGTCACCTCGCCCTCATCACCCGACGGCGCGGTGCGGCTCAACAGGAGCGGCCAGGCCAGCGCCACGAGCGAGACCAGGCCGAAGCCGAAGGAGGACCATGCCGGGAGCGGGTGGCGTGGAGCGGGGCCAGGAGCAGCTGGTCTTCTGCGGTCGATGGCGACGATCACCCCGACGATGATGATGGCGAGCACAACACCCACGACTGAGACGAGCATGGCCCCTCCCGGGATTCACCGCCCTAACGGGCTACTTCCATGCTATTCCTGCGGGTTCCCGTCTGCTCCCTCTAGCCCTCCAGCGATTGCCTTGTTACCCTGAGCGGAGTGCGCGGAACGCGCCAGGAAGCCATGAAGCCTCGTGAAGGGAGGAGAGAGATGTCACCCAAAGCTGTTGTGCATGCCTTCTCAACCCCCCACTCACTTGAGGCCCCCGCCGCCTGACATTGTCCGCCGGGTGCCTCCTCCTCAGGAGAACCACCCTTGCCAAACCTTCTTTCGTCGTTCAGGTGGAGCGACGCCCCGAACACCGCCTAAATTGACAACCTCGCGGACGACCCACGCTGGTCCACCTGGGATTCCATCGAGCGGCTCTACCGCGGACCCGAGCCCTGGCCGGACTGGCTGGTGACCGCCGCGGCCGCCGTCGACACCGACCTCGGCCTCCTCAAATCCGGCAAGGAGGCCGACGTCTCCCTGCTCGAACGCGCCGTGCCCGACGACCCCACGCGGTCCGTCGTCATGGCCGCCAAGCGCTACAGATCCACCGACCGTCGCCTCTTCCACCGCGACACCGGCTACACGGAGGGCCGCCGCATCCGCAACAGCCGCGACACCCG
>DATITN010000167.1:0-6488 GCA_035467795.1 Arachnia sp. | reverse complement strand
TTCGGCGAGGTTGCCGGAGGTGAGTCGCTCGCGGGAAAGGTCGTCGAGCCAGATGGAGACGCCGGCGTCGCTGAGGGCCTTGAGTCGATCGTTCATGAGAGTCCTTCTGTGGAGGGGTCTCTTCGAGCCTATGCGGACTGGCGTCCCGGGGCGGTGGGGTTGCTTCTTGTTGCCCGCTCAGGGGCATCGCTCCAGCGCAACGACCAGCCGAAGCCGTCAGTCTCCGCGACCGTGGGCAACCTGGTCGCTCTGATGGTGGGTAGACCAACCCTCAGAGCGACCGGATCACGGGGGTGCGGGAGACCGTGGCCGTCACCGGCACTCAGGTTCCGGCGCCACCTCGTCGCAGCAGGGAGAGCACTGGCTCGAGAACGCTCCGCGCCGCCTGAGTCAGGGAGACGCGGTCGTAGAGGCGCAGGGTCTCGCGGAGGAGCTGCTCGTCGTCGGCGGACGGATTGGCGTCACTGATCCGTCGCATGACTTCGAGCAACTCGCGGGGCGGCACCTCATCGAGCGTTCGCGGCCCCAGCTCGCGCAGCCGGAACTCCTGCTGCTCCGGCAAGCGGTACGTCCGGGAGTGGACCCCGGAGGTGCCCAACGGGTTGTCTCCCACCAGGAGGCCGCGCTTCTCGGCGCGGTAGATCGCGGAGTTGAGCACCTGGGCGATGGCCTTCCCCACGCGAAACCCACCGGACGCCCGCACGTACGCGGTGCGGAGGCGGTTCCCCCGCACCGGTCCCTCAACAGCCGCGATTCGCAGCAGCCCGTCCAGGATCTCCGCGCCCGTGCCCTCGCCGACAGGCTTGGTCGACCCGTCGAACGCCTTGTACGGGTCCAGGCCGGCCGGCCGGCGGAAGATCGTGTCGACGGACCCGCCCAGCTGAGCCAACGGATCCCACTCGACGCCCAACGCCGAGCGCCGCGCAGGGGCGGGAGTGCCGCGCCGCGCGCGCTCGAGGGCCAGGTGCAGATTGACTCCCAGATCGGAGTAGTCCGACGAATCCTCCGAGTCGTCGGCCTCCCGGAGGGGCGCCTCCTCGACGGTCTCGTCTCGAGGATCCACGTCCGCCTCGGCGTCGCCCTCCTCGTCGATCCCGTCGACGACCTCCGCGTCGACGTCCTCGAGGACGTCTGCCACCGGGTCCTCCGCCTCGACGACGTCGTGCACGAACTCCTCGAAGTCCCCCGACTCCGGAACCTCGAGCTCGAACTCCTGCGCCGAGTCGGCCCCCTCGATCTCGACGCCGTCGTCAACCCAGTCGGAGGGGTGAATGTCCATCGCGTCGAGCTGCTTCCACAGCGGGGCGAGCGCGGCGGCCGGGTCGACGTAGAAGCTCGACTCCCGCACGCGGAAGAACCGCCACCCGCACCGCTCCAGCTCCCGCTGCCGGGCCAGGTCGCGCTCGTACGCCTCGGGCCCGTGCCAGGTGTCGCCGTCGCACTCGACAGCCAGCCGCGCGCGAGCCCCGACGATCACCAGATCGAGCCGGTACCCCAGCGCCTCCATCTGGGGAACCACCGTGTACCCGCGGTCCACGATCCTGTTGTGGATCCGCTGCTCGAAGAGCGAGTCAAACGGCTCCACCCGCTCGTCCTCCGGCACCACCGACGTGGCGATCTCGGAGCCAGATGCGCCGCGTCCGGCCACGCCGTAGGCATAGTCGAGCAGCTGGTAGCGGAGATCCTCGCTGTTGGGCAGCTCGTTCAGCGAGATCGTGTGGAAGAGCCGCACCTGATCCTTCGCCCGGCTCACCGCGACATTGAACCTCTGCACATACATCTCGCGGGTCAGCGCGCCCAGCCGGCGCCCCGGCTCGACGGCGGACACCATCGACAGGAACACCACGTCGCGCTCCGAGCCCTGGAAGTCGGGCGCGGTGCCCACCCGGAGGCTCCGTCGAGCCCACTCCTCGGCGGGGATCTCGGCAAGCAGCAGCGACTCGATGTACTTGGCCTGCCGATCCCCCACGAGCGAGATGACGGCCAGGCTCGCGTTCTCGAAGGCCGGGTCGTTGAGGCAGGCCTTGAGGTCGTCGACGAGGGCGCGCGCCTCGGCGCGGTTGATCCTGAACCCCGAGGCCCCCTCCTCGGCGCCGTCGGGCACATGCCTCACGACGAACGGGGCCAGCCGGTCGGCCCCGAACTGCCGCACCGGGATGAGCCGGATCCCGTTGGGCTCGTAGGCGATGCGGTTGGAGAAGCCGATGATCTCGGGCACGCAGCGCCGGTGCTCCACCAGGGTCAGCTGCCCGCCGTAGCGCATGGCCGCCTCGTCGAACAGCGACCGCTGCGGGTCCTGCCAGGTGTCCTTGTACCGGTCGTCGTGCAGGTACTGGGCGGCGAGGTCCCTGAGCTGCTGCTGGTCGACGCCCACCGCGGCGGGGGAGACCTGCCTGTCGTCGCCGATGACCACGATCTTCGGGGCGAGGTACTGGAGGAACGTCGCCTCCAGGCCGGCCTGCGAGGCCTCGTCGACCACCACGACGTCGAACATGTTCTCCTGCATGCGGAACTGCTCGGCCACCCGGTAGAGCGGCATGATCCAGACCGGGACGGCGGGGCGGCAGCGTTCCATCGCGCGCCGGATCTCGGCCCGCTGCTGGGCGGCGTACTTGCCGGTGCCCTTGCCGAGGCGGCTGACCTGCTGGGAGTAGCTGCGCAGGTCGGCGCGTCGGCCCGGCGTAAGGCGTTCGCTGCCGACGGCGTGGCCCCAGGCGCGCTGGGCGGCGATGTTCTCCGCCACCGAGCGGAGCCTCTGGTCGGCCACCGAGATCTGCGCCTGGATGCTGTTGGCGTCCACCTGGTCCTGCGCCAGCACCCATGCGCCGACGGCGCCCCAGCCGAAGGCGGCTTCGAGGTGGGCGAGGCGGGAGCCCCAGGCGTCATCGTCGGGGGTGCCCAGCACGGCCTCCGCGAGCGCGGGGGCCGTGGCGCGGACTTGCTGCGTGAGGGTGTCGCGGCGGGCGATCGCCTCGGCAACCTGCTCGAGCCGACGCAGCCACGTCAGGGCACGGGCGTAGCTCTCGTGGTCCCGGGTGTCGACGGCGTCGCTGAGCATGTGGACAGCCTCGGCGGCGTCTTCCCATCCCGCGACGGTGGAGATCTCGGCGCTGAGCGAGTTCAGCGGCTCGCGCGCTGCCGCCACCGCGTCGGCGGCGTCGATCGCGTCGATGGAGCGGGCGAGGCGCTCGACGGCGGCTCCGTCGCCCCACGCCGGTGGCACGATTCCGCGCTTCCGGAGGTAGTCGTCCTCGGCGCGGATGCGGTCACCCAAGTCCACCACCCGGACCAGGTAGCTCAGCTGGCTTCGGTGCCACTCCACGCGCTCGCGCGGGGTGTCCTCCTCCGGGATGTCGACCGACGCCGGCCACGCGCGGTCCAGCTCGCTCAGGAGACCCGACGCGTCGCGATGGGCCATGAGAACTCTGAGTGCCGCCACTTTCGTCGGCGGCAGGCCGTCCACCCGGGCCTGCTCGAGGAGCTCGCGGCACTCCTTCACGACCCCGGGGGTGAAGGCCCCGATCTTGACCGTCCCGTCGGCACGGGTCTTCAGGGCGCCGCCATTGCCGAGGTGCCTCTCCAGGGCGGCGGCCATCGCGTGCATACGGTCCATGTCGCCGGGGAGTTCGACGCGGACCCCGGCCGGCAGCTGCTCGAGGACCGCGTCGACCCGCCCGATGCCGGCCGCCAGCTCGGAGGCGCGGGCCCGCCAGATGTCGCCGGCGCCGCCGCGCACGGCGGAGAGGGCGTCGTCGACCCACTGGAGAGGGAGCCGCGCAAGATCCGATGCCTGGTTGAGGTACTCGGTGATGCGCTGTCTGAGTTGCTTCCGTTGCTCGACGGGGAGGGCGCTCAGGGCCGCTCTGCTTTCGTGTCGGGGTCCGTCGGCGAAGACCCCCGCCGCGGCCTTCGCCTCGGCCTCGGAGCGCGCCTGAGCGGCGAAGGCGTCCGCGTCGAGGACGGCGCTGCTGGCGATCCGGCGACGGCTGCTCTCAACCGCGTCCTCGCCCAGCGAGTGGTCCCTGAGGATGGCCAGCCATTCCCGGGCCTCGGCGTCGGAGAGGTGGGACGCGGAGTCGGGGGTGAAGCCGACGAGATCGGCGATCCACTCGTTCTGCTCGGCCTCGGCCTGGTAGCGCTGCGCGATGGCGGCGAGCGTGCCGGAGTAGGCGCCGTGGTGGAGCTCCGCCACCTCGTGCGAGCGTGCGTTGACGAGCTCCCGGCTCAACGCGCGTCGTCGCTTGTCCAGCTGTGACGCCTGCTCGTTCAACTCCTTGATTCGGTGGGCAGCCGCGTGCCCGTCGTGATCGCCGGCCCTACGGGAGATGTGGTCGACGGCGGTGCGGAGGTCGGCGAGGTCGTCGCGGCTCGCCCCGATGACGGACACGGCCAGCGGCTTGATCTGGGCCGGCAGCTTGGTGCGGACCTCCCGGAGGGCTCGGTCGGTGTGGGCGGTGACGAGCACGCGTTGGCCCTGGGCCAGCAGGTGGGTCAGCAGGGCGGCGGCCGTGTGTGTCTTGCCGGTGCCGGGAGGGCCCTGCACCAGGGTCTGGGCGTGACGGTCGACGCGCTCGAGGATGCGTCGCTGCACATCGTTGAGCGGCAAGGGCGCCACGACCTCGTCGTCGAAGGTGAGGATGGCGCCGGGGGTGGAGACCTCGGTGACCGGGGGGAGGCGGTCCGGGTCGATCAGGGGCAGGAGCCCGGCCGGGACCTCGCCGGCTGCGGCGATCTGGGCGGCGATCTCCTGGAACGCCTGCACCAGGCCGGTCCGGTTCCGGGGGCGGAGGACCAGCGCGGGCGCCCAGGCCACCGTCGGGTAGGGGTGCACGTCTGGCAGTGTCGCGGCGCCGTCCCAGCGACCCTGGGCGTGCAGCTGCAGGGCGACGGTCCGGCCCAGCGGCTCGATGTCTTGAGCGTCGAGCGGGTTGCCGGAGAAGTCGTGGCCGCGCGTCTCGAGGTGCCCGACGAGGGACTGGTCGGGGATCAGGCTGGGGTCGAGCATGTCCAGCTCGACATGCAGGCCCACCGACCCCTCGTCGAGGAAGAAGTCCAGGCGCCCGTTCGACTCCTCCAGCTTGGGGATCACCGGGACGGTGAACAGGTGTCGCCGCATCCGCTCGTGCCCTTCGGGCGCCCAGGCGAGGAGCCCGACGCCGAGGAGGAGCTCGAGTTCCTCGCTCTTCTGGGTGGTCTGCACGTAGAGCTTGAACAGCCCGGCGTAGGCGTCGCGGACGGGCTGTTCGCGGAGGATCACTTCGGCCCAGTGGTCCCACGTCGCCAGCCATTCCTTCAAGGCGCCGGCCACGCCGGGCTGGTCCTCGGCGCGCTGCTGAGTCCCGTCGGGGGCAGGGCGCCATTCCGCGAGTTGGGGGCGCTGTGTGGCGTCGAGGACGTCGCCGGTGATCCACCCGGTGAGCGCCGTCGGGAGTCGGGGCGGGTGGGCGGGGATGAGCCGGTCGATGCTGATGAGGGGGCCTTGATCCCACGCCTGCCCTGGTTCGGTGCCCCAGCGGACGGCCTGCGCGACGGGGAGGTCACCGAGCATGTGCACGGAGCCGTCGCGTCGGTAGGCGTCGATGTCGCTGACGGGAGCCTGCCGGAGCTGTTGGGCCTTCGCGAGGAACGTGAAGAGGCGCACGGCCTTGTCGACGAAACGGATGGAATCAGGCACAGAAAGCGACCTCAGGTTGGGGCTCTACGGGAGGCTCCATGGCCGGCAGCTGGCGCGCGTGGTCGCGGGCAGGTGTGTTCCACGCGGCAGTCGACGGTGACACCGGGTCTGTCGGGGGGTTCATCGCTGGGAGTTCGCTCTCGTCGGGACCTTTGCGAGCTTAGCCGCTCGGCGCGCTCACAAGGCATCGGACGGGGGTGGGTGGTTGACAGTGCTAATTCGGGTCGGGGGCGCGAGGGCCGGGGGCCGTGTGCGGGCGCGAGGGCCGGTGACGTGCAGGCTGGTCCCGGGAGAACCGGTCGCTCTGAGGGTGGGTAGACCAACCCACAGAGCGACCGCATTCTCGGGCATCCCGACAACGACTCGACTCACCAGGCACGAGGCTTTGTTCGTCCCCTCGGGAATCACCAACTCCGGCTCTCGCACCGTCGTGACCTCATTCCTGCGTTCGATCGGCGGCAAGGGCGAGAGGTGTTTACTGGGACGTTCATTCAGTATGTTGCAGTTGTTCCCACGGCTGCCGTTGAGGCCGCGGAGACGGGACGCCAGTGCGGGACGCCAGTGCGGGGCCCCACGCTCAGGCAGCAGACCAGAGGGTGCCACTACTGGCACGATTACGCGCCTCCGACCTTGGGACTGAAGTGGCGGGGTATCCACTCCGCGGAAACGTGCCCGCAGTGCCGGTCACCCTGCCCTCGCCTGAGCGTGGAGGGCGGCACTGGCGTCCCGCTGCCGCGGTCGGGATTCTACCGTCAGCACGCCGTCGCTGACGTCTCCGCGACAGCGAGTGGAGTGAGGCTCAGGCGGTAGCGCG
>DATITN010000166.1:0-13697 GCA_035467795.1 Arachnia sp. | reverse complement strand
ACGAACATGGAGCGGTTCATCAGCTCGCACTCGCAGATGATCTGGTCGTCCAGGCGGTCCTTCTCGCGGTCCTCGAGGCGGTGCGTGACGGTGTAGAGCTTGCGGTCCTCGCTGCCGGGGATGACCTCGTCGGCGGTGGTGCAGGGCCGCTCCTCGCCGAGCTGCCGGTTCATGGCGTCGACGATGTGTTCGGCCATCAGCCGGTAGGTGGTGAGCTTGCCGCCGCCGATGGTGATCATTCCGTTCAGGCCGTCGGTCTGGGAGTGGTCGATGACGGCCATGCCGCGGCTCATGTGGCGGGTGTCCTCCACGGAGACCCGCTTGTCCTTGATCAGCGGCCGCGACCCGGACCAGGCGTGCAGGGCGCGCGCCTTGCGGAAGCCGGGGATCATCGCCTCGCCGGCGTCCAGCATCTGCTGGACCTCCTTGCGGGGGATGGGCAGGTGGTCGGGGTCCGTCTCGTGGATGTCGGTGGTGCCGATGATGGAGACGGTGTGCACGGGGACGAGGATGTCGCCGTCGGTGGGGTAGACGCAGCGGTTGATGACGGTGTTCACCAGGCGGTGGTTCATCGCGATCATGATGCCGCGCCCGGGGATGACCGCGACCGGCTCGGCGCCGGCCATCTCCGCGATCTGTCCCGCCCACGGCCCGGCGCAGTTGAGGACGAAGGTGCAGGTGATGCGGACGTCCTCGCCGCCCTTCTCGTCGCGGCAGATCACGGCCGAAACACGGTCGCCGTCGCGCTCGATCTTCGTCACCCGGTGGTAGGTGAGCACCTTCGCGCCGTGCGCCTCCGCCGAGCGGGCGGCGCCCCAGACGAGCTGCCAGCCGTCGACGGAGCCGTCGGCCACCTCGATGGCGCGCTGGATGTGCGGGTCGAGGCGCGGCTCGCGGCGGAGCGCCTCCTTGACGGAGATCTCGGTGGCGGGGACGCCCGTGGCTTTGGCGCCGGCCAGGAACTTGTCGGCGTAGGCCGGGTCGTCGTCGGCGAGGGTGACGAAGAAACCGCCGGTGTCCTCGACTGCGCTGGCCTGGATGCGGCGCAGGATCGCGTTCTCCTCGGCGCACTCGGTGGCGGAGCCGGGGTCGCTGACCACGTACCGCCCGCCGGAGTGCAACAGGCCGTGGAACCGGCCGGTGGTGCCCTGGCCGAGGTCGACGCGCTCGACGAGGACTGCGCGGTACCCGCGCATGGCGGCGTCGCGGACGACGCCCAGCCCCGTCGAGCCGCCTCCGATGACGACGACGTCGGTGTCGAGACGCTTCATTGTGTCCCCTCCTTGGGCCCCTGCTGTGGTGTCTACCATCTTCCCCCGTGAGGGGTCCCGGCAAGGGGCATTGAGCCGCATTCGTGCAGCGGGGAGGTCGCGGGGCCAACCTAATGTGCACGCATCGATCACCCCCAGGTACTGCCGAACGATGCAGTTCGCGGCAGGCTGATCCCGGCGCGGTGAGCATCCTCACGCACACTCGCCCGATCGGGGAGTCTCGCCGGGCCGGGTCAGGCCAGGATCGCGATATCAGGGTGAAGGGCCGCGGTCGGAGACGCGACGGCGCGCCACCCGATGAGGTGACGCTCCCGTCGATTGCGCGCTCCGTGGTGACGACCATCTGCCGACGTGCAGACTCGGCGATCAGATGGACGGGCGAGTCGTCAGGAGAGTCGGCCGGTGGAGCGGCGCACGATCAACTCCGGCTGGAAGACCGTCTGCCGGGGGATCAGATCCGGGTCCGCCGCCTCCTCGAGCAGGATCCGCAGCGCCGTCCGGCCGATCATCGCGCTCGGCTGCCGCATCGACGTCAGGGGCACCGCCGCCGCGGCGGCGAAGGTGATGTCGTCGAAGCCCACCAAGGCGATCTCCTCCGGCACCCGCATCCGGCCGTCCTCCACCAGCGCCTGGAGGACGCCGAGCGCCACCAGGTCGTTGGCCGCGAAGACGGCGTCAGGCCTGTCCCTCGGTGGCCGGGACAGGATCCGCAGGCCTGCGGCCGCGCCCTCCGCGACACTCATGGCCGCCGTCGGGATCACCTCGATCTCCACGCCACCGGCATCCTCCGCCGCGACCCTTGCGCCCGCGAGTCGGTCGGTCACCTCGTGCAGCTCGAAGGGGCCGCCGACGAACGCGATCCTGCGTCGGCCCCCGGCGATGAGGTGCTCCACAGCCATCCGGCCACCGGAGATGCTGTCCGCCGAGATGGAGCTGAACCGGTTCTGGCCCGAGTAGCGGCCGACGAGCACCGCGGGCATCCCTCGGGCCCGCAGCTTCTCCAGGCGGCTGAAGACCTCCCCGAACGGCGCGATGAGCAGGCCGCGCACCTGGTGCTCCTCGAACAGGTCGATGTACATGCGTTCCCGGGCGGGGTCCTCGGCGGTGTCGCCGAAGAGGATCGCGATGCCGTGCTGGGTGGCCTCGTCGCCCGCCCCCCGGACCACGTCGTTGTAGAACGGGTTCTGTCCGTCCATGACGACGAAGCCGACGGTGCCGCTGATGCCCTGCCTGAGCTTCCGGGCGGCCTCGTTGCGGACATAGCCCAGCTCGTCGATGGCCTGCTGGACCCGTAGGACCGCATCCGCGGACACCACGTCGGGCCGGTTGAGCACGTTGGAGACGGTGCCCACCGACACCCCGGCGCGCCGCGCCACGTCTCGAATGCTCACGGCCGCCATGCCCGAGGCCTCCTCTCTCCTAACGAATCCGCATCATTTGTCTCCGGTGACTTGACCAAGCGGATCGCTGAAACATACTGTAGCCATGAACCGACGTTGAATCGATTCAAAGGTGGCCCTCGGCGAGGAGGGCAACACACTCAAAGAGGAGAACCGCTAGTGACGGATACGGTACCCGACCCGGCGACGACGCCGGCTCTAGAGCTGTCGAGGGTAGTGAAATCCTTCGGTGCTGTCGTCGCGCTCCGCTCGGGCAGCCTGAGCCTGGAGAAGGGCTCCATCCACGCCCTCATCGGCGAGAACGGGGCCGGCAAGTCCACGCTCGTCAAGATCGTCGCCGGGCTCTACCGCCGCGACGCGGGCGAGCTCCGGCTCGAAGGCGAGCCGGTGGACTTCCACAGCACCGCCCAGTCCAAGGCGGCGGGCATCGCGGTGATCTACCAGGAGCCGACGCTGTTTCCGGACCTCTCGGTCACCGAGAACATCTTCATGGGGCGTCAGCCCGTCGGACGCTTCGGCCGCATCGACCGCAAGGCCATGCACGACGAGGCCACGCAGATCTTCGAGCGCCTCGGCGTCCGCATCGATCCCGATCGGCTCACCGAGGGCCTGTCCATCGCGGACCAGCAGATCATCGAGATCGCCAAGGCCATCTCCCTGGACGCGCGCGTGCTGATCATGGACGAGCCGACGGCGGCGCTCAGCGGGGTCGAGGTGGAGCGGCTGTTCGCCGTCGCCCGGAGCCTCCGCGACGAGGGTCGCGCGCTCGTGTTCATCTCGCACCGCTTCGACGAGGTGTTCGAGCTCTGCGACACCGTCACGGTCATGCGCGACGGCTCCTACATCGACACCATGCCCATTGCCGACACTTCCGTCGACGAGCTGGTGCACCTGATGGTGGGCCGCGACGTCACCGAGATGTTCCCCAAGCTGCCCGCCGACATCGGCGAGGACATCCTCGTCGTGAAGGGCCTCACCCAGAAGGGCGTCTTCAACGACATCTCCTTCACCGTCCGCTCCGGCGAGATCGTCGGGCTGGCCGGACTCGTCGGCGCAGGGCGCAGCGAGGTGGTCCGCGCGGTCTTCGGTGTGGACCCCTATCAGTCAGGATCGGTCACCGTCAGCGGCGAGGCGCTGCCCAAGGGCAACCCGAAGGCCGCGATGGCGCAGGGCATCGCGCTCGTGCCGGAGGATCGCCGCAAGCAGGGACAGGTCCTCGACCAGTCCGTCGCCCTCAACCTCACGCTCGCCATCCGGCAGCGGCTGGCGAAGGCGGGCCTCATCTGGGGCGGGCTCGAGAACGCGAGCGCCAAGGTGTGGGCCAGCCGGCTCGAGGTCAAGACGGCGGCGCTGGACGCCGAGGCCGGCACCCTCTCCGGCGGCAACCAGCAGAAGGTCGTCCTGGCCAAGTGGCTGGCCACGACGCCACGGGTGCTGATCGTCGACGAGCCCACCCGCGGCATCGACGTCGGCACCAAGGCCGAGGTGCACCGGCTCATTTCACAACTCGCCCAGGAGGGGCTCGCAATCCTGATGATTTCTTCCGAACTTCCAGAAGTGCTCGGCATGGCCGACCGCGTCCTGGTGATGCGCGGTGGTCGCATCACCGGCGAGTTCGACCGCGCCGACGCCACTCCCGAGGCCGTGATGTTCGCCGCGACGGCCGACGAGGAGGTCGCGTGATGACCGCGGCAACCGCAACGCTGCCGAGGCGTTCCGTGCTTGACGTGGCCGGCCACATCCTGAAGGCCCGCGAGACCGGCATCGTCATCGCACTGGTCCTCATCGTGATCGCCGCGACCGCCGTCAACCCGAGCTTCATCTTCTCCTCCGACGGCTTCCGTGACCTCCTGCTGACCCCGTCGCTGCTCATGGTGGTGGCGATCGGCCAGGCCGTGGTGATCATCACCCGCAACGTGGATCTGTCCGTCGGCTCCGTCGTCGGCCTCACCGCCTACATGACCGGCCGCCTGTTCATCGACATCGAAGGCATCCACCCCGGGCTCGTGTTCCTCGCCGGCATCGCTCTCGGCGGGCTGCTCGGGCTGATCAACGGCGCGCTGGTGGCGTTCGCGAAGGTGCCGGCGCTGGTCATCACCCTCGGCACCATGTACATCTACCGCGGCATCAACGTGGCCTGGACCGGCAGTGACCGGATCAACGCCTCCGACATGCCGGCGTCCTTCCGTGGGCTCGGCACGCAGATCGTGCTCGGGATCCCGCTGCTGACCATCCTGGCGGTCTTCGTGCTGGTGGTCACCGCCTGGTACCTGCGCAACCTGCGCAGCGGCCGGGAGCTCTACGCCATCGGCTCGGACCCCGACGCCGCCCACCTGTACGGCCTGCGCGTCACCCGGCGAATCCTGTCGGCCTTCATCCTGTCGGGAGCGCTCGCCGGCCTTGCCGGGGTGCTGTTCGCGGCCCGATACGGCACCGTCAGCTCCAACGCCGGCACCGGCTGGGAGCTTCAGGCCATCGGTGCCGCCGTCATCGGTGGCGTCGCGATGTCCGGCGGCGTCGGCACGGTGTGGGGCGCGGCCTTCGGCGCCTACCTGCTGCTCACCATCAACCGGGCCCTGCCGATCATCGGCATCCAGGACTTCTGGCAGCGCGCAGTGGTGGGCATCCTCATCATCGGCGCCATCATCCTGGACCGCGTCCTCGCCGTCCGTCAGCATCGACGACTCGTCGCGGCGAGGGAAGGAGTGAAGTGATGAGCACCGCCACGGTCCTCACCGACAAGCCCGCGAGGGAGTACAAGTCCTACCAGCACCCGCTCTGGCGCCGGATCATCGCCACGCGCGAGACAGCGATCATCGCGCTGCTCGCCATCGTCGTCGTCGTGTCAACGCTGACGGTGCCCAACTTCGACAGCCCGCTCACCCTCACCTTCCTCATCCGCGAGATCGCGCCCATCCTGCTGATCGCCCTGCCGATGACGCTCATCATCATCACCGAGGAGATCGACCTCTCGGTGGCCAGCATCCTCGGCCTGGCGAGCGTCGTCACCGGGCTCGGTGTGCAGGCGGGCTGGCCGCTGCCGGTTGCCGCACTCGTGGCCATCCTCGTCGGGACGCTCGCGGGCGCCATCAACGGCGGGCTGATCACCTTCGTCGGGCTACCGTCGCTGGCCGTGACCATCGGCACGCTCGCGCTGTTCCGTGGGATCGCGGTGGGCCTCCTCGGCACGACGGCGATCAGCGAGTTCCCCGATTTCTGGACGGACCTGATCCGGGCGAACATCCCCGGCACGTCGATGCCGGTGATCATCATCCCGTTCCTCGTGCTCGCGCTCATCTTCGCGGTGATGCTGCACTTCACCCCCTTCGGCCGATCTCTCTACACGATCGGCCTCAACAAGGAGGTGGCCGCCTTCTCCGGCATCGACGTGGTCCGCACCAAGTTCTGGCTGTTCGTCATGAGCGGGGCCGTCTCCGGCTTCGCCGGGGTGTACTTCACACTCCTCTACAACAACGCCCGAGGCGACAACGCCATCGGCATGGAGCTCCTGATCATCGCCTCCGTCCTCCTGGGCGGGGTGTCGATCTTCGGAGGTCGCGGGGCGCTGCACGGCGTGATCGCCGGCGTGTTCCTGATCGGGACGATGTCCAGCGCACTGCGCCTGGCGGGCGTCACGAGCGACATCATCAACGTCATCACCGGCATTGTCCTCATCCTGTCGGTGGTGTCTGCAAGCTTCCTCGGCTGGATCCGGACCAAGCGGGTCGCGGCCATCGGGAGAAAGAAGGGCCAGGCGGGCGCCACCGGCGCCACCGCCTGAACAGGTAACGAAAACCACCGGTCCAACGACGGGCCAAGAAAGGAAACTGCAATGTTCATCAAGGGACGCAAGACCGGGCGCTTCGGCCTCGGCCTGGTCGCGATCGCCGCATCTGCGGCACTCGCGCTGACCGGCTGCTCGGACCCGGGCACCGAGGGTTCAGCCGACCCCACCGCAACCAGCGGTGGCGGCGACGCCGGGGGCAGCGTCAGCGTGACGTTCCTGCCCAAGAACCTGGGCAACCCGTACTTCGACACCTCCAACGCCGGCGGCGCTGAGGCAGTCGAGGAGTTCGGCGGCACGTTCGAGGAGGTCGGCCCGACGGAGGCATCGCCCACCGCCCAGGTGCCGTTCATCCAGACCGCGGCCCAGCAGGGCGTCGGCGCGCTCGTCGTGTCCGCCAACGATCCCGAGGCCATCTGCGACGCCCTCAACGAGGCGCGCGACGCCGGCGTCAAGATCGTCACCTTCGACTCCGACACCAACCCGGAGTGCCGCGACCTGTTCATCAACCAGGCCACTGCAGAGGGCATCGCGAAGATCCAGGTGGATCTGATCACCGAGCAGATCGGCGACGCGGGCCAGATCGCCGTGCTGTCGGCGTCGGCCAACGCGACGAACCAGAACGCGTGGATCGAGATGATGGAGGCCGAGCTTGAGGCCAACCACCCCGACGTCGAGCTCGTCGAGGTCGCCTACGGCGATGACGATGATCAGATGTCGTTCGACAAGACCGCCGCTCTGCTCCAGACCTACCCGGAGCTCAAGGGCATCGTGTCCCCGACCACCGTCGGTATCGCCGCCGCGGCGCGCTACCTGTCGACGTCGGACTACAAGGGCAAGGTCATGCTGACCGGTCTCGGTACCCCGAACCAGATGCGTGAGTACGTCGAAGACGGCACCGTCGAGGCGTTCGCGCTGTGGAACCCTGCCGATCTCGGCTACCTGGCCGCCTTCGCCGCTCAGGCTCTCGTCAACGGTGACATCACCGGCGCTGAGGGCGACGAGTTCGAGGCCGGCAAGCTGGGCTCGTTCACCGTCGGTGAGGGCGCCTCGGTGCTGCTCGGCGATCCCTACGTGTTCAACGGCGACAACATCGCGGACTTCGACTTCTGAGTTCCGCACCAACCAGGCCAAGCGCCGTCCGGGGTCACCCGGGCGGCGCTTCGTCGTGTCGCGGTGACTACGCCCCCGCCCGCGTGCACGACCCGCCGTCGCGATGTCCACCGCCCCGCCCGGCGTGCACGACACGCCGTCGCGATGTGCCCCCGACTCCCTATGCGGGGTCCGGGGCCGACTCAGACGGCGTTTCGTGCCCGGCACGCAGCGCCAACGCGGCCGCGCGCACCTCTGCCAGCGGTACCCGAGCCCCCACCGCGACACTCAAGGCTCCCGCGAGCGCCTCGTCGACGATCGGGGTGCTGAAGTCTCCCTGCTTGAACAGGAACGCCACGTCGAGAAGTTCGTAGCGGAGGCCTCCGTCGCCGAGCTCCTCCTGGAAGCGCGAACCCCCCTTCACGAACGCGCATTCGACGGCGGGGAACGTGCGCTGCGCGTCAGCCGCCCGGTCCCAGGTTCGGACAGATGCGACGGTGTCGGCGACGGCCTGAGCGTGCGCGACCAAGTTGTCGCGGACGACGTCGGCCACCGTGCCCGGAATGCCCGACAGTGCCTCGACGCCCGTCCAGCCCCCCGCGATCGCGCGTTCGACGAGCCCGTCCCAGCGTTCGCCGGCGGCCACGGTCACCTGGACCCCGCCGCAGAAGGCGAGGTCGTCGGCGTCGCAGGCCGAATCGTCGATGACGAACCCGGCAATGGGAAGGGAGTACAGGGAGTTGCTCATACCCCCATTGCACGCCGCCGCGACCCTCAACTCAAGCACCGGCGACACCTGGCCGTCGGCCCGGACGGCTCAGCCCCTCCAGGACGCCCTTGAACAAACCTTCGACATACGCTTCAATGGTGTCCACGGAGGGGAGTATCCCCCAGGCGCCTCGTCGTCATTACGGTCCGCCATCGGGCCCGGCGAGCCGGTCATCAGACCGGGAGAGACCTCCGATCGACTGATTCGATCGGAAGGGTTCCTCATGGACGTCTCACTCTGGGTGTGGGTCGGCGTGATCGCCGTCATCCTCGCCATGCTCGCCGTGGACCTCGTCGCCCACCGCGACGCCCACGTCATCAAGGTCCGAGAAGCCGCGGCCTGGAGCGCCGTCTGGGTGGCGCTCGGCGTCGGCTTCGGCGCGTTGCTCTGGTGGTGGCAGGGGCCCGAAATCGGTCAGCAGTACTTCGCCGGCTACCTCATCGAGAAGTCGCTGGCCGTCGACAACGTGTTCGTCTGGGCCGTCATCTTCGGGTACTTCGCGGTGCCGCCGCAGTTCCAACACCGAGTCCTGTTCCTCGGCGTGCTCGGCGCGCTGGTCCTCCGCGGGGCGTTCATCGCCGTCGGCGCCGTCCTCATCGAGAACTTCACCTGGATCCTCTACGTGTTCGCCGCCTTCCTCCTGTACACCGGGTGGCGGATGATCCGGCAGCGCGACGAGCACCTGGACCCTGAGCAGTCCGCGGTGCTGCGCCTGTTCCGCCGCTTCGTGCCGATGACCGACGCCTACTACGGCCAGCGACTCCTGGTCCGCAAGGGCGGGGTGCTCCTCGCGACGCCCCTGTTGGCGGTGCTGGTGCTGATCGAAGCCACCGACGTGGTGTTCGCCGTCGACTCCATCCCCGCGATCTTCGCCGTCACCAGCGAGCCGTTCATCGTGTTCACGGCCAACGCGTTCGCGATCCTCGGCCTCCGAGCTATGTACTTCCTCCTCGCGGACCTCATGCACCGCTTCGTCTACCTCAAGATCGGCCTGGCGCTGGTGCTGATCTGGGTGGGCATCAAGATGGCGCTCAAGATCGACGTCTTCTACATCCCCACAGCGATCTCGCTGGCGGTGATCGCGACGATCCTCACCGTGTCCGTGGTCGCCAGCCTCCGGGCGACCCGCGGCCTCGCCCCCGCGTCCGCCGTCGAGGGCAACGGGCCGTTCCGGATGGCCACCGAGGACGAGTTGGCTGAGCTCGACGGTGTCGCGGGCCGGA
Source organism: Arachnia sp. (assembly GCA_035467795.1). Lineage (GTDB taxonomy): Bacteria > Actinomycetota > Actinomycetes > Propionibacteriales > Propionibacteriaceae > Arachnia. Next base: position 4,158 of record DATITN010000166.1, on the reverse strand, counting down.
GGGCGTGAGCTGGGCCTCGCCTGGGCGCTCGGGGCTGCCTAGAGTGGTGCCATGTCCACCCAGACGGTCGACGACGGCGTGATTCAGTGGCTGCTGGCGGGGGATGGTGCGGTGCGGTTCCAGACCCACCGCGACCTCCTGGACGACGAGCGCCCACACCTCGAGCGGCTCGTCGCCTCAGACGGGGACGCCGCGACCATCCTCGCCGCGCGGGGTGCCGATGGGCACTGGGGTCGCGGGTTCTACCAGCCCAAGTGGACCTCCAGCCACTACTCGCTGCTCGAGCTTCGCGACCTCGGGGTGGCCCCCGGCCACTCGGAGTGCGCGGCCAGCGTCGCGCTGATCGCGCGCGAGAAGGGCGGCGACGGGGGAGTGAACCCGTCGGGCGAGATCAAGGAGGCCGACGTCTGCATCAACGGCATGTTCCTGGCCTACGCGTCGCACTTCGGGGCGGCGGCAGCGGACCTGGAGAGCGTCGTCGACTTCGTGCTGGGCCAGCGGATGCCCGACGGCGGGTTCAACTGTCGCGCCAACCGCTCCGGGGCGCGCGTCTCGTCGGTGCACACCACCACGAGCGTGATCGACGGTTTGGCCGAGTACCTGCGGCGGGGGTACGGCTATCGGGACGGGGAGGTGAGTGTCGCGGTGGGTGCGGCTGCGGAGGCGCTGCTGTCCAGGCGGCTGTTCCTGCGCCGTTCGGACCAGCAGCCGATCCGCGCCGACTTCACCCGGCTCCACCACCCGCCGCGATGGCACTTCGACGTCCTGCACGGGTTGGACGTCCTGCGTCGAGCTGGGGTGTCGCGGGACCCACGGATGGACGATGCCCTGGCTGTGCTCCACCGGAGGCGTCGCCGCGACGGGCGGTGGGCTGCGGCGGCCCAGTTCCCTGGCGAGACCCACGTCGAGTACCCGCCCGCTGGCGCGCCCAATCGATGGGTGACGCTGCGCGCGCTCCGAGTGCTCCGTCACTTCGGCTGATTGACCTTGCGCGACGACCGATAAAGTGATATCACTTAGATATCGAAATTCTCGCGGAAGGACGCGCATCATGACCACCCCTCACATCCCTGACCCCTCAACAGACCTCGAGGGCGACTCGCTCGGCGGAGCACCGTCGGGCCGTCCGGTGGGCCGGGAGGGCGCACGCGTCGACATCGAGGAGAGGAAGGCCTGGTATATCGACGGGATCCTCGCGTTCGCGATCGGCGTCGTGATCGCCGGGCTCGCCACGTGGCAGGGCATTCTCGCCGGCATCCAGTTGGAGAACAACGACGGCGGCGGCTGGCGGATGTTCCTCTCCGTGCTCGCGCTGACCGTGGCCGGCGTGATCTTCTCCTCGCTCACCATCATCAGCCCCGGAGACACCAAGGTCATCCAGTTTTTCGGCCGCTACATCGGCACCATCCGCAAGGCCGGCCTGCTGATGACCGTGCCGTTCACCACCAAGAAGAAGGTCTCGGTCAAGGTCCGCAACTTCGAGACCAATGATCTGAAGGTCAACGACGCCGACGGCAACCCCGTCAACATCGCGGCCATCGTCGTGTGGCAGGTGGCGGACACCGCGAAGTCCGTGTTCGCCGTCGAGCAGTACGACGAGTTCGTGGCCGTGCAGTCCGAGTCGGCCCTGCGCCACGTGGCCACCACCCACCCCTACGACAACGGCGAGGCCGGCGAGGAGACCCTTCGCGGCTCGACGGAGCTGGTCGCGCGGGAGCTGGCCGACGAGGTGGCCGCACGGATCGCCATCGCCGGCCTCGAGGTGGTGGAGACCCGCATCTCCTCGCTGGCCTACGCCCCGGAGATCGCCCAGGCGATGCTGCAGCGGCAGCAGGCCTCCGCCATCATCGCGGCCCGCGAGAAGATCGTCGAGGGCGCGGTGACCATGGTGCAGAAGGCGCTGGAACGCCTTGAGCGCGACGACGTGGTCACCCTCGACGACGAGCGCAAGGCAGCCATGGTGTCCAACCTGCTGGTGGTCCTCACCAGTGATTCGAGGGTGACCCCCGTCGTCAACACCGGCTCGCTGTACACCTGAGTAGCGGCGCGACGGCAAGGGGCGGATCATGATGGCCGAACGCAAGGCGGTGCTGCTCAGGCTCGACCCGGCCGTCCACGACGCGCTGGCGCGTTGGGCGGCCGACGACCTCCGCTCGGTCAACGCGCAGATCGAGCTCCTGCTCCGGGACGCGCTCAAGAAGGCGGGCCGGTCCCCGAAGGACGCCGGCCCGCTCCCTCAGCGGGGCCGGCCCCCGAAGGAGTCGTGAGCCGAGGGACCCGCCGTCATCGAGCCGACGGCACTCCGTGCGCGGAGAGCAGGTCCGCCACGGCGTCAGGGGCGGTGAGCACAGCCTGTGTGATCACCGCCCTGTGGCACGTGATCACCAGCTCCGTGAAGCTCGGCGGCGAGGTCTGCTCGGGCCTGCGGATCTCGAAGGCCGTGATCCTCCGGAACGGGATCCGGGTCACGTTGTAGGCGTAGTTGGAGCGGCGGAAGAGCGGCTCGACGGTCCTGTTGCGGTCGATGATCACCAGCTCTTCGGGTGACGCGAGGAACATCGCCCCAGCCGAGCGGCGCCGGCGGCCCCGCTCGTTGAGGCAGGACTGGCCGGGCTCGTCGACCTGGACCGGCTGGACGCGCTCACTGGCGCCGGCGTTGAGGGCCAGAACGAGCGAGCCGAAGAAGTGGTCCCGGGGCTGCGCGGTTGAGGGGGTCACGACGGGGGCGGCGGGCGGCTTGAGGTCGCCCGGCCCGTTGGACAGGACGTAGCGATCCACCTCCGCGATCGTCGGGTGCGACACGGCGTTGTACTCGACCTCCAGCGCTCCTCCGTCGGAAAGGAGCAGCGTCCATCGGGCCACGAGGAGGTTGCTGTGCAGGATGGTGGCGACGACGTCGTTGCGCTGCGCCTCGCGGCTGGTGACGTCTGTCGGTCCTGCCCGCAATACGCGCACCTTGTCCGGGAAGACGGCGATCACCGATTCGTACAGGTCCATCCCGGGGTGAACCTTGGCGCGATCGATGGGGCGCGGCACCTTGAGAAGATGGCGTGCCCCCTCAAGGTCGGGCCACCATCGGCTGAACCGGCGGGGGAGGTCTGCCGGGTCCTTGACCTCGGCGATCCAAGGCCCGAAGGCGTCATACTCGCGCAGATCGTCGGGATCTGCCTCCGCTCGCCAGGCAGGGATTTTGGCAGCCATCATCGGATCTCCCAGGTGCGCGACGGTGAGGTCGTCGTCGGCCCGTCCCAGAGGCGCTGTACCTGTACGACTCTACCGTCGCCGCACCATGGGGCCAACCCCCCGGCCAGGGTCAGGCGTCCTGGCTGTAGATGAGCACCGAGTACGGGCCCACCGAGATGTTCGAATGCGCCCCCATCCCGTCCTCGTCCTCCTCGAACGCCGTGACGTCGAAGCTGTCGTGATCCCCGAACAGCGAGCTGTACAGCTTCGCGTCGCTGTTGAACCGCAGCTTCCAGAGCCCGCCGTGCGGCATCCCGATCCGGTAGTCGGTGTAGGTGTTGGTGCTGAGGTTGACCACCACCACGACGTCGTCGCCTGCCCCGTGGTCCATCCAGCGCTGGAAGGCGATGACGTTGTCGTCCTCGTTGACGTGGTAGACGTTCAACCCGCGGCCCGTGAGCCCGCGCGTCACGCCGCCCCGGTTGAGGCGGAGGTCGATGAGCGTCTTGTACAGCTTCGTGATGCCCTCGTACCGTTCGGCGCGGTCCCAGTCGAGCGGGTCGTCGTCGGAGAACCAGCCACCCTCGAGCGCCTCCTGGCCCTGGAAGATCATCGGGATGCCGGGGCTGGTCATCACCAGCGCGCCTCCGACGGTGGAGCGCTTCTGAGCGAACCAGCCGCCCGCGTTCTCCGGATCGATCTCGTGGGGCACTCGGGCGGAACCGTTGGCCACCTCGTCGTGCGATTCGGTGTAGACGACGCGGCGGAACGGGTCGCCGTCGTAGTTGTGCGAGATCGCTTCCGCGATGGAGGACAGCGAGCGCTCCACGTCGCTCATCGCCGTGATGGCCTGCCGGACGGGGTGCACGAATTCGGCGTCCCATTGGGCGTGGAAGCCGGCGCCGTGGTCCTCGGTGCCGACGATGCGGTCGTGGCCGTGGAGGTCCTCGGCGATCGAGATGCGGCCGGGGTACT
>DATITN010000165.1:0-2362 GCA_035467795.1 Arachnia sp. | reverse complement strand
GAAACCGCGCAGCAAGCTGGGGCCCATCCTGCTCGCCGTCGGCGCGGTGATGCTGGTGGCCGGTGTGGTGCTGGGGATCTCCGTCGGGCGGAGTTTCATGCAGATCATTCCGTCGGCCAGCCAGAGCACCCCGGTGATGGGAGAGACGGTCGTCACCGTCACAGGTGGTGACTCTCTGGTGCTGTACGCGCCCAGCGGGATCATGCCGGTGTGCGACATCATCGGGCCCACCGAGGCCGTGCCCAACATCGACCTGGGGGGCTCGAGCTATCAGTTCTCGGTCAACAACGTGAGCTATGAATCGATGGCCAGGATCGGCGGTCCGGGCGAGCCCGAGGGCGAGTACACCGTCAGCTGCGAACAGACTGGCCTCATCATCGCGCCGCCGCTCGACGTGGGTGACATCGTCGGCTCCGTGGGCGGGCTGCTCGGCGTGATCGCGCTGGTCGGCATCGGATTCACAGTCTTCGTCGTGGGGTTCATCGTGTGGCTGCTCGGGCGTCGCCGTCCCTGATCGGGAATAGTTTGATCTTCAACTTGTTTGGTCTATCGTAGAGGTAGCAAACACTTGGGAGCAGTCATGCAGTTCGGCATCTTCAGCATCGGGGACATCACCACAGACCCCACCACCGGGCGCACCCCCACCGAGCACGAGCGCATCCGCGCAACGGTGGAGTTAGCAAAGAAGGCCGAGGAGGTTGGCCTGGATGTCTTCGCCACCGGCGAGCACCACAACCCACCGTTCGTCGCGCCGGCCAACCCGACGGTGCTGATGGCCTATCTGGCGGCCCAGACCGAGCGACTGATCCTGTCCACGGCCACCACGCTGATCACCACCAACGACCCGGTCCGCCTCGCGGAGGACTACGCCTACGTGTCCCACCTGGCCGAGGGCCGAGTGGATCTCATCCTCGGCCGCGGCAACACCGGCCCGGTCTACCCATGGTTCGGCAAGGACATCCGAGACGGCATCGCCCTCGCGGTGGAGAACTACGCTCTGCTGCACCAGCTCTGGCGCGAGGAATCGGTCAACTGGGAGGGCAAGTACCGCACTCCGTTGCACGGCTTCACCTCCACACCCCGGCCGCTCGACGGGGTGGCGCCGTTCGTGTGGCACGGCTCCATCCGCTCGCCCGAGATCGCCGAACAGGCCGCCTACTACGGCGACGGCTTCTTCCACAACAACATCTTCTGGCCGCCGAGCCACACCCGGCGCATGGTGGAGCTCTACCGCCGTCGGTTCGAGCACTACGGCCACGGACGGGCTGACCAGGCCATCGTCGGGCTCGGCGGGCAGGTGTTCATGCGCAGGAACTCGCAGGACGCCATCCGCGAGTTCCGCCCCTACTTCGACCGCGCGCCGGTCTATGGCGGCGGCCCGTCGTTGGAGGAGTTCACGCGGGAGACGCCGCTGACGGTGGGCTCGCCGCAGCAGGTGATCGAGCGGGTCCTCGGCTTCCGGGAGTACGCGGGCGACTACCAGCGCCAGCTGTTCCTGATGGACCACGCGGGCCTGCCGCAGAAGACGGTGCTGGAGCAGATCGACATGCTCGGCGAGGAGGTGGTGCCCGTGCTGCGGAAGGAGTTCGCGGCGCTGAAGCCCGCCCACGTGCCGGACGCACCCACCCACGCGTCGCTCTTGGCCGCCCGCGCCCCCGTCGAGGAGGCGGAGCGCACCGAGCCCTCCGTCGACCGGTGGACCGGCACCCGGGCCGAGGACGACAACCGCCTCTGAGTTGCGCTCGGCGCTGGTGGCGGTTTGAGCCGATGGATCGGCTCAACTCGCGAATGGCCTCCTTTGATCGATCAAAGTCTCCGCGAACACATCCATCGGCTCAAACCCACCCCAACGGCCAGGCCCCTCAGCCAAGCCCCACCCACTCCAACCCTCACCTCACCGCGACCCCACGAGAGGAACTCCATGTCCCGCATCGTCGTCATCTCCGGCGGCCTCGGCACGCCGTCGTCCACCCGCGTCCTCGGCGACGCCGTGGTGGCCCGCCTCCGCGAGAACCTCCTGGAGCGCGGCGAGAGCGCCGAGGTGACGGTCGCCGAGCTGCGTGAGCTGGCGCACCCCATCGTCGACGCCATGCTCACCGGAGTCCCGACGGGGGAGTTGGCCGCGGTGGTCGACGCCGTGGCGCGGGCCGACGCGCTCGTCGTGGTGTCGCCCACCTTCTCGGCGTCCATGAGCGGGCTCGTCAAGAGCTTCTTCGACATCCTTGAGTCGGGCACGCTCGCCGGTAAGCCTGTGCTCATGGCCGCCACCGGAGGCACCGAGCGGCACTCGCTCATGCTTGAATTCGCGATGCGCCCGCTGTTCAGCTACCTCGGCGCGCTGCCTGTGCGCACCGCCGTCTTC
>DATITN010000164.1:0-7440 GCA_035467795.1 Arachnia sp. | reverse complement strand
CCCGAGGGGCTCGATCTGCCCGGGCTTCTGGACCTGATCGAGGCGCAGATGGCGGAGGCGCCCGAGAGGCTGCAGTGGGCGATGAACCATTGCCTGGCACAGATCGGCATCGAGAACCCCACGCTGCGTGAGCGCGCCGTCACGATCGGCGAGCGGCTGGGCGTGCTGCGCGACTACCCGACGCCGCCCGGCTGCACCTCGCCGTTCGCGCCGATCTGGATCGCGGAGATGGTGTCGCGCAAGAACTAGTGCTCGTCCGGGCGGCTGGCCGGAAGCGACACCGTCGCGCGCAGTCCGCCCAGGTCGGACTCCCCCAGAGTGACGTCGCCGCCATGGTCGCGGGCGATCTCCCTCGCGATCGCCAGGCCCAGACCGCTGCCGCCGCCCTCGCGCTCACGTGCCTCGTCGAGCCGCACGAAGCGCTCGAACACCCGCTCGTGATCCCCAGCCGGGATCCCCGCCCCGTCGTCCTCGACCACCACCGCCCCGTCGGCCACCGTCACCCGCACCACACCGCGGGCGTGCCGGGCCGCGTTCTCCACCAGGTTGCGCACCACCCGCCCGACGGCGGCTGCATCCACCCACGCCCGGCCGGCTCCGCGCACCTCCACCGCGACCCCCGCACGAACGCCCGCCACCGCGTCGCCGACGAGGACAGCCAGGTCAGCGCCGCCTCGTCGCGCCCCCGTCGCGCCCACCCGCGCCAGCAGCAGCAGGTCGTCCACGAGCGCCTGCATCCGCAGCACCTCAGGCGAAAGCTCGGCCGCCAACTCCCCGCTGGTGAAGGCCGCCGGGTGCGCCTCCGCCACCTCGACGGCGGCCCGCAGAGACGAGATCGGCGAGCGCAGCTCGTGAGCCGCGTCCTCGACGAACCCACGCTGCCGCGCCGCGGCTCGGTCCAAGCGGTCCAGCATCTCGTTCAACGTCCGCGCCAGCGCACCAAGCTCGTCGTTGGCCGCGGGCACCGGCAACGCGCCCGGCCCGCCCTCGCGGGCCACCCGGGCGGCGGCCACCCGGAGCTGCTCCACCGGCCTCAGCGCCCGGCCGAGCGCCAGCCAGATCACGCCCGCGAGCAGCAGTGTCAGCGTGGGCACCACCCCCACGAGCGACACCCGAAGCGCGCGCAGCACCCCCTCGACGTCGCGCAGCGGCAGCGTCACCACCACCGTCACGGGAGCCCCGCGCCAGTCCGCCGAACGGACCACCACCCGTGCCCGCGCGTCGTAGGCGGTCGGCATCGTCGCCGGGTCGGCTCCCCTGAGCGCTGGGAGCTCAGACGGCGCCACCACCGGCAGCGTCCGGCTCGCGTTGGCCGAGCTCGCCACCACCAGGCCGTCGCCGTCGAGCACCTGCGCGATCTCCCCCGGCTCGGCCACCGGCAGCGGCTCGGGCAGCCGGTCCTCGGCCACCAGCCGCGACACCGTCAGCGCCCGCGCCTCCGCCAGCTCGTCCAGCGCCGCCACCCGGCTCGCGGACACCACAGTCGACAACGAGACCGCCCCCAGGGAGAGCCCCACCGCCAACAATCCGGCAGTCACCAGCGTCAGCCGCAGCCGCAGTGAGAGCCCGCCCCACCGTCGCCCCTCGCCGGGCACGCTGTCAGCCCACCACTCGGTAGCCTGCGCCGCGCACAGTGAGGACCACGTCGCGGCCCAACTTCCGCCGCAGGTAGCCGACGTAGACCTCCACCACGTTGAGGTCCTCCCCCGTGCCGTCCCACACGTGGTCGCGCAGCTCCACCTTGCCCACCACGCGGTCCGCGTGCCGCATCAGGTATTCGAGGAGCGCCAGTTCGCGGGTGGTGAGGTCCACGGGCACCCCGTCGAGTGTCACGGTCCGGACGGAGGGGTCCATCACGAGCGCACCGACCGTGAGCACCGACGGCCTGGCCTCAGCGGGACGGCGCACCAGGGCACGCAGCCGGGCCACGAGCACGACAAAGGAGAAGGGCTTGGTGAGGTAGTCGTCGGCGCCGAGGTCCAGCGCATCCGCCACGTCGTACTCGCCGTCCTTGGCGCTCAGCATCAGCACCGGGGTCCACACCCTGCGTTCACGCAGCGCGGCCACCACGTCGTATCCGTTGCGTCGGGGCAGCATCACGTCCAGGACGATCGCGTCGTAATCGCCGTGGGTGGCCAGCGAGAGGCCCGTCTCGCCGTCGTGCGCGCAGTCCACCGCGAACCCCTCCGCCGCCAGCCCGCGCTGCAACGCCCGGGTGAGCCCCCGCTCGTCGTCGACCACCAGTACCCGCACGCCCCCATCCTGCCAGCGGGTCCTTCACGGCGGGCGGGCGCTCTCAGCGTCCTCTCAGCGACTGCGGTCTACCGTGGGCCCATGACCGAACGACGCACTGCCCTTCGCACCCCCTGGATCGCCCCGATAGCCGTGGCCGGCGTTGTCGCCGTCGGCCTCCTCGTGCAGCCGCTGCTCGCCTCCGGCGAGTCCAGCAACCTGCCGGACCTCACCGCCGAGGAACTGGTGGCGCGGGTCCTCGAGTCCGAGCCCCAGGCCATGTCCGGCACCGTCGTGCACACCGCCCGCCTCGGGCTGCCCGAACTTCTCTTCACCGAGGCCTCCGGCGCTGATCCCATGTCGCTGCTGGGCGGCAGCTCCACGCTGCGCGTCTGGACCGACGGCGACGAGCGCGCCCGCGTCTCCCTGCTGGGCACCATGAGCGAGTACTCGATGGTGGCCGACGGCACGGATGTGTGGACCTATTCCAGCTCCGACGACGAGGTGGTCCGCTACACCGTCAGCGACGCAGACCGCGCCCGCCTCGAGACGATGAGCGACGAGGCCCGCGAGGAGGCCCTCGCCGGCAAGGCCGAGCTGCCCACCCCGCAGGAGGCCGCGGCCAAGGTCCTGGCCAACGTCGAGGAGTACTCGACGGTGCGCGTCGATTCGCAGATCAGCGTCGCCGGGCGCGACGCCTACCAGCTCGTCGTCACCCCTGACACCGACGGCACCCTCGTGGACCACGTGGTGCTGGCCGTCGACGGCGAGACGATGACCCCGCTGCGGGTGCAGACCTGGAGCACGCAGGACGAGGCGGCCCCCGCCGTCGAGGTGTCGTTCACGGACGTGGACTTCACCGCCCCCAATGAGTCCGTGTTCGAGTTCTCCGCCCCCGCCGGCGCCACCCAGCGCGACGTCGTGATCCCGATCCCCGCCGAGGGCACGGAGATGCCCGCCCACGAGGGCGACCACCAGAAGCCCACGGTGTACGGCACCGGTTGGGAGAGCGTTGTCGAGCTCACCGGCGTGGACGTCGCCACAATGCTCACCCAGGATCCCGGCGCGATGAGCGGCATGCCCACCCCGTCGACCGGCTCCGACGAGGCGCAGGACCTGATGGACGAGTTCAAGCCCGAGCACGGGCCGGGCATGGACCTCGATGCCGCCGCGCTCTACGAGCAGCTCACCACTGAGGTGCCCGAAGGTCGCCTGCTCAGCTCCGCGCTGCTCAGCGTGCTGGTGACCGACGACGGTCGCGTCCTGGTGGGGGCGGTTCCCGCCGAGACCCTGCGCGCGATGGCGTGAGCGCCCCGGCAATCCGCACCGAGGGGCTCACCAAGCGATTCCGATCCGGCCAGGTGGCCGTCGACGGGATCGACCTGGTGGTGCCCCGCGGCGCCGTCTACGGCTTCCTCGGCCCCAACGGGTCGGGGAAGACCACCACCATCCGGATGTTGCTCGGGCTGGTCCAGCCGACGGCGGGTGCTGCCTGGCTTCTCGATGAGGCCATGCCAGAGAGCGGCGGGTCGGTGCTGCCGCGGGTGGGTGCGCTCGTGGAGGGGCCGGCGTTCCAGCCGTACCTCAGCGGGCGGGCCAACCTGGTCCGCCTCGACGCGTGCGACGCCACGGCAGACCCCTCCACCTCACGGTCCCGGATCGACTCGGCGCTCGAGAGGGTCGGCCTCACCGCCGCCTCCGCGAAGCTGTACCGCCAGTACTCGCTCGGCATGAAGCAGCGCCTCGGCCTGGCGGCCGCCCTGCTGCGCCCCCGAGAACTACTCGTCCTCGACGAGCCCACCAACGGCCTGGACCCGCAGGGCACCCGCGAGGTCCGCCACCTGATCCGTGAGCTCGCCGCGGAGGGTTCCACGGTCCTGGTCTCCTCGCACCTGCTCGCCGAGATCGAGCAGGTGTGCACGCACATCGGCATCATGGGCCAAGGAAAACTCCTGGCCCAGGCGGAGCGCCACGAGCTGGCCGCAGACGACGACCCGCGCGTGGTTGTCACCACCACCGTCGACGGCGTGGCCGGGGCCTCCGAGGTGCTCGGCACCCTCGGGTTGACCGAGGTGCGCGTCGACGGCGTCGAGGTGCAGGCGCGGCTCGGCGCCACGCCTCCGGAGCGCGTCTCCGCCGCGTTGGTGCATGCCGGGGTGGACCTCGTCGGTCTCACCGTCCGCCGTCGCAGCCTGGAACAGCTGTTCGTGGAACTGACCGGGGAGGGCTTCGATGTCGCGCGCTAGGGGTTCCTTCGGGAGGCTGCTGCGCAGCGAGCTGCGGCTGCTCTTCGGCCGACGCCGCACGCTCGCGCTCCTCGCCGGGCTGGCGTTGGTGCCGCTGCTCCTCGCCGTCGTGCTGTTCATCGCGCAGGGTTCCGGGCTGGAGGGTCAGGGGCCCGGGTTCATCGGGCGGGTCACCGGCAACGGTCTTTTCCTCGTCGTCGCGGCTCTGTTCATGTGCCTGCCGTTCCTGCTGCCGCTGACGATCGCCATCACCGCTGGCGACACGATCGCGGGCGAGGCCCAGGCCGGTACCCTTCGCTACCTTCTGACCCTGCCCGTCGCCAGGACACGGCTGCTGCTCGCGAAGGCCCTGGTGGCACTGGCGTTCGCGGTGGTCGCGGTGCTGGTGATCGCCGTCATGGCGCTGGCCGCCGGGGGCGCGTTCTTCGGTATGGGAGAGATGACGCTGCTGTCGGGCACCACCGTCTCCCTGGGGACCGGGATGGCGCGGATGCTGGGTGTCGCGGGATACGTCGCCTTGTCCCTGACGGGGCTTGTGGTGGTGGGGGTGTTCATCTCCACGCTGACCGAGGTCCCGGTCGGGGCGATGGCCGCGACGGTGGTGGTGGCGGTGGTGTCCACGGTGCTGGACTCCCTGCCGCAGCTCGCGGCCATCCACCCGTACCTGCTTACGCACCACTGGTTCGATTTCGCCGAGTTCCTCCGCCTCGAGGTGGACTGGGGCGTGCTGGGATCGGGGCTGGTGGTGCAGGTTGGGTGGGTTGCGGTGTTCGCGTCGCTGGCGTGGGCGAGGTTCCGCTCCGCCGACGTGACGTCCTGAAGGGCTCCGGTGGCGCTCCAGCCGGGCTCGACCATCAATCGTGGCGGATGTCGATGACGATCCGCGCCGGATCCGACAGCACGAACATCCGGTAGGCCGTCCGCTCCTCGAGTCCGATCAGGATCTGCTGCTGCCCCTCGAACAGCCCACCGAAGACAACCTCGGTGACCACCTCCAGGGCGTCGTCGGCGATGGTCGCCCCCGAGTAGCGGTCGGGTGAGTCGGTGGTCCAGTCGATCCCGTTGACGCCCAGCTGCAGGAAGGCGACACCCTCGACGTCCAGCGGGCGGCCCGTCGGGTCCTCGATCGCTTCGTCGGTGAACCCCGCGAACCATCCGAGCTCGGGGGAACTGCCCGAGAGGTCCAGGACCACCCGGTCGTAGCCGTCGTGCAGGCCGGTCCGGACCCCGGTGATCTCCTGCCCGACTGCGGAGGCATCCCGGTCCGAAGGCCCCGTCAGCCAGGGCTGACTGGAACCTCCGTCGTCGGGGAGGGACGTCGGGGATGAGCCGGGGGGTGCCGACGTCGCGGCGGACGACGTGGGGCCGGATGGGTCGGATGAGGCCGTCGAGGACCCGGACGTCTGGGGTGCCGGTGGGCTGACGGCGGGGGTGGAGGTGGAGCTGGTCGGCTCGCTCGGAATGGGCGCCTGCCCGCCTGAGCAGCCGGCGAGCAGCAGAGCCACCGCGGCCGTCGCGGCTGCTGCGCGTCGCATGATTCAACGGTACGCCTGGGACGAACCCTGCACGAGCCCCTCATTGAGCGCGAATCCAGCACCGTCGTGCGAACGAGGGTGCAACCGAGGCGTTCCATGGGCTGAAGGATGAGTTCGACCCTGATTGTCCTCACACGGGGTGCCGGGATGGACACTGAGGAGGTGAGCCTCTCTCTGTCCGGCGCGCTGCGCCTCTCGGCGAGCGGCGCGCTGCCGGTGGACCACGTGTGGGACCGCTACACCCAGCCGGAGTGGTGGACCCGATGGGCGCCGCATCTGCGCACCGTGGAGTATGCGGAGCCGATGGTGACGCCAGGGACGACCGGGCGGGTGACGGGCGTGGGTGGAGTGGTGGCGGCCTTCCGCGTCGATGCGGTCGACGGGGCGGCGAGGACCTGGTCCTGGAGCGTCCGGAGCGGCCGGCTGAGATTGTCCTTCGAGCACGGGGTGGACGCAGCGGCGCCGGGGTCGGGTCACGCGAGTGTGGCGTGGCTCGTCGTGCACGGGCCGTGGCCGGTAATACTCGGCTACGCGCCCATCGCCCGCTACTCGCTCGGGCGGCTCGTCGGCTGAGCCAGGCGAGCCGCGGCGGCCTACCCTGGGCACTGTGAGCGAGCTGCGGATTGCACCGGGGCCGGGACTGCCGGAAGGCTTGGTGGTCCCGGCCGGCGAGCTAACCGAGCGCTACTCGCATGCATCCGGCCCCGGGGGTCAGGGCGTGAACACCTCAGATTCGAGGGTGCAGCTGTCCTTCGATGTGGCCGTCTCCGCCGTGCTCGACGACGTCCAGCGGGAGCGGCTCCTGCACCGGTTGCGGTCGCGGCTGGCGGGCACCGTCATCACCGTGGTGTCCGCCGAGTCCCGTTCGCAGCGGCAGAACCGGGTAGCAGCACGGGAGCGTCTTGCCGCGATGCTCCGTGAAGGGCTCGCCCCTCCGTCGCCGCCGCGGCGCCGCACCCGCCCGACGCGTGGTTCGGTTGAGCGCAGGCTGACCACGAAGCGCCGCCACGGAGAGATCAAGCGCGGTCGCGGACGCCCCGAGGACGCGTAGCGCAGCAGGAACAGGCTGACCCCCGGGGTGTATTAGCGTGTGCCGGACAGCCTCCTGGTGAGTATCGGCTGGCGGATGGGCCGCGCAGCATGCGGAGGCGTACCGCGCACCCCAGGAGTCACGCATGGCAGCCCGTGAATCACACACCCAATGCCCGGCGCGGGGCCACCGGCACCGCCTGATGGACCTGACCGGCCTGACCGCCGTCGTCACCGGCGGCGCGACGGGGATCGGATACTTCGTGGCCGAGGGACTCGCAGCCCTGGGCGCCCGCGTCGTGATCGCGGGGCGCAATGCCGACAGGTTCCGCGCAGCGCAACACGCGATCCAAGCCAGGATTCGGGGGGCGGAGGTCTCGTACCAGCCACTGGACCTG
>DATITN010000163.1:0-3039 GCA_035467795.1 Arachnia sp. | reverse complement strand
CCTTGTCCTACAAGAACGTCGCCGAGCCGGCACCGCCAGGCGATGATGACGCGGCAGGCGCCGCAGGCAGGGTCCAGCACTGGCGCCCCGCAGACCGCCCACTGCAGCCGATCAGCCCCCGAACCAACTGGACCGCCTTCGACCTTGTGTACTTCTGCCCACTCGTCCCGGACCAGGATCGGGCAGCAGACATCGAGGAGTTCCGCGCCGCGCGACAGGACGGCCACGCCGTCCACGTCCTCGTGGCACAAGGCCTCATGCGGGTCAGCGGCGAGCCCAGCGGCGACCACTACAGGCGGGTGGAGCGCCGCAACATCACCGACGCCGAAGCAGCCTCCTGGTCATGCTTCGACATCGTCGTCTTCTCCGACGAGGACCAGAGCGACGCGCTCGCCAAGGCCACCCGCTGGTCGGCCCATGGCGGAGCGGCGGGCACAGGCTTCGTGGTGACCCAAGGGCGGCGGGGCGCCACCCTGTGTTTCCAGGGCAGGGTGATCCCCGTCCCGACGCTGCCGGTCACCGACGAGACGACCTCGGTGGGTGCCGGGGATGCCTTCGCCGCCACGATGGGGCTGGAGTTCTACCAGGCATACGTCGTCGAGGCCATAACCAGATCCGAGGCGCTGCATCGAGCGACGGTGAGCGCCACGGCAGCGGCCTCCGCGCGTGTGCTGTCCGGCGTGGCAGCGACCGAGACTGAGCAACACGGGACCTGGCAGCCCCGGGGGTAGAGTTGAATATCCCCAGGCCGCCGTGGCTCTGGGCCTCACCCGAGGGTGGTGATCAGATGTCTGAGCAGTTTGCGGATCAATCCGCCGTCGATGCATCAGAGCTCGACGGGTTCCTGACCTTCGCCGAGGTGGCGGCACAGTTCGATCAGTTGGCGGACCGCCTCCGGGCGACAGAGAAGCCTCTGGCCAACGCGTTGGTGGAGGCCGCGATCGAGATGGCGGGCGCCCAATGGGGCACCATCACAGTCCAGGACGGAGACCAATTCCGTTCCCTGGTGGTCAGCGACGACTTCTCCCTACGCCTGGATCTCCTGCAGTACGCCTTCGACACCGGGCCGTGCCTGGACGCCATCAGACACGACACCCCCTACATGGTGGCCGACCTCCGTCACGAGGACCGCTGGCCGGAATACATCGCAAGCGCACTCAGCATGGGCGTGCGCAGCATCTTCGCCCAACCCCTCCATCTCATGGATCAGGAGCGCACCATCGCGAGCCTGAACCTGTACTCGGACACCGAGGACGCCTTCCGCGACAGGGCGAACACGGGCGAAGCGGCGGTGGTGTCGACGTTCGCCTCCATGGGCACCTCGATCGCGCTGAGCCAGTCCAAGGCAGAGCAGTTGGAGAGCGCGCTGCGCACCAACAGGGAGATCGCCATGGCGATGGGCGTGCTCATGGGCCGCCACTCCATCAGCCGCGACGCCGCCTTCAACCTCATGCGGTTGGCGAGCCACCACTCGAACCTGAAGATGTCCGCCATCGCCGATGAGATCATCACCACCGGGGAACTGCCGATGGGCCGCGTCAGACGTGGTGGCGCTGCAGCCACATCTCCAATACGGTCAGCTGCCACAAGCCGTTGACGCCGGCAGGAAGCGCACTCCCCCTCTGCGCCGCCAGCAGCGTCTCCATGACGTGAGGCTGCAGCATCTCCCGGCCCCGGGCAGCCTGCGAGGAGAGCGTGTCGCGCACCAGGCCCAGCACCGGACCGTCCAGGTTCATCAACGCCGGCAGCAGGAGGTGCCCCTTCGGGCGGTGCACCACGCCGTCGGGCAGCAGGTGTCGGCCCAGAGCCGCCAACACATCCGACCCGCCCCGCTCAGGCTCGGGCCGGTGGGCCACCAGATCCACCAGGTGACGGTCAAGGAATGGCATCGTCGCCTCCACCCCCCACACCCTGGTCATGCGCACCGCATCCCCCAGCGTCTCGAGCTGCGCCCCTGAACCGTTGCGGTGGTCCAGGGAGCCGCCGAGGACCTCGTCGGCGCCCTGCCCGCCCATCACCGTGTCGGTGTGTTCCGAGGCGTGACGGGCCAGCAGATGGAACGCGAGCGCCTCGTGGGCGGCCATCGGCTCGGCCATGTCCTCCACCGCGTCTGCTGCCGCCGGCACCAGCTCCGCGGTGGGGACGTGCAGGCAGTGATGGCTGGTGCCGAAGCGCCTGGCCACGACCCGGGAGTATTCGAACTCGTCGCCCGGAACCCCTTCCGAGCTGTCGAAGCCGATGCTGAACGTGTTGACCCTGCCCCGATGGCAATCGGCGAGCAGGGCCACCAGCAGGCTCGAGTCCAGCCCTCCCGACAGCAGCACCGACACCTGCCCAGACTCCGGCAGTCGGCTCCGGACCGCCGAGAGCAGGGCCTCATGGGCGGCGTCGTGCCACTCGTGCTGCGACCACCGCTCGAGGTCGCCGTCGTCCTGGGGGTCCGGCCGCCAGTAGACGCGGTCCCGGGTGCCGTCGGCGTCGATGACCCGCAGGGTCGCGGGCGGCAGCTTGCGGACCCCCCTCACGATGGTCAGCGGCGCAGGGACCACCGAACTCCTGCTCAGGTAGTGATGCAACGCATCCGGATCGATCGACGTGTCCATCCCCCCGGCCGCCAGCACCGCCGGCAGGGTGGAGGCGAACAGCAGGCCGACGGCGGTGTCGGCCACATACAGCGGCTTGACACCCAAGGCATCCCTGGCCAGCAGCACCTTCCGCTTGGCGCGGTCCACCAGCACCACCGCGAACTCGCCGTCAAGGTGCTCGACGAAGCCTTCACCCCAGCGGGCGTAGGCGGCCAGGATCAGGTGGGCGTCGCCGTCGCGGGTTACGCCCAGTTGACGGCGGAGGTTCTCGCGGTTGCCGAGATGCGAGTCAACCACGATGGCCATCCCGGAGGGGACGTCGACCACGGGCTGAAGATCACTGCAGTCAGGGGTTCGGGCATAGCGGTAGGCCAGCACCGCCTGCCCGTCGCCCCAGATCCGCCGAGGCCCCCACCGTCGCCCCTCAAGGGCCTCCACCATCCGGCTGACCGCG
>DATITN010000162.1:0-5438 GCA_035467795.1 Arachnia sp. | reverse complement strand
CTTGTCGTGGTCGAGTTCGATGCCGGTCATGGCGCCCCCTGTGTCGGTGTATGCGCCAACCTAACCCGCGGACGGCTGTCGGGGGGGCCGACGTTCAGATCCGCGCGACCGGGCGCGTGAGCACCTGGCCGTTGGCGATTTCGATCCACTCCACCTCCCGGTGGCCGCGACCCTCGAGCACGGCAAGCAGGATCCGCAGGGTGTCACCGTGGGAGACGACGGCGAGTTCGGCGCCTGGGGCGTGGGTGTCGCGGAGGAGGGCGACGAAGATGGTGAGCCGGGCGTGCACGTCCCGGACCGACTCGCCCCCGCCCCATCGGACCTCGCTGATGTGCTGGCCGTCCGGGACCGGTTCGGCTGTGAGCTCGTCGTAGGTCAGGCCCTCCAGCGCACCGAGTGCCTGCTCGCGCAGGAGCGGGCTCTGGTGAGTCGGGACCCCACGACGTGTGGCGATGGCCTCAGCCGTCTGGAGCGCGCGGAGCTGGTCCGAGGTGACGACGGCGGTCAGCGGGGCGTCGACGAGGGCGAGGGCGGCGCCGTCGGCCTGTGCCCGGCCGAGGGCGGTGAGCGGCACGTCCATCCGCTGCCCTTGGAGGCGGCGCTCCAGGTTCCAGGTGGACTGCCCGTGCCTGACGAGATGCAGGATCACGGCGCCACCGCGGGTCTGTGGCGGTGCGTGGCGGATCTGGTACCGACTACGCGACCAGACCTGCCGCCGACGCCGCGCGGTGGCCGCCTCACCACCCGCGACCCGCGGGTCCCGGCGAGGGCTCAGCCGCGCCGTCGACGAAAGGCTGCGCGCCTCCGGGCCACGCCTTGGCCTCGCGGCCGGTGATCCAGCGGTAGCCGACACTCAACCTTCCGGACTCGCGCTCGATCCCGGCGAGGTCCGGGCGCGAATCGCTTCCCACCATCACCACATTGCCGAAGCGTTTCCCCTTGTGGACCACCGGTTCCGCACCCAGGAACAGGTGCGGCCAGCGCTCGGCGAGCCCTCCGGCCAGCCGCTTGCCCCAGGCGAACGGCGAGCGGTCCGTGACGTTGTAGATCACCACGGCCTCGTTTCGGGCAACGCGGCGCAGATCGTCGAGGCACCCCGTGGTGGCGAGCTCGCCCGGCACCTGGGCGCCGTCGAACGCGTCGACGATGATGACGTCGGCCCAGGCGTCCGGCATGACGCGGAGACCCGCACGGCCGTCGGTGTCGCGGACCTTGATCCCGGAGCGCGGGGACAACGGGAGCTTGCGGCGGACCTCCTCGGTGAGCTCCGCGTCCGGCTCGCACACCACCTGCGCCGTGCCCGGCCGACGCCAGGCAACCCACCGCGGAATGGACATGCCCGCGCCTCCCAGGTGGACGATGCGGAGCCGACGGTCAGCGGGGGCGCCGAGGACGGTGTGGTCCAGAACCATCGCGATGTGCTGGACGTACTCGAAGGCCAGGAAGTCCGGCCGGGCCGGATTCACCCACGACTGCGACGTCGGGCCGAACCGCACCCAGAAGGCACCCGGCGTGTCGCGGTCAGGGATGAGGCGGTCCACGGGGGGAGCCTAGCCCGCGTAGACTCCCGCACGCCATGAGCCTCTCCCGCCGCATCCTCGCCCTCGCCGTGCCCGCGTTCGCCGCCCTCGTCGCGCAACCGCTCATGATGCTGGCCGACACGTGGATCGTCGGCACGCTCGGCACCGTCCCACTGGCCGGCCTCGGCATCGGCTCGGGTCTCCTCACCACCGTCACCGGGCTGATGATCTTCCTGGCCTACGGGTCGACGGCGGTGGTCGCGAGGCAGATCGGTGCCGGTCAGCGGTCCCACGGCATCGGGCTCGGGGTGCAGGCGATGTGGCTGGCGGGGTTGATCGGGATGGTCGTCGGCGCGCTGGTGTGGGCGACGGCCCCGTGGTTGGCCTCCGCGCTCGGCGCCACCGGCGAGATCCACACCCAGGCGGTCACCTACCTGCGCTGGTCCATCCTCGGCCTGCCCGGGATGCTGGTGATGCTCGCCGCGACAGGCACCTTCCGCGGCCTCGCGGACGCCCGCACGCCGCTGGTGCTGTCCATCGGCAGCGCGGTCCTCAACCTGGTCCTCAACGTGGCACTGGTGTTCGGCGCGGGGATGGGGATCGCCGGCGCCGCGCTCGGCACCGCGCTCGCCGAGGTGGCCCTGGGCACGACGGCGGCCGTCCTGGTCGCGGTGCAGGCCCGCCGCGCCGGGGCCGGGCTGCGGCCGTCTTGGGCGGAGATGATGGGCAGCCTCGCCGTCGGGGTTCCGCTGCTGCTGCGGACCGTCACGCTGCGGATCGCGCTGCTGATCACCACGTACGTCGCGGCCGCGCAGGGCGCCGCCGGACTGGCGGCCCACCACATCGTCATGCAGGTGTGGGGTCTGATGGCGTACGCGCTCGACGCCCTGGCCATCGCGGGGCAGACCATCATCGGCACCGCCCTGGGCGCCGGCGACGCGCGCGAGGCCCGTTCGTCGACCCGGCTGATGACCTGGTGGTCGGTGGGAGGGGGCGCGGTGATCGGGCTGGTCGCGGTGCTGCTGCGCCACCCCGTCGCGTCGTTCTTCGCGCCGGACGACGAGGTCCAGGCACTGGTGGCGTGGCTGCTGGTCATCGTGGCGGTGGCGCTGCCGCTGGCCGGCTACGTTTACCTGCTCGACGGGGTGCTGATCGGGGCGGGCGACGGTCGCTACCTGGCCATCGCCGGGGTGATCACCCTGGTGGTCTACGCGCCGGTCGCGCTCTTCGCGCTGACGCTGCCCGGCGGGGAGCCGGGGCTGACGTGGCTGTGGGTGTCGTTCAGCGTGGTGTTCATGGGCGCACGGGCGGTCACTCTGGGGCTCCGGGCCCGCGGCGACCACTGGATCCGCCTCGGCGGCTGACCGCGCTCAGGCGTCGGCGTGATCCGGGCGCTCCGCGCCGGAGACGGCGGCGTGAGATCGACCCGGGAAAGGTCTTCGACCTGACCCTCCCCCTGGAGCGGGCGGCCGAGGGCTACACCGCCATGGACGAGCGCACCGCCATCGACGTGCTGCTGACTGCCCCAGCCGCTGGCTGAGCCCCCGCGTTGTGCGCTGCGGTTGACCGCGGTTGAGCGCCGGGAGGGCCGGCCCCCTGCAACTTCCTACGCCTGGCGCGGTATCTGTGGATGTGCACAGATACCGCTGCATACGTAGGATCCTGCAGCGCATCTGCCCCCTCCCACTCGCGCGGCGGACCCGGGCTGCTGCGCTGGCAGCCCGGGTCCGGGTTTCCGCCGAGACAGGGCTAGGCCCTGACTCGGACACGTCGCCTAGGGCGTGGAGTCGTTGTCGATGGTGAACTGCTCGACGCCGCAGGTCTTCGTCACCCCGTTGTTGTAGGTGTCTCCGGTGTACGCAACCACCCAGCGCCAGGTGCCCTCTGTGGTGGCGACGAACGTGGTGTTCGTCGTCCCCGCGGTGAACGTCGTGCCGGCACCAGCCGTCAGCGCAAGGCCGTTGGCCTCGAGCGCCGGTGTGCCGGCGCAGGTGGCGTCACCTGGGCCGAACAGCTTGAACGAGACCGTTCCTCCCGGCACCGTGGAGCCGGAGGGCACGAAGGCGCCCGACAGGGTGAAGGTGTCGTTGGGGATCAGGCTCTGCGCCGTCGTTGCGGTGGGAGCCGCCTTGGCGAAGGTGTTGGTGAACGTGCAGGTGACGTTCTGCCTGAGCCCCAGCGCCACAGTGGCCGTGGTGCCGCTGCCGCTGACGGGTGAGAACCCGTTGTCGCCGATGCACGAGTAGCCCCCATAGGTCCAGAGGGTGCTGGGCAGCGTCCCCTCCGTCGCCGTGTAGGTTCCTGGCTGCAGCGCGGTGAACGCCTGGGTGTCGTTGTGACCCAGGGAGAAGGTCGCCGGCGAGAGCGCCGTCCCAGCCGTCGACGTCTTGGCCGCCGTGAACGGGAACGACTGGTCCAACCCGGCGGGCTGGCCAGTCGTGACCTTCTTCACGGTCAGGCTGCCGCAGTTCGCAAGGTTGATCTCTTCAGGTGCGATGAAGTCCTTCAGGGAGGCGTCGACCGACGACCCCGACGAACGGCTCTTCACGAACGCGCTGCCGTAAGCGGTGCAGGAACCGGCCGGGATGACGCCGGCTGCGGTGAGGTCGATCGCGGCCTCGCCGAACAGCCCGGTGTTGGGATCGACCCCAGCGATCGCCTCTGTCGGATCAAGGCTTCCGTCTCCGGCCCAACACGGGACGCCCCTGCCTGCGGCGCACGTCGGGGTCCCCGTCGTCGTCCACACGTAGAGTCCGATGACCGGGGTCCCCGAGCCGCTGAAGTCGTAGGTGACCAACAAGTCGCCGGCGCTGCGCCCGAGATCGATCGTGCCTCGCGTTTCTTCAGTCCAGTCCTCGTTGAAGATCTTGTTGATCTCGAAGTCGAGGTTGGCGCTGCCGGAGTTCATCAGCCGCTCCCAAGACAGGTACAGGAACACGTGGTCGTTGGTTCCCATCTCGTAGGCGACCTGGAACTGGGTCAGGTCGTTCTTGTTGGGCGGGATGCCGCCCTCGACGATGGTGGGAGAGGTCATGGACTCCTTCGAGCCCTGCCCGAACGAGTTGTCACCGCCACCGGATAGTTGGTCGATGCCGGTGGCGGCGACAACCACGTTGTTCCAATCGACCCCGTCCTCCGTATCGACGACCTTGTTGCCGTCGTCGCCCTCGAAGTTGCTGCCGGTCAGGAATGCTCCTGACGACGGCAGTGTCATGCCAACAAACAAAAGAGCCGCAATCGCGGCAACCAGTGGCAGTCGGCGTAGGCGGCCAGCACTGGCCGCGCGCGATCCGGGAGTAACCCGGTAAGTCATCTTCATAATTCCCCCTCGGAGAATCCGTGGAATGTGTGTGGGGGACCGCCCGCCGACGTCGGCGGCACGGAGCATGAATCAATGCTTGTGGGAGGCCCGCCAGCGCGTCGGCACTCCCCGATTCAGAACCCCGGTGGGTCTCGCCCCCGCGCCCGAGCCGTAGTCGCAATGCCGGTGGTGCGGCGCCTTTGATTCCGTAGCATCACAGCTTCCCCCCTGAGCAGATAATTGGGACGTTACTCACTTTTGGATCTACCGCATCAACCATTTTTCTGGTATTGCGGCGATACATTCAGGCGACGCGTGTCGCCACGCAACTTGAGGGCGGCGGGTAGCGTCGGGACCATGCGACGACTCGCCCCAGCCGCCCTCGCGCTCGCCGGACTCGCCGCCTGCTCGGGCCCGGCCGAGACACCCACTCCGACGTCCGCGCCCAGCCCTAGCACGTCCTCAGCCACCGCTCCCACCGCCTCCGCGACGACACCCGCAACCGAGAGCGCCGTTCCCGAGACTCACGAGTTCACCGTCTTGGAGCACGAACGCTTCGACGAGCCGTGGGCACTGGCGTTCCTCCCCGGGACCGACACCATGGCCATCACCGAGCG
>DATITN010000161.1:0-2518 GCA_035467795.1 Arachnia sp. | reverse complement strand
GCGATCCGGCGGTGGTGCTCCTGCGCCCGCGACCTCACGTCCTCGCGCGCCGCCGTCGTCCGCCGCGACGCCGACAGCGCCTCCGCCAACGGCTGCATGATCGCGGCCAGGAACGGGTTGCCTGATGCCGCGAGGATGGCCTCGTGGAACGCGATGTCGAGCGCGGCCACCTCGTCGACGTCCTCCTGCGCAGCAGCCGTGTCGTAGCGGTCCAGAAGATCCTGCATCCTCGCCACGTCCTGGTCACTCCGGTGCTCAGCGGCCAGGCCTGCAGCGCCCACCTCGAGCATCCGTCGCACCTGGATGAGCTGCAGCCCGAGGTCGCGCGCCGGCGTGGTGCGGGCCAGCACGCCGATCAGCGTGGGCAGGTCACGCCAGTCGTCCTGGGGGGCGACGAACGTGCCCCTGCCGTGCACCACCCGGAGGACGCCACGGTCGCTCAGAGACCGGACGGCCTCGCGCATGGTGGGGCGGCTTACCTCGAGCAGCGCGGCGAGATCCGCCTCCGGCGGGAGCGAGCTGCCGGGAGGAAACGTGCTGTCGACGACGCGGTCCAGGATGCCCTGGATGGCCTCATCGACCAGTCCCCGCCGGCTCATGCCTTCCCCGTCCGCTCAACGTCTCTCGGCTGGCAGCCTACGCGAGCCTGTCGGGAGTGCTGAGTCGAGCGCCACTTCACGAAAGTCACAGATCCCAGTTCACACTTCTCACACTCAGTGGTCCTGGCTGTGGCCCTTCAGCACCATCCGCATGATCCGCACGTTGAACACGATGAACCGGGTCAGCTGCAGTGGCAGACTCATCCGCTTCCGTAACGTCGACGCCGTGGGGAGCGGCGCCTTGGACAGGTCCGCCACCGTCGAGCCCGCCGGGGCCCGCAACTGCTGCTCGTGCACTCGCTCACTCATCGCACTCACTCCGGAATCAGCTGCCAGCCGGGCAGCGCCTTGGCCTTGTACATGAACAGGTAGTGCAGCATCAGCTTCACCCAGTGGCCCGCCAGGCCCACCTCGCCGCGGGTGTCGGCGAGGTCGCGGCCGGTGGCGAACCGCTGATAGTCCGGTACCACCGGCATCATCGTCATCGCCGCAGCCGAGCCGGTCCGCAGGCCCTCACCCACCGACGCCACGCACGCCGCACCCATCGCGGCCATCGACGCCTCGTGGTTCTTCGCCGATGGCCCCCTCTTGATCCGGTCGGCGATGGACATCGCGGCCGTCTTCCCCATGACCCCTGACGGCATCCCCGTCCGGGGCGGCGACGGTGCGATTACCGTGCCGTTGGCACTCTTGCGCGGCCGCGAGATCTGGTGCGGCGGCGCGAACGCGATCCCCACCGCCCAGATGTTGTCGTAGCCCACCGCTTGATAGGTCTTCGGCCAGTCGTCGGCACGCCACTCCTCGTAGGGCTTGGGCGTGTAGTCGGCGTCCACCTTCATGAACCCCGACGGCGCGAAAAGCCGGTCGGTGATGTCGGCCCCGTCGCGGTCGAACGCCTTCATCGGCACCCCGCCGAAGGGGGGCAGGAGCATCCCGAAGTCGAAGTCCAGGGTGTGCTCCAGCCCGTCGAGGGTCTCGTAATACACCACTCCCGGCTCCACCCGCATGACGTGCGCGCCGAGGATGGCCTCGACGCCGCGCTCCCGGAACAGCGACCCCGCCCACAGCTCGGAGGTGGTCTGGAAGCCGCGCTCCTCGAACACCATGCCGTCCACGCCGAAGTCACCCAGCTCCGCCTCATTGGTGAGGTACACCAGCCGGGCGCGGTCTCGGACACCGGCCTCACGTAGCTCGTGGTCCACGTTGAAGACGTACTCGAACGCCGCCCCCTCGCAGGTGCAGGTGCCGTGCCCCATGCCCACCACCAGGGTCTGCGGCTCGCCAGCCTTCAGCCGCGCGATCGTGGCCTTCAACGACGTCGCCGCCGCAATGGCGTGGTCCGCCGTGCACACGCTGACGGTGTGGCCGCCGTGCGGGCCGAGGCCCGGGGTGGCCTGGAACTTCAGCTGCGGGCCGGTGGCGTTGACCAGGTAGTCGTAGCGGATCCGCTCCGTCTGGCCGGCCGCGTCCGGTGAGGTGCGCTCCACATCGACGGCGGCCCGCTCGGAGAGCTCGTCGCCCCGAGGCCAGAGCGCGGTGGCCTTGGCCTGGACGAACCGGATGCCCTTCTTCTTGTAGATGGGCGCAAGGGGGAACACCACCTGTTTCTTGGTCATCTTCCCGACCCCCACCCAGATGTTGCTGGGGATCCAGTTCCACTGCGAGTTCGGAGACACCACCGTGACGGTGTTGCCCGCCGGCAGCAGACGGGACAGATGCAGCGCTGCAGTGTGCCCCGACACACCAGCCCCGAGAACGACAACGTCAGCCATCTCAAATCCTTCGTTGTGACCGCATCCTCCACACTAGCCCTGTCGGTCAGACCGCGCGGGGTCAACCCTGCACACGGGGTCCGGGGCCGCGCCGGCAGGCCTATCCTCAGGGGTATGAGGGCCTCCGCTTCCAGCGGTGCCGACGAA
>DATITN010000160.1:0-2652 GCA_035467795.1 Arachnia sp. | reverse complement strand
CCGGCCGGATCAGCCGATCGGTGGGCGCGAAGGCGGTGGTCACGACGGCTCTCCCGGGCGGCGGGGTGGCCACCTCCGCCAGGGAGCCCGACCCCGAGCTGTCGCTGAGCGATGCCGAGGTGCGCGAGTTGGTGGCCCTGGGGCGATCGGTGGCCGACGAGTACGGGACCCCTCAGGACCTGGAGTGGGCCATCGCCGGCGCGACGATCTACCTTCTGCAGGCGCGCGCCATCACGTCGTTGTATCCGGTCCCCACCGGGGGAGGCGAAGCGCTGTGGTTCTCCTTCGGCGCGATCCAGGGGATGCTGCAGCCGATCACGCCCCTGGGGCGTGACGCGATCTCGATGATGCTGTCGGGGGTCACCGAGCTGGTGGGGCCCCGGATCGACCTCGGGAGGGCCGGCTACCTGACGCCCGCAGGTGAGCGCCTCTGGATTCGGATCGACGGGATCGTCCACCACAGGCTGGGCGGCCGGATCCTGCCCAGGGTGTTGCCCATGCTTGAGCCGAGCTTCGGCGAGATCCTGGCCGGGTTGGCGCGGGAAGCCGGATGGGCCCCCAGTCCCGGCCGCCCGAGCTGGGCAACCGTGCGGGGGTTGGCGAGGATCGCGGCCCAGGTGGTGCCGCAGATCCCCGGTTCGCTCGTCGCTCCGGTGCGTCGACGCCGCGGCATGAATGACGCGATGGCGGCCCTGCTCGCCGATGCGCAGCGACGGGAGGTCGAGGCCGGCGCAGACGCCGATCCGTGGGTGCGCCTGGCCGCCAGGGCACGGGCCATGAGGGCGACCTTGGAGGGGTTGTTCCCGGTTGTGGTGCGCGCCTTCATCCCCATCATCGGACCGGGCATGGCCATGATGGTCCGCGTGAAGGCGACGGCGCACGAAGCCGGCGATCAGGCACAGGTGCTGGCGATGGAGGTCCTCCGCGGGCTGCCCGGCAACGTGACCACGGAGATGGACCTGGCCCTGTGGCGCACGGCCGCCGACATTCAGGCGGAGCCGGCCTCGCTGCGCGCGTTCGGGGAGCTGGAGGCCGCCGAGCTGGCCGACCGGTATGCCGCCGGTCAGCTCCCCGCCCGTGCCCAGGGGGCGGTCGCGGCCTTCCTCGCGGAGTACGGGATGCGCGGCGTCGGCGAGATCGACCTCGGGGTCCCCCGCTGGCGGGAGAACCCGATCGACGTGATGCGCAGCCTGCAGAGCTACACGCAGATCCGCGATCCCGAGCAGGCGCCCGACGCCGTGTTCGCGCGCGGCGCGGCGCGCGCCGCGCGGGCCACCGACGAGCTGGTCGCTCTGCTGACCTCCTCCGGCGGTGTGAGGGCCCGCGGGAAGGCGGCCAGCGTCCGGTTCATGGTAGGCAGGATGCGCAATCTCCTGGGCGCCCGGGAGACACCGAAGTTCACGATGATCCGGGCCCTCGGGCTGGTGCGGGAGGGGCTGCTGGCCAGCGGCGGGGACCTGGTCGCCGCCGGCGTCCTGGACCGCGCCGAGGATGTCTTCTTCCTGCACGTGGACGAGCTCGAACGGCTCCGGGCCGAGCCGGCCGAGGTGTGGAGGTCCGTCGTGGCCGCGCGCCGGGACCTCGCGGAGCGCGAGCGCCGACGCCGGCAGGTCCCGCGCGTGATCGCCGGCGACGGGCGCGCGTTCTACGAGGGGCTGGGCAGCGTCGACGGGGCGATGAGCGGTAGCCCCGTGTCGCCTGGGATAGCGGAGGGCCTGGTCAGAGTGGTGTTCGATCCCCAGACCACCCACTTGCTTCCCGGAGAGATCCTGGTCTGCCCCGGCACGGACCCGGCCTGGACGCCGCTGTTCCTGTCGGCCGGCGGCCTCATCACCGAAGTGGGCGGCATGATGACCCACGGCTCGGTGGTGGCCCGCGAATACGGCATCCCCGCCGTGGTCGGCGTCCACCAGGCCACCGCCAGGCTCCACACCGGGCAGCGGATCCGCCTGGACGGGATGACCGGGACGATCGAGATCCTGGACGAGGCCCTGGACCCCGCCCCTCCCGGCGAGTGAGGTGGTCGACGGTGGCGCCGGGGCGCGATGACGCGGATGGGGGGCTCGGGGCACGAGCCGGCGGGTCCCTCTTCGCCGACGCCGGCCTGACGGGCGTCACGGTCGGCGTGCTCGCGCTGCTGTCGGCCATCAATGCCCTGTCCACGAGCGCCTACCTGCCTGCGCTGCCGACGGTGGCCGCGGATCTGGGTGCGTCGACATCCTCCACGCAACTCACCCTGACCGCATACCTGCTGGGCATCGCGGTGGGCCAGCTGACGTGGGGGCCCCTGTCGGATGCGGTGGGACGCCGCCGACCGCTCCTGGTGGGGCTGGTGTGCTACATCGCGGCCAGCCTGCTCTGCGCGGCCGCCCCGTCGATCGGGCTGCTCCTCGTGTTCCGGGCCGTGCAGGGATGGGCCGCGTGCTCCGGTCAGGTGCTGTCGCGGGCGGTGGTCGCCGACCACGCCAGCGGGACCCGGTTGGCGCAGCTGATCACCGTGTTGATGCTGATGGGGGTGATCGCGCCCGTGGCGGCGCCGCTGATCGGGTCCGGGCTGCTTCTGGTGGGCTCGTGGCGGACGGTCTTCATCTTCCTGGCCCTCATGGGCGTGCCGATGGTGGTGGGTGTGGCCCTCACCGTGGACGAGTCGCT
>DATITN010000159.1:0-4177 GCA_035467795.1 Arachnia sp. | reverse complement strand
GTGCCGCCGAGCATCCCCGTCTGGTTCGGCTCCGGCGCACTGATCGGCCTGGGCGTGATCGT
The DNA here is from genome assembly GCA_035467795.1 of Arachnia sp. Classification (GTDB taxonomy): domain Bacteria; phylum Actinomycetota; class Actinomycetes; order Propionibacteriales; family Propionibacteriaceae; genus Arachnia. The sequence continues at coordinate 4,115 of DATITN010000159.1, read as the reverse complement.
GCCTGGGATGTCGCCGTCGAACTTCCTCATCTACTTCGGCCTCTACGACAAGATGGCCAGCGGCATCAAGGACTTCGACTTCGCGGTGACCATCCCGCTGTTCCTTGGCGTGGTGGTCTGCGTGCTGCTCCTCGCCAAGGGCGCGGCGTGGCTGTTCGACCGCTACTTCGGCGGCATGTACCACTTCATCCTGGGCATGGTGATCGGCTCGTCGCTGGCGATCTTCCCCACCGTCGTGTTCCCCGCCTTCTCCTCGGAGGGCTTGGAAGCGAGCGGGTTGAGCCTCACCACCGCGGTGCTGTTCGCGGTGGCCATGCTGTTGGTGGGCACCGTCGCATCGTTCCTCTTCAGCAAGTTCGAGGACACGGTCAGCGACGTACGCCAGGAGATCGAGGAGACGGCCGCGAAGGTCACCGAAGGCTGATCCCGAGCGGGCCGGTGGTCGTGTCGCCGCACGTTGCTGTGCCCGGACCGGTGGGCTGAATGCGTTCCATGGTTTCCAAGTAGATCGGCTCAAGCGGGCCGACAATGGAACTGAGCCAGACCCGACACACGAGCCGGCCCGCCCCAAGGAGGCGGATCATGAATCACCTCAGAGTAATCCTCGCGATCCTGATCGCACTGGCGGTGACTGGAGTCGGGGCGCCCTCGGCGTCGGCCGCGATTCCCATTACAGGCACAGTCGTTCACGAGACATCACCCGGCTACTACGATGCCGATCTGGATGTTTGGGTTTCCGGTGACTACGAGGCCCTGAGCGGCGTCACGGTCGGCGCGTATGCGCCATCCCGCAGTGGGAGCCCGGCCCCCAAAGCTTTCACCAGCGTCGTCACCGACGCGACCGGGGCGTTCAGTCTCGACATCGGGGATGGGCCCGTCTGTATCAAGGTCGAGGCCCCAGCGGTGTGGCAGTCGGGTTGGGTCTACGGGCCCGTCACGGACCCTAACTATCCGGTCACCGGCACTTACACCGCTGAGCCCCCGACGTGCGTGATATCGCCGGGCGACTCGCTGGGCTCGGTGTCGCTCATCTCCGCCGAGGCGTGGGGTCAGGTCGTGAACCAGAACGACGAACCGATCGCAGGTGCGACGGTGCGCTACTCGCCGTACGACTTCAGCGGACGCACATGGTCAACCACGACCGACGTGGACGGTCACTACTTGATTCAGGGCCTGGACTACGAGGAGTTCGAGGTGAAGGTCAGCGCCAAGAAGTACCTGGCGGGCTGGGTCGCCGCGAGCGGAGACGTGGTGGCCACATGGGGAGAGGCGGCCACTTGGGGCAGCGGTGCGATTGGCACTCCCGATGGCCAGATCCGCATGACCCTGCGGTAGCGTCCGCGACCGGGCGCTCCGCGCCCAGGGCGACCGGAGACATGCCGAAGCCCCGACCTTAGGTGGCCGGGGCTTCGAGTGGAGCGGGCGACGGGAATCGAACCCGCGTATCAAGCTTGGGAAGCTAGCGCTCTACCATTGAGCTACGCCCGCGTGCGCCCTAGGTTAGCAAAGAAATCGTGCCCTCCTCCAACCGGCCTCTCGGACTCGCCACCCCACCCTGGGTAGGCTGAGCGACGTGGCTAGGGCACAGACCGGAATCGAGCCGGACCAACGCGCCCTCACCCGCCTCGCCATGGCCCACGACGCCTCGCCTTTCCTCCTCATGCCCTCCGGTGTGGTCACTCCGGAGACCGTGGAGGACGTGGCGGCGCTGATGGTCCACGCCGTGGAGACCCGCCAGCCGATCACCTTCCGGGCCGGTGGCACCAGCCTGTGCGGGCAGGCCATCACGTCGGGTCTGCTCGTCGACGTGCGCCGTCACTTCCGCGACATTGAAGTGCTCGACGGCGGCGCCCGGGTCCGTGCGGGGGCCGGAGCGACACTGCGCGCGGTCAACGCGCGGCTTGCGCGCCACGGTCGTCGCCTCGGGCCGGACCCCACCAGCGACATCGCCTGCACCATCGGGGGCATCGTCGCCAACAACTCCAGCGGCATGCTCTCGGGCGTGGCCCAGAACAGCTACCACACGCTCCAATCCATGATCTTCGTCCTGCCCAGCGGCCGGATCGTCGACACCGCAGACCCGACGGCGGACATCACGCTGCGCCTCGAGGAGACCCCCCTGGTGGGCGGGCTGCACATGCTAAGGAAGCGGTTGCGGACCACCCCGTCGTCCATCAAGGACATCAACAGGCTCTTCGCCATCAAGAACACCATGGGCTACGGCCTCAACGCGCTGCTCGAGTTCCATCGCCCCGTCGACATCATCAGGCACCTCCTCATCGGCAACGAGGGCACCCTCGGCTTCGTGGCCGAGGCAACGTTCCGCACGGTCCCGCTGGCCCCGCACACAGCGGCCGCGTTGGCGCTGTTCCCCACCCTTGACGCCGCCACGGCGGCGGTGCAGGGGCTCGTCGAGCACGGATTCGAGGCCATCGAGCTGATGGACGCCGCCTCGCTTCGCGTGGCGCGCACGCAGCCCGGGGCACCGGCCCTGCTCCGCGACCGTGAGCTGACCACCGAGGCCGCGCTGCTCGTCGAGCTGCACGAGGTGGACGAACAGGTCCTGGCCGCGCGCCTCGACGCGGCAGCAGCCGAGCTCACCGGCCTCGACGTGGTGGGGAGCGTGGAGCTGACCACGGAGGTCCGCCACCGCAACGCACTCGTCGAGCTGCGCCGCGGGCTGTACGCGCTGGTGGCCGGAGCCCGCCCCTCAGGCTCCACCACCCTGCTCGAGGACATCTGCGTGCCCCCGAAGGAATTCGCCGCCACCTGCCGCGACCTCGCGGACCTCCTTCACCGCCACGGATACGAGGACGCGCCGCTGTTCGCGCACGGCCGCGACGGCAACATCCACTTCCTCCTCAGCGAGCGCTTCGACGACCCCGCCGGCCTTCTGCGCTACCGCAAGTTCACCCGCCAGTTGGTGCGCCTCACCCTCCGCCACCACGGTGTCCTCAAGGCCGAGCACGGCACCGGGCGCGCCATGGCGCCCTTCCTGCGCGACCAGTACGGCGACGAGCTGTATGAGGTGATGCGCGAGATCAAGCACCTGTTCGACCCTGCCGGGGTGCTCAACCCTGGCGTGATCATCTCCGACGACCCGGATGCCCACCTCAAGGACCTCAAGCTCATGCCCACCATCGAGCCCGAGGTCGACGCGTGCATCGAGTGCGGTTTCTGCGAGCCCGTGTGCCCGTCGCGGGACCTCACCCTCACGCCCCGGCAGCGGATCGTGCTGCGCCGCGAGCTGACCGCCCGGAAGGACGACACAGAGCTCCTGCGTCAGGTGGCCGAGGAGTACGACTATGCGGCCATCGACACGTGCGCCGTCGACGGCATGTGCGAGGTGGCGTGCCCCCTGGGCATCAACACCGGAGACCTGGTCCGCCGCCAGCGCGAGGAGCGGGTGGGCGGCGTCGAGAAACGGGCGTGGAATCAGGCCGCCCGCACGTGGGCTCTGGCCACGCGGATGGGCTCGGCGGCCCTCACCGTGGCGAAGTCGACGGGGCCCCTGGCCACCGCCGCCACCAGGCTCGGGCGCAGGGCGCTGGGCGAGGACGCCGTGCCCGGGTACGACGAGGACCTCCCCCGCGGCTCCGGGCTGCGCAGGAGACCCCGTCGCCGCCACCGTCCCCACCCCGGCGTCGCCGCCGTGTACTTCCCCTCCTGCCTGCAGACGATGTTCGCCCCGACAGGGCAGGGCGTGTTCTCCGCCTTCAACGAGCTGTGTGTGCGGGCGGGGGTGCCGGTGGCGCTGCTCGACGCCGAGGGGCTGTGCTGCGGCTCACCCTGGAGGGCCAAGGGCTACACCGACGGTTACTACACGATGCAGCGCCGCGTCCGCTCGGCACTGAAATGGGGCGGCGACGCCACCATCGTGGTTGATGCGTCCAGCTGCACGGACGCCTTGGCGCGGATGACGGAGGGCTGGACGCCCACCGTCGTGGACGTGGTGACGTTCGCCGCGGAGCAGCTGCTGCCGCGCCTGGAGGTGACCCGCTCCCTGCCGTCGCTGGTGCTGCATCCCACCTGCTCGTCGACGCGGATGGACGTCAACGACGACCTGCGCCGGATCGCGGAGTTCATCAGCGACGAGGTGACGGTTCCGCCGTCGT
>DATITN010000158.1:0-17557 GCA_035467795.1 Arachnia sp. | reverse complement strand
CGTGATCTGGGTGGGCGGGGACCGGCGCAGCGCCGCGATCCTCGGGCACCGCAGCGCCACCACCTACGCCGACGCCCTCGAGATCGCATCGAACACGGTGGGCCGCGCCCCCTCCATCACGGTGCTGCGCGGTCCTGGGCTCGCGCTGGGCGATGTGCGAGGAGCCGCCTGCTCCCGTCAGGGGCGCAGAGCGGGCGCGGACGCCAGCGGCCCAAGCTGACATGGCCCCGTGACCTGAGGCAGATCGCCTCCGGGATGCTGCGCACCGGCACACCCGCGGGGGCGCCCCCGCGGCCAGCCGTGGCCCGGGACAGGCTCAGCCTCCGCGCCGCACTGTCGGGGAGACACCTGATGCTGAGGCTGCTCAACCTTCGCCTGGACATCGAGCTGGTCTCGGCCGACAGCGTTGCGGGCCTTGAGCCGCCCGTCGTGTTCGCCGCCAACGAGCAGGGGGCGATGGACTACCACCTGCTGCGCTTCGCCCTGCCGTCGAGGGTGCGGCCGACGATGATCGCCCCGTCGCGGGCCATCGCCGGCGGGCGCAACGTGGTGGTGTTCGCCGACGAGCCGGTCAAGCGCCGCCTTGTCGGCGAGTTCTCCACCGTCGCCGCGGCCCTGGCCAACCAGCACAGCGTGCCCATCGTGCCGGTGGGCATCGTCGGCACATTCAAGCTGCAGAACATCCTGAAACTGGCGCTCCGCAGCCGGCCGAAGGTCTCCATCCGCTTCGGCGCCCCCCTCTACACCCGGGGACGCTCCCTGGCGGAGACAACGGCCGAGGTGCAGGCCCGCGTCGAGGAACTCGTCCTCGAGGGCGATCTGTCGTGGTGGACGGTGCAGCGTCGGCGCGGCGGCGCCAACTCGGGCACCACCCTGTCCGCGCCGCGTTGGCGTCGGCTCTGGGACCAGGCCGCACCCAAGGCCGCCCCCGAGCACAGGATCTGGCGGTAGCGCGGGGCATGGATGTCTATGTGGAGCCGCACCTCGCGTGGCGACTCCTCGGCCCGGACGACGCTGCCGATCTCGATAACTTCCGCAGCCAGCTCGACGCCTTGGAGGATTCCGTGCTGTCCGGCGTGGCGGCATCGATCACGCAGCGCAACCTGCAGGTGGCGCACGCCGTCGGCGGCTACGACGCCTACCAGTCCCTCTCGGCCTACGCGGTGGCCTACGTCGCCGAGACGGACCCGCTGCGGATGTACCTCATGGGCGGAGTTCACCCCACCCACCGGCACCTCCACATCGGGACCGCGCTGCTGCACTGGCAGGTCACCCATGCCGCCGCCTGGAGGGACGAGTTCCAGCCCGGTCAGCCGCTGTGGCTGGGCTGCTACGCGGAGCTCGGGCGCCCCGGCCTCGAGCGGGTGGCACTCAGCCTCGGCTTCACGATCGAGCGCTACTACTACGATCTCCACCGCGACCTCACCCGGCCCGTCGCGTCACTCGCAGTCGAGGACGTGCAGCTGGAGGCGTTCACCCCCATGCACTCCGAGGGGGTACGGCAGCTGCACAACCTGTGCTTCAACGGCATGGGTCATGAGGTCACCACGGACGTGTGGGCGGCGCGTCTCCACGATCCGGACTTCCGCCCGGACTGGTCGTTCCTGGCCAGCGTCGACGGTCAGGTGGTGGGATACGCCATGAGCGGCGTGGCGGACACCGACGACGATGGGGCACCGGTGGGCTGGATCGAGCGGTTCGGCGTCCACCCGGAGCACCGCGGCCACAAGATCTCGCTGGCACTGATGGGTCGCTGCCTGGAGGCGATGCGGGAATCCGGCTGTCACGAGGCCGGCATCGGCATCGACACCCCCGATGGGGTGGGCGTGCAGCGGCTCTCCGCCGAGCTCAGCTGGACGACACGCGACGCGGTGGCGCTCCTCACGAAGGTGGTTCCCTGAGCCCGCGATAAGCTGTCGGCCAGTACAGACGACGGAGCGCAAGAAGGTGGGACAAGGATGAGCGGCCATTCCAAGTGGGCGACGACCAAGCACAAGAAGGCGGTCATTGACGCCAAGCGGGGCAAGCTGTTCGCCAAGCTGATCAAGAACATCGAGGTCGCGGCCCGGCTGGGCGGCGGTGACCTCGCCGGTAACCCCACCCTGTACGACGCCGTCCAGAAGGCCAAGAAGTCCTCTGTGCCCAACGACAACATCGACCGCGCGGTCAAGCGCGGCTCCGGCGCTGAGTCCGGGGGCGCGGACTACGAGACCATCATGTACGAGGCCTACGGCCCGGCAGGCGTGGCGATCCTCATCGAATGCCTCACCGACAACCGCAACCGCTCCGCCTCGGACGTGCGCGTGGCGGTCACCCGCAACGGCGGCACCATGGCAGACGTCGGCTCGGTGCAGCGCCTGTTCGCCCGGAAGGGCGTCGTGACCGTCCCCAAGCAGCAGGGCGGGAAGGACATCGCTGAGGACGACCTGCTCGAGGCGGCCCTGGAGGCCGGCGTCGAGGAGGTCGACGACGACGGGGACGTGTGGGAGGCGGTCTGCGACCCCAACGACACCGTCGAGGTCCGCAAGGCCATCGAGGCGGCGGGGCTGGACTACGACTCCTCCGAGGTGCAGTTCGTGCCGTCCTTCGACCAGGAGGTCGACTCCCTCGACGTGGCGCAGAAGGTGTTCCGCATCATGGACGCCCTCGACGACTCCGACGACGTGCAGAACGTCTTCACCAACCTCGACGTGACCCCGGAGGTCGCCGAGGCCCTCGAGGCCGAGGACTGATCCGCCGGGCATGCGCATCATCGGCATCGACCCCGGCCTCACCCGCTGCGGCGTAGGGATCGTCGACGGCACCGTCGGGAAGCCGCCGCGGCTGGTGGCCGTGGGGGTGGTGCGCACCCCGGTGGGCCTGGACATCGCGCAGCGCCTGCTGGCGCTCGAAGTGGGGCTGGCGGGCTGGTTCGACGACTACGCGCCGGAGGCGGTGGCCATCGAGCGGGTGTTCTCCCAGCACAACGTCAACTCCGCGATGGACACGGCGCAGGCCGCCGGTGTCGCGGCGCTCAACGGCGCCCGCCGCGGCCTGCCCGTGACCTTCCACACGCCCTCGGAGGTGAAGGCCGCCGTCACCGGCTCCGGCTCCGCCGACAAGGCGCAGGTGGCACTCATGATCACCCGCATCCTGAAGCTCACCGAACCGCCCAGGCCGGCCGACGCCGCGGACGCCCTGGCTGTGGCGGTGTGCCACGCCTGGCGCGGGGGCGCCACCAACCGCTACGCCGCGGCGGTCGCGGCAGCCAAGGGGACCCGATGATCGCCCTCCTCACCGGCACCGTCGTGACGGCGGGCGCCACCTACGGCGTGCTCGACGTCGGCGGCATCGGCTTCCGGGTGCTCACCACCCCGCAGACCGCCGCCGGCCTCCGGGTGGGGGAGCGCGCCACCCTGCACACCACCCTCGTGGTGCGGGAAGACTCCTTGACGCTGTTCGCCTTCGGCGAGGAGGGGGAGCGACAGGCCTTCGAACTGGCCCAGACGGCCACAGGGGTCGGCCCGAAGCTGGCCCTTGCCATCGTGTCGGTGCTCACCCCGGGCGAGCTGCGGCGCGCCGTGCTGACAGAGGACGTCAAGCGCCTGTGCGCGGTGCCCGGCATCGGGCTCAAGGGCGCGCAGAAGCTGGTCATCGAGCTGAAGGACAGAGTGATGGTCCTGGTGGACACGCCCGCGGGCGACGCCCCCGGCCCCGAGGACAGGGACGCATGGCGCGCGCAGGTCAGCGAAGGGCTCCAGGGCCTCGGCTGGTCGTCGCGGGACGCCGAGGCCGCCTGTGACAACGTCGCCCACCTCGTCGAGGCCGATCCCGGGATCGGGGTGGCGAAGCTGCTCCGCGCCGCCCTCAACTCGCTGGCGAGGCGGTGATGGACCACACCGAGGTGGACCCGACGGCAGACGTCGAGGACCGCGACTACGAGGCGGCCCTGCGCCCCAAGCGGTTGGCCGAGTTTGAGGGCCAACCGCGGGTGCGGGAGCAGCTGGCGCTCGTCCTGGACGCCGCCCGCCACCGCGGCACCGCCCCGGACCACGTCCTGCTGTCGGGCCCCCCCGGCCTGGGAAAAACCACTCTGGCCATGATCATCGCGGCCGAGCTCGGCACCGGGCTGCGGATCTCCTCAGGCCCCGCGATCCAGCACGCGGGTGACCTCGCCGCGATCCTGTCCGGCCTGGATGAGGGGGAGGTTCTCTTCCTCGACGAGATCCACCGGCTGTCCCGCCCCGCCGAGGAACTGCTCTACCTGGCTATGGAGGACTTCCGTGTGGACGTCATCGTCGGCAAGGGGCCCGGCGCCACGGCCATCCCCATCGAGCTGCCGCCGTTCACCCTCGTGGGCGCCACCACCCGGGCGGGGCTCCTGCCCGGACCCCTGCGGGACCGGTTCGGGTTCACCGCCCAGCTGGACTTCTACGCCTCAGAGGACCTGGAGGGGATCGTCGCGGGCTCGGCAGGGAAGCTGGGGGTGCGGATCGACGACGCCGCGCGCCGGGAGATCGCGACCCGCTCCCGCGGCACGCCGCGGATCTCCAACCGTCTGCTGAGGCGGGTGCGGGACTTCGCGCAGGTCAAGGGGCACCCGGACGTGGACCGTTTCGTCGCGCGGGCTGCGTTGGAGCTCTACGAGGTGGACGAGCGTGGCCTGGACCGGCTGGACCGCTCGGTCCTCGTGGCGCTGTGCCGCCTGTTCGACGGCGGCCCCGTCGGGCTCTCCACGCTGGCGCTCAGCGTGGGGGAGGAGATCGAGACCATCGCGGAGGTGGCCGAGCCGTTCCTCATCCGGGAGGGACTCATGGTGCGCACCCCCCGCGGTCGCGTCGCCACCCGGGCTGCGTACGCCCACCTCGGCATGTCGGTGCCCTCAGCCAACCCCGCGCTGTTCGACTAGCCGGGCGCCCGGTTAGGGTCCAGGCGACGGACCGGTAGCCTTTCAGCCATGCGGACGCGTGCGGACATCAAGGCCTGGCTCACGGACATGGACGGCGTGCTCGTGCACGACAACCGGGCGCTGCCGGGCGCGCAGGAGCTCATCGACCACTGGGTGACGTCGGGCACCCCGTTCCTGGTGCTCACCAACAACGCCACCTACACGCCGCGGGACCTCTCGGCGCGCCTCAGGGATTCCGGCCTCAACGTGCCGGAGGAGAGGATCTGGACCTCGGGGATGGCCACGGCCAAGTTCCTCGCCGAGCAGAAGCCCGGGGGGACCTGCTTCATGGTGGGGGAGGCGGGCCTGTCGACGGCCCTCCACGACGCCGGCATGGTCCTCTCCGACCGCGCCCCGGACTTCGTGGTCATCGGCGACACCCGCACCTACTCGTTCGAGGCCATCACCACCGCGATCCGGCTCATCGACACCGGGGCCCGGTTCATCGCCACCAACCCCGACGCGACGGGGCCGACGCCCTCTGGCGTGGTCCCCGCCACCGGCGCGGTGGCGGCGCTGATCACCAAGGCCACCGGCCGCGAGCCCTACGTGGTGGGCAAGCCCAATCCGATGATGTTCCGCTCCGCGCTGAACAAGATCGGCGCCCACTCCGAAGAGACGGGCATGATCGGGGACCGGATGGACACTGATATCGTCGCGGGCATGGAGGCGGGCCTGCACACGGTGCTGGTGCTCACCGGCATCTCCACCACCTCCTCGATGACACAGTTCCCCTACCGCCCGGTGGAGATCCTCGACGGCGTCCACCAGATGCTGGCCGGGGCCACGCCGGTCGACGTTGGGGCCTGAGGCGCCTCGGCGCGGTTATCCTTGCAGGCACCGCTATCCTGATCGATGGCTTACCCACGTACGGAGTGAAACGAACTATGGACCTCATCCTCATGATGATCGCGCTGTTCGCGGTCATGTACTTCCTCATGATCCGCCCTCAGCAGAAGCGCGCCAAGCAGCACCAGGAGATGCAGTCAGGGCTCAGCATCGGTGAACGCGTCCTCCTCACCTCGGGCATGTTCGGCACCGTCGCCTACGTCGGTGAGCGTCAGCTGATCATCGAGCTCGCCCCAGGAGTCGAGGTCACGGTGCTGAAGGGCAACGTGGCGCGCAAGGTCCTGCCTGAGGACGAGGAGTTCGAATTCACCGACGAGGCCGCCGAAGGCGACGAAGTCACCGGCGATGACTCGGACCTCACCCCGGCTTTGGCCGAGACGCCCTCCGACGACGCGGTGACGCCCGTCAACGACGGTCCTTCAGCCGATGACACGTTCTTCCAGGATCGCACCGCGGAGCCGCGTGCGGAGGACACCAAGTAACGGTGGCCACCTCAGCGAAGAGGGGGCGCCCCGGCGTCGTCCTCACTGTCTTCCTGCTCATCATCGCGGGTCTCTACACCATCATGGCGGCGACCAACACGTGGACGCCGAAGCTCGGCCTCGACCTCAAGGGCGGGCAGACGATCACCCTGACGGCCACGAACGACTCCGTGCCCCTGGAGTCGCTCGAGCTCGCCCGCGACATCATGCAGCAGCGCGTCGACGGCCTCGGTGTCGGTGAGGCCTCAGTGGTCATCCAAGGAGAGCGCAACATCGTGGTCTCGGCGCCCAACGTCGAGCGCGACGATCTGGTCCAGCTCGTGGGCGCCACCGCTCAGCTCGAGTTCCGCCCAGTGCTCCAGGTGGCCGCGGGCACCGGCACGGACCCGTCGGCCTCTCCGGACCCGTCGGCGTCGCCGCTGCCCGGCCTCCCCACACCCGCCCCCAGCCCCACGCCCTCCCCGTCGCCCGGCCCCGACGGCGAGCCGGTGGATCAGCTGCCCATCGCCGAGGTGCTCGCCTATGAGCCCACGGAGGCCCAGTACCAGGAGTTCCTGGACTTCACGTGCGGCGACGAGGTGGCCGACGATCCGTTGACCTCCCAGGTGGCCTGTGACACGGAGGGCCTGCAGAAGTTCCTCCTGGCCCCCGTCGCGGTGCGCGGTCAGGACCTGTCCACCGCCTCGTTCGGGATTCCCCAGGGTGAGCTGCAGTACGCGGTGACGCTCAGCTTCAACGCAGAGGGCACCGCCAGCATGTCAGAGCTGACCGGCGCCCTGGTGGGGGCGGCCGAGCCGCGCAACATGTTCGCGATCGTCCTCGACGGCACCGTCGAGTCAGCGGCCACGGCCGAGAGCCGGATCACCAACGGTGATGCGATCATCCGCGGCGGGTTCACCGCCGAGTCGGCTGCAGGCCTGGCCAACGTGCTGAAATACGGCTCCCTGCCGCTGTCGTTCGAGCCGTCCCAGGTGGAGACCGTCTCGGCCACGCTGGGCGGCGAGCAGCTCCGGGTCGGCATCATCGCCGGCATGATCGGGCTCCTCGTGGTCATGCTCTACAGCTTCCTCTACTACCGTGGCATGGGCATCGTCGTGGTGCTCTCGCTCGCGGTGGCCGCGTCGGCCACCTACGCGATGATGGTGCTGCTGGGATCGGTGATGGGCTTCGCGCTCAACCTCCCCGGCATCGCAGGTGCCATCGTCGGCATCGCCGTCACGGCAGACTCGTTCATCATCTACTTCGAGCGCATCCGCGACGAGATCCGGGAGGGGCGCAGCCTCAAGTCCGCCCTCTCGGCCGGTTGGGCGAAGGCGCGCGGCACCATCGTCATCTCCGACGCAGTGTCGCTCCTGTCGGCTGTGGTGCTGTTCGTCCTGGCCGTCGGCGCGGTCAAGGGCTTCGCGTTCACGCTCGGCCTCACCACGCTGATCGACCTTGCCGTGGTGTTCTTCTTCACCAAGCCCCTCGTCGAGCTGCTCAGCCGCACGAAGTTCTTCGGGGAGGGTCACAAGTGGTCCGGGCTCGACGCCCACCGCATGGGCGTCACCCGGGACTCCCTGCTCGGTCGCCGCATCAGGCGCGCCACGGCCGCCGCCCCAACCGTCCCGCAGGAGGCCTGATGTCCACCAGGAAGCTCGGGATCGCCGAGCGGCTCTACACGGGCCAGACCAGCTACGACTTCATCAAGAACCGGCGCCTGTGGTTCATCGTGTCGGCGGTGATCATCGGCGTCTCGCTGCTGCTGCTCGTGTGGCGCGGTCTCACCCTGGGCATCGAGTTCAGCGGGGGCACGGACTTCCAGGCCCCGATGAGCATCCAGCAGGGCACTGTCGACGAGGTGCGCGCCCAGATGGCCGACGTCGCCGTCGAGGACCTGGCCCCGCAGGTCTTCGCCCTCGGCGAGGACGCGATCCGCGTGCAGACCCGGGCACTCAGCCCAGACGAGACCAACGTCGTTCGCGCGGAGGTGGCCCGCATCGCGGGCTCAACGGTCAACGACGTCACCTACAACGCCATCAGCGGCTCCTGGGGCGAGCAGATCACCCGCCAGGGAACGATCGCGCTGGTGGTGTTCATCGTGCTGGTGATGGCGCTGATCGCCGTCTACTTCCGGGACTGGAAGATGTCCGTGGCCGCGGTTGTGGCCGTCTTCCACGACCTACTCGTCACCGTGGGCGTCTACGCGGCGGTGGGCTTCACCGTCACCCCGTCGACCGTGATCGGCGTGCTGACCATCCTTGCCTACTCGCTGTACGACACCGTCGTGGTGTTCGACAAGATCCGCGAGAACGTCAAGGGCATCGAGCACACGAGCCACACCTACTCGGAGCAGGCCAACCTGGCCGTGAACCAGGTCCTGGTGCGCTCGCTCAACACCACCGTGATCGGCGTGCTGCCCGTCCTGGCCCTGTTCATCGCCGGCGCCACGCTGCAGAGCGGGCCTCTGGCGGATCTCGGCCTCGCGCTGCTCATCGGCATGATCGCCGGCGCCTACTCGTCGCTGTTCATCGCCGCGCCGATCCTTGCGTGGCTGCGGGAACGCGAACCGGCCATGGTGGAGCACCGTGAGCAGCTGGCCCGTCGCAAGGCCCGCGCCGCGCAGCGCGCCGGCGCACACAAGCAGTCGCTGGACGCCGCAGCTGAACCGATGGCCCTCGTCGACGGCGAGGCATTCCTGGCCGCCGGCGAGCGTCAGCAGAGGCGCACCGGCGGATCCCGTGCGGAGAGGAAGGGCAAGCGATGATCGTCAACGAATCCGCCAAGCGCCGCGAGCTGGTGGGCGGACTGATCTCCGACGTGCCGGACTTCCCGCGCCCCGGTGTGGTGTTCAAGGACATCACCCCGCTGCTGGCCTCCCCGCAGGGGTTCCAGGCGGCGGTCACCGAGCTCGTCACCACGGCGCCGCGCGGCATCGACGTGGTGGTGGGCATGGAGGCGCGCGGCTTCATCTTCGCCGCACCCGTCGCGCTGGCGCTGGGCGCCGGCTTCGTGCCCGTCCGCAAGCCCGGAAAGCTGCCCGGCGAGACCATCTCGGAGTCCTTCGAGCTGGAGTACGGGTTCGAGACCCTCTCGATGCACCGCGACGCCATCCGGGAGGGGGCGCGGGTGCTGGTCGTCGACGACGTCCTCGCCACCGGTGGCACCGTGGGGGCCACGGCCGCCCTGGTGAAGCAGATGGGCGCCGAGCTCGTGCACGTCAGCGTCCTGATGGAACTGAGCTTCCTGGGCGGTCGCCAACGGCTCGCGGAGTTGGGGATCGACAATCTCACCGCCGTCCTGACGGTCTGAGCCATGGCCAAGTTGGAGCCCGGCGGACGGGGCGGGGTGCTGTCGCTGGTCAGCCTGCCGCGGATCAGCTCCTCGCCGTTCAAGGAACTGGCCCGCCGTGCACTGATGGCGTTGGCGCTGCTCCTGATCAGCACGCTGATCGTGTGGCTGGACCACGAGAGCTACATCGACAACACCGCGGGCGACGGGGTGTCCCTGCTGGACGCGCTCTACTACTCGACGGTGACCGTCACCACCACCGGCTACGGTGACATCACCCCGGTGGCCCCGCACGCGCGCCTGATCAACGTCCTGCTGGTCACCCCGCTGCGCATCGCCTTCCTCGTCCTCCTCGTCGGCACCACCATCGAGGTGCTGACGAAGGAGGGCAGCAGGAGCATCAAAGACACGTTCTGGAGGAGGAAGATGCGCAACCACGTCGTCGTGATCGGATACGGCACCAAGGGCCGCAGCGCCGTCAACACGCTGCGCCGCCACGGAGAGCCGGCCGAGAAGATCCTGGTCATCGACGCGCACGCCAGCGCGGTGGCTGACGCCAACTTCGACGGGCTCGCCGCGTTCCAGGGCGACGCCACCCGCCGTGAGCTGCTGCGCCGGGCCGAGATCAGCAAGGCCAAGCAGGTCATCATCTCCCTGGACCGCGACGACACGGCCATCCTGGCCACGCTCACGGTCCGGCAGCTCAACCCCACCGCAGGCGTGGTCGTCGCGGTGCGGGAGCACGAGAACGTCCCGCTGGTGCGCCAGTCCGGTGCGTCGTCGGTGGTGACCAGCTCCGAGACGGTCGGCCGGCTCCTCGGCCTCTCAGCCATCGGTCCCGAGCTGGGCACCATCATGCAGGACATGCTCACCGGAGCCGAGGGCCTCGAGGTCCATCAGAGGCTGGCCGAGCCCCAGGAGGCCGGGCAGCCGCCGTCGTCCGTGCAGGGCGAACGCGTCATCGGCATCATCCGCAACGGCACCCTGCGCCGCTTCTACGATCAGACGGCCACCAAGATCGAGATCGGCGACGAGCTGATCGTCGTGCGTCGTGCGCAGCCCCCGGCGAAGGATTCCCACGGGCTGCTGTCGCGCTCCTACGACGAGTAGGCGGCTACGATTGGGCTCTAGCGGCGCGAAGGGAGGCGACCCATGTCAGAGGAATCGCTGACCGGCGTGTCCCGTCTGGTGACCGGCCCCGAGCAGCCGCGGTTGCGGATGCGACACAGGCTGGCCCGTCTCGGCGCGGTGCGCTCCAAGTCCGCCGTCCTGGACCCGCTGTTCAGGATCGTGAAGTCCAACCATCCCAAGGCGGATCTCGACGTGATCGAGCGCGCCTACCGGGTTGCCGATCAATGCCACGAGGGGCAGAAGCGCAAGTCGGGGGACCCGTACATCACCCACCCGCTGGCCGTGGCCACCATCCTGGCCGAGCTCGGGATGACCGAACCGGTGCTGGTGGCCGCGCTCCTGCACGACACAGTCGAGGACACGCCCTATTCGCTGGAGCAGCTGCGCCTGGACTTCTCCGACGAGGTTGCGCGGATGGTCGACGGCGTCACGAAGCTGGACAAGCTGACGTACGGGGAGACGGCCAAGGCCGAGACGATCCGCAAGATGATCATGGCCACCTCCGAGGAGGTGCGGGTCCTGGTGATCAAACTGGCTGACCGGCTGCACAACATGCGCACCATCGGCTTCCTGAGGCCGGACAAGCAGGTCCGGATCGCCACCGAGACCCTCAACATCTTCGCCCCCCTCGCCCACCGGCTGGGCATGAACACCATCAAGTGGGAGCTGGAGGACCTGTCGTTCTCCGTCATCGAGCCCAAGGTCTATTCGGAGATCGTGGACATGGTGGCCCAGCAGGCCCCCTACCGCGAGCGGTATCTGAGGGAACTGATCGCCGAGTTCCAGAACCTGCTCAGCGAGGCGAAGATCACCGCCACCGTCTACGGCCGCCCCAAGCACTACTACTCGATCTACCAGAAGATGATGGTCCGCGGCCGTGACTTCAAGGAGATCTACGACCTCATCGGGCTGCGCGTCCTCGTCCAGGACACCGCCACCTGCTACGCCGTGCTCGGGGTGGCGCACGCCGCGTGGAAGCCCATCCCCGGCCGCTTCAAGGACTACATCGCCGGGCCGAAGTTCAACCTCTACCAGTCGCTCCACACCACCGTGCTGGGCGTCAACAACGAGCCCGTCGAGCTGCAGATCCGCACCCACGAGATGCACCGTCGCGCCGAGTACGGCGTCGCGGCGCACTGGAAGTACAAGGCGGACCTCCGCGAGGGCGTCACGCCAGAGGAGGCCGGCCTGCGCGCCATGCACCAGCTGGGCGTGATGTCGAAGGAGACCGAGGACCCCAGCGAGTTCCTGGACTCGGTGATGTTCGAGATCAACTCGGACGAGATCTACGTCTTCACACCCAAGGGCGAGGTGATCGCGCTGCCGCTGGGTGCCACGCCCGTGGACTTCGCGTTCGCCGTCCACACCGAGGTGGGCTACCGCTGCATCGGTGCCCGCGTCAACGGCCGCCTGGTCGCGCTCAGCACACGGCTGGCCCAAGGCGACAAGGTCGAGGTCCTCACCTCGAAGGCCGAAGGTGCAGGTCCCAGCCGTGACTGGTTGGGCTTCGTCGTCTCCAGCCGCGCCCGGCAGAAGATCAAGGCGCACTTCTCGCGCGAGCGCCGCGACGTGGCCATCGAACAGGGCAAGGATGCGCTGGCCAAGGACCTGCGCCGCACCGGCATCCCGATGCAGCGCCTCCTGACGCTGGAGAACCTGACGGCCGTGGCCAACGAGCTGGGACTGAAGGACGTTCCCA
This sequence comes from Arachnia sp., assembly GCA_035467795.1. Lineage (GTDB taxonomy): Bacteria > Actinomycetota > Actinomycetes > Propionibacteriales > Propionibacteriaceae > Arachnia. Next base: position 5,199 of record DATITN010000158.1, on the reverse strand, counting down.
ACCTGTACGCCGCCATCGGAGAGGGGCATCTCGGCTCCCAGGGCGTGGTGGAGAAGCTGATCGTTCTGCACGGCGGCGAGGAGGAGGCCGTAGACACGGTCACCGAGGACCTCGTGGTGAGGCAGCGCAGACGCCCGGTGCGCGACGGCGCCCACATCCTCGTCGACGGCGACAGCTCAGTGGCTGCGAAGTTCGCCAAGTGCTGCTATCCGTTGCCCGGGGACGAGATCATCGGATTCGTCACCCGCAGCGAGGGGGTGTCCGTGCACCGCGCGGACTGCTCCAACGTGCCGGCGCTGATGAAGGAGCCGGAGCGCATCGTCGACGTGGCGTGGTCCGGTCACGAGCAGGGTGCGAGCTTCCTGGTGACGATCCAGATCGAGGGAATCGACCGTGCACGCCTCCTGTCGGACGTCTCATCGGTTCTGTCCGAGCAGCACGTCGACATCCTCTCGGTCAACATCACCACCAACAAGCAGCGCCAGTTCAGCGGCCGTATGACGTTCGAATCGCAAGATCCGACGCACCTGCAGCATGTGATCGCTCAGGTGCGCCGGATCCCGGGGGTCTACGACGTGTATCGCGTGGCTGGTTAGCCTGTGAAGTCCGCGAGGGTCTCGCGGGCCTGTTCCAGCCAGCTCTGATACGTCTCGATGGACTGCTTGGCGTCCTTGGCCCGCTTCGCGTCGCTCTTGGCCTCGGCCGCGGCCAGGTCCTTCTCGAGCTTGGCGATCTGTACCTCGAACATGGCGACAGTGTCTTGGGCACGCCTGCGCGCCTCCGGATCCGTCCTGCGCCACTCGTCGGCCTCCATCGTGGCCATCTTGTCCCCGAGGGCGCGCACTCGGGCGTCCAGGTCCCGCATCGCGGTCCTCGGCACGTGACCGAGCAGGTTGAGCTTGGCCAGGAAGTCCCGGTGGATGGTCTTGGCGCCCTCCACGTCCGTGACACCATCCAGGTCCTTCTCCGCCTGCTCAACCAACGCCAACCGGGCCGCGAGGTTCTCCGCCTGCTCGCCGTCGACGGCGCTCTGCGCCGCGGTGCGCGCGTCGAAGAAGGCGTCCTGGATGGCGCGGAACTTTGCCCAGAGGGCGTCATCCTCGGCGCGGCGCGCGCTCCCGGCTGCCTTCCAGCGCTGCATCAGGTCGCGGAACGCGGCCGATGTGGCGCCCCAGTCCGTCGAGGCGGCCAACGGCTCGGCCTCGGCGATGATGGCTTCCTTGGCCTCCTTCGCCCCGTCCCGGCGCTGGTTCAGCTCACCGAAGTGGGTCTTGCGACGGCGCGTGTACTGCGTGCGGGCCGAGGAGAAGCGGTGCCACAGCTCGTTGTCCGTGGCGCGGTCCACACGGGGGAGGGCCTTCCACTCCTCGAGCAGCACGCGGAACCGGTCCACGCCGCCGCGCCAGTCGTCACCCTCAGCGAGCTTCTCGGCCTCCTCGACCATGGCCTCCTTGGCGGCGACCGTGACGGAATTCTGTTCCGCCCGCTGCGCCTTCCTGGCCTCGATCTGGGCCGGGAGCACCTCCAGAAGGGCGTCGAGGCGGCGGGTCAGGGCCTCCAGGTTCCCGACCGCGTTGGCCCCGGTCACGTTCGTGCGTGCGGTGCCGATTGCGGAGCGTGCCTCCTCCGGAGACATGGCCTGGGCGGCCACCCGCGATTCAAGGAGGCCCACCTCCGCGGCCAGATTCTGGAAGCGCCGAACGTAGAACGCCATGGCTTCATCAGGGGTGGAGTCGGGGATCTGCCCGACACTTCGTTCGGTGTCACCCACGCGGACGTAGACCGTGCCATCGGCATCGACACGGCCAAAATCGGAGGGCGCTTGCGATTCGCTCATGGGGCCAATCTAGCCGTATAGGGTGTCGTCGTGCTCATCCAGCCCATCCAGGTATCGCCCTGGCAGTCCAACTGCTACCTCGTCTCACCGCACGAGGACACCGCCGAGTGCATCATCGTCGATCCGGGCATCACGGCGGCCGAGCCGGTGCTGGCCGCAGTGGCCGAACGTGGGCTGCATCCGGTGGCGCTGGTGGCCACCCACGGCCACCTGGACCACGTGGGAGACGCGCACCTCCTGGCAGCCCACTGGAACATCCCCCTGTACCTGGCGAAGGCCGATCAGCACCTGCTGGTTCGGCCAGGTGACGGGCTCGGCCCCCAGGGGGGTCAACTGATGCGTCAGCTCACCGGCTCGGACACGCTGCCGCCGGTGGTGGACGTGCGTGACTTCGAGGGCCCGATCACGCTCGCGCGGATCCTGGTGACACCGTTCCCGGCCCCCGGCCACACGTCGGGCTCTACCCTCCTGGAGTTCACCTCCGCGCGCACCTCCGTGGTGTTCACCGGCGACGTGCTGTTCGCGGGCACGATCGGGCGCACCGACCTGCCCGGCGGTAGCATGGCCGAGATGCGCGAGTCGCTGCGGCGCATCGCCACGCACTTCCCGGCCCAGACGCCGCTGCTGCCCGGCCACGGTCAGCCCACCAGCATCGGCCAGGAGCTCGACTCGAACCCCTTCCTGCAGCCGAACCCCTTGTGAGGAACCCTGTGTCCCGCCCCAAGCCGCTCAGCGGTTACCCCGAGTTCCTCCCCTCCGGACGGATCATCGAGAACCGCGTCCTCGACGTCGTGACCAGCACCTTCGAACTGCACGGCTTCGCGCCCATCGAGACCCGCGCCGTCGAACCGCTGGCGCAGCTGGCGCGCAAGGGAGAGATCGAGAAGGAGATCTACGTGGTGCGCCGGCTGCACGCCGAGGCGGGCGACGCTGACGAGTTGGGTCTTCACTTCGATCTCACCGTTCCCTTCGCGCGCTACGTGCTGGAGAACGCAGGCCACCTGGCGTTCCCGTTCCGGCGCTACCAGGTACAGAAGGTGTGGCGCGGGGAACGCCCGCAGGAGGGCCGGTACCGCGAGTTCACGCAGGCAGACATCGACATCGTGGGGCAGGACGCACTCGCGGCGCACCACGACGTGGAGATCCCGCTGGTGGCAGTCGACGTGTTCGAGAAGCTGCACCGCGACCTCGGCCTCCCGCCGGTCTCACTCCACGTCAACAACCGGAAGCTGTCCGAAGGCTTCTACCGGGGCCTGGGAATCGAGGACCCCGCCGCCGTGCTGCAGCGGGTGGACAAGTACGACAAGATCGGGCCGGGGGCCGTGGCGGAGCTGCTGACGGCCGAGGTGGGGCTCTCCGAGGCACAGTCACGCGCCTGCGTCGCGCTGGCGGGCATCTCCGCAGGCGACGAGTCCTTCGTCGACGACGTGCGCGCCCTCGGCGTCACCCACGAGCTCCTGGACGTCGGCCTGGAGGAACTGTCCGCCCTGGTCAGGGTGGCGCGCCGCTCCGTGCCCGACCGCGTCGTCGCGGACCTCAAGATCGCCCGCGGGCTGGACTACTACACCGGCACCGTCTACGAGACGTTCCTCGCGGGCTCCGAGAAGCTCGGCTCCGTCGCCTCCGGCGGTCGCTACGACTCGCTGGCCAGCGACGGAAAGGTGACCTTCCCCGGCGTCGGCTACTCCTTCGGCATCACCCGCATCCTCGTCCCGCTGATCGGCAAGGGACGGCTCGTCTCCTCGCGCAGCGTGCCGAGCGCGGTCCTGGTGGCCGTCGACGACGAGGACTCGCGTGAGCGGGCCATCGAGATCGCGGCACTGCTGAGGTCGCGGGGGATCGCGGTGGAGGTTGCCCCGAAGGCCGACAAGTTCGGCAAGCAGATCCGCTTCGCCGAGCGCAGGGGCATCCCGTTCGTGTGGTTCGGCGCCGGCTACGAGGACTCGGTCAAGGACATCCGGACCGGCGAACAGGTGGCCGCCTCGCCGGTCACGTGGCAGCCACCCCTCGCGGACCTTCGGCCCTCCGTTGGGGCCCCGGAGGCCTGAGCGGCGCCTCGCCAGGTACCGGGCCCGGGCGGCGAGCCGTTACGATGTCGGGGCCAGCTGCACTGTCTATGCAGCGCAACGAGAGGAATACCGTGATCCGCACCCACGACGCCGGGGCGCTCCGCGCCGGGCACGCAGGAAACCAGGTCGTACTTGCCGGATGGGTGGCCAAGCGCCGCGACCACGGCGGCCTGGCCTTCATCGACCTGCGTGACGCATCCGGGCGCGTCCAGGTGGTCATCCGCGACGAACTCCTCGAGGCCACCGGCGCCCATGACCTGCGCAACGAGTACTGCATCAAGGTCACCGGCGTCGTCGAGATCCGCCCCGAGGGCAACAACAACCCGGACCTCCCCACCGGCGAGATCGAGGTCGCCATCACCGAGCTCGAGGTGCTCAACACCTCCGCTCCGCTGCCTTTCCAGATCGACGAGCGGGTCACCGTCGGCGAGGAGGCCCGGCTGAAGTACCGCTACCTTGACCTGCGCCGCCCCGCCCCGGGTGCGGCCATCCGGCTGCGCTCCGAGGTCAACAAGGCCGCGCGGCGCGTCCTGGGGGAGCGGGACTTCGTCGAGATCGAGACCCCCACCCTCACCCGTTCCACCCCCGAGGGCGCACGCGACTTCATCGTCCCGGCCCGCCTGGCGCCTGGCTCCTGGTACGCCCTCCCGCAGTCCCCGCAGCTGTTCAAGCAGCTGCTCATGGTGGCGGGCATGGAGCGCTACTACCAGATCGCGCGCTGCTACCGCGACGAGGACTTCCGCGCCGACCGGCAGCCGGAGTTCACGCAGCTGGACGTCGAGATGAGCTTCGTGGACCAGGACGACGTGATCGAGCTGGGCGAGGCCCTCATCAGGGAGATCTGGGCGTTGATCGGGGCGGATCTGGAGACGCCGTTCCCGCGGATCACCTACCTGGACTCCATGAACCGGTACGGCTCCGACAAGCCGGACCTGCGCTTCGACCTCGAGCTCACCGAACTCACCGGCTACTTCGCCGACACCACCTTCCGCGTGTTCCAGGCCCCCTACGTGGGCGCCATCGTGATGCCCGGCGGGGGCTCGCAGCCCCGCCGCACCTTCGACGCCTGGCAGGAGTGGGCCAAGCAGCGCGGCGCCAAGGGCCTGGCCTACGTCACCCTCGACGAGAACGGCGCGCTGGGCGGCCCCGTCGCGAAGAACCTCTCCGACGCGGAGCGCGCCGGGCTCGCGGAGAAGACCAGCGCCAAGCCGGGGGACTGCATCTTCTTCGCCGCCGGCGCCCGGGCCGCCTCCCAGGCGCTGCTCGGCGCCGCCCGCAACGAGATCGGTGAGC
>DATITN010000157.1:0-10891 GCA_035467795.1 Arachnia sp. | reverse complement strand
GTTGCGGCTGCGTCGATCGCGCCGGCGACGAGGGCGTCGTGGCGATCCCGGTCGCCCGAGACGACGGCGTCGAAGGCGCCCTCGACGAGGATCTCGGACAGCTCGGGCGTTGCCCCGGCGACCTCGGCGCGCTCCCGGATGAGCCGCACGGTGGGAGCGAGGGTCGTCCGGAGGGTCGCGATGACCGCGATCCGTGACCCCGTCGCCACCGCGCGGTCGGCCATGGCCTCGTCGATCCGCAGCACCGGGATCCCCGCGGCGCCGGACACCTCTCCGGCGAAACCGGAGATCGACGAGCAGGTGAACATCACCACGTCGGCGCCTGCCTCCCTCGCGTCTGACGCGAGGTGCGTGAGGCGCCCTGGGACGGAGGCGGCGGCCGCCCCGCCGGCAGCGAGGTCGGCGACGATCCTGTCGTCGAGCAGGTTCAGCACCTCGACGCCGGGCAGGTAGCGGGCGGCGAGGGCGGCCGTGACGGGGATGACGACGGCGCCGGTGTGGAGGAAGGCCACGCGGGTCATGGGAGTTCCGATCTGTCGGGTGAGGTGAGCGTGCGGGCGAACAGGTCGACGGGGCCGACCTGGCCGCCCTTGAGGAGGACGCGCAGGCCGTCGGGCCAGGCGCCAGGGGCGGTGAGCCGAGACACGACGACGTTGCCGGTGAGGTGCCGGTCGATCTCCAGGCTCTCGGCGCCCATGAGGCGCAGCATGCGGCTGGAGGTGTCGCCGCCGCACACGATCACCGTCGGGTCGCGGTGGACCCGGACGGCGCCTATCAGGGCGGTGTAGAGCTCGGCCAGTCGGGGCAGCAGCCCGGGCACGTCGGCGGGAAGGTCGAGGGAGTGGACGACGGCGCGCCCGCTGCCGGCCAGGTGGTCGCTCGCCCAGGCGGTGACCGACGCCTCGTCGGTGAGGTCGTCGACGATGAGCGCCCGCACCGGCCAGCCGGCCGCGTGGGCCGCGTCGATCTGGCGGCCGGTCTGCGCGGATCGGCTGCCAGATACCACGAGTACACCGTCGGGCTCGGCGCCGCCGGTCGGCAGCGCGGCCCCGGAGCTGCCGAGATGGAGCCCGACGGCGCGGCTGAGGCCGCCGGAGCCGATGGCGAAGGCGCCGGGCGCGTCGAGGATGAGCTCCCCGGCAGCCGCCAGGTGGTCGTCGGTGAGTGCGTCCAGGACCGTGAGGCCAGGGCTGTGGGGCATTGGGGTGGCCTCGCCGTAGGACGTGAAGGGCCGCGACCGGACGGGAAGGTCCGTCTGCCGGGCGAGGAAGACCCGCAGGTCAGCCTCGTCGACAGGGGTGCTGGGGTGTCTGCTCATCGTCGGGTGCCGATCGAGCCGGAAGACCTCGCCGCGATCAGCGGCGAAGTGCGTGGCGAAGGCGGTGTAGCGGCCGAAGTCCGGCTGCGCCAGGAGGACCGGGACGTCGGCCTGGCCCGTGGTCTCGCGTCCCAGGGCCGCAGCGTGGCCGAGGCTGCCGGTGGTGGGCGAGGAGTCGGCGGTGGAGCAGGCCTTGTAGTGCAGCACCTCGGGCTCCAGGGCGTTCAGCGCCGTCAGCGCGGGCAGGACCTCGGCGCGCATGTCGGATGTGGGGAGCGAACGCGAGATCCCCGCGACACCCACGACGGCGCGGTCTCCGTGGCGCAGCACGGCGTCTGGGTCAACGCGCAGCAGCAGGACGCCGTGCAGCCCGCAGCGTGCCAGCTGGAACAGCGCGTCGGTGGCGCCGGTGAAGTCGTCGGCGTAGAACCCGACCGCCGTCGTCATCGCCCGAACGTCTCGATCGCCCGCCGCAGCGCCGGAACCCGGGCGGCGCGCTCGGCGAGCGGCTCGCCGTGCTCGGCCGCGTCCCACGCTTCGCGCATGCTCGCCACCCCGGCTGTGGCGCCGTCGGGGTGGCCGTGGATCCCGCCTCCGGCCAGCGTGAGCAGATCGGTTGTGCCGACGGCGGCGTGCGTCTCATGGGCCAGCCCTGCCCACTGTCCCGAGGAGAGGACAGGGACCACCTCGTAGCCGCCGAGCAGCGGCTCGCGGACGGCCGCGATCGCGGCGAGGACCTCGTCGTCGGACTCGTAGAACTTGTTGTGAAGGCCGTTGGTGTGGAGGTGGTCGACGCCGACGAGCCGCGCGAGCTTCTGCCAGGCGCGGAAGTGGATGCCCACCTGCGGCGACCGCGACACCGCGCCGAACATCGCGCGGTGCCCGTGGATGGGCAGTTGGCTGTGCCGTCGCAGCCACTCGACGCCCGCCAGCCCCACCATGTTGATGCAGGCCATGACGCAATTCCCGCCCGCGGCGAGGACGACGTCGTGGTTGCGGCGCATGGTGTCGAGGTCGTCGGTGATGTTGAACGCGTAGAGCGGCATGCGGCCGGTGCGGTCGGCGTGGGTCTTGAGGACCGGCATGACCGCCGCGACCCGCGCCTCGAGTGGGGAGTGGGGCCCGTTGGCCTGCAGCTCGTCGTCCTTGATGAAGTCGATGCCGGCCTCGACGAGCTCGGCCACCACCTCGGCCAGCTCCTCGGGGCTGAGCCCGATGCTGGGTTTGACGATGGTGCCGATCATCACGCCTGTGTCGCGGCCCATGAGGCGGCGTGTGCCGGCCAGGCCGAACGCCGGGCCGGGGTAGTGGTCGGCGAACGGCTGCGGGAGGTCCAGGTCCATGAGCTTGATCGACGCGAAGTCGCGCATCTCGAAGAGGTTGCCGGCCACTGCGGCCTGCAGGTTGGGGATGGAGGGGCCGAAGTTGTCCAGCGGGAACGCCAGGCGCACCACGCCCCCCCGGATGCGGGCCGGGTCGCCCTTCGCACCCGGCAGGGGCTGACGTCCGCTGGGCTCGCGCTCGTCGACCGACACGACCTGCGCGGCGAACCTGGCACGGACCTCATCGGTCTCGCGGGCGACGCGGATGAACGTGCCGGTGGACTGCTCGCCGGCCATCTGCTCGGCGGCCTGCCGCAGCGGCAGGGCGGACTCGACCCAGTAGGTCGCGATCACCTGGTCGGTCATGGGTCTCTCCTCACCAGTGCAGCGGCAGCCACACGGTCATCTCGGACGGGCCGCGGTTGGCCCAGGCGTGGTAGGGGATGAAGGTGGCGGCGATCGTGGTCGGGTCTTCGTCGGGGAGGTCTGCGTAGAGGTCGTACTGCGCCGGGCGGCGCAGCACCTCGGCGTGGAGGGCGACCACCTCGGTGCCGGCGATCGTCATGCGCCGCTGCGTGAACGTGGCGCGGCGGGGGAGTAGGACCTCTGCGGGGCGGGCGTCGCCGTCGAGGTCGTGGTGTTCGAGGCAGTAGACCACCGGCCCGCGCTGCAGGGCCACCTGGTTGGTGGCCTCCTCGACGAGGTGGTGGGCGGTCAGCCGGCGCACCCGCATCGGCAGGTCGAGCTCGACGGTGTCACCGACCCGCCACCGGCGGGTCACGCGGGCGTATGTGCCGGGCTCGGCGGGGGTGTCGTCGCCGACCACGGTGAGGGTGGCGTCGGTGGCCCATCCGGGGATCCGCACGCCGATCGAGGTGTCGCCCTCCGGGGCCTCGGTGACGACGAGGACCACCCGGCCTTCCCGCGGGTAGTCGGTGTGCTGCTCGATCCCAAGCCGGCCCGACGGTGTGTCGACGGTCACGGTGCCGGCGGCGAACTGGTGGACCATGATCCCGTCGGCGGTGACCGAGTAGCAGAGCTCGGGGAGGCGAGCAAGGGTGCGGGCGATGTTGGGCGGGCAGCAGAAGCAGCTGAGGTAGCGCTGCCGGAGCCGCTCATCCGACGGAGGGGGCGCCGGCACCGGGTCGAGGGCGGTGTCGCCGGCGCGGCGCAGCGGGAAGGGGAGGCCGCGGACCTGGCGCAGCGGGTTGGTGTAGAAGTAGCTGGCGCCGTCCAGCCCGATACTGGCGAGCAGGGTGTTGTTCACAGCCACGTCGATGGCGTCGGCGAACCGGGCGTCGCCGGTGCGCAGCAGCATGCGCCAGGCCCACAGGATGTTGCCGATGGTGGCGCAGGTCTCGTTGTGGGCGGTGGTCTGCGGAAGTTGGAACGGTCGGCCGTAGGACTGGTGGACCTTGGTGATCTGCTCCTGCCACGGGTAGCCGTCCGGGGAGGCGCCATCGTAGAGTGCGCCGTGTCCGCCGGTGAGGTAGACCTTCGAGGTGGCCACGTCCGTCCACAGCCGGTCGAGGCGGGCCGCGAGCTCCGGGTCCTCGTCCTCGAGGAGGAGGTCGGCGAGGCCGGCGTAGAGGTAGTTGGCGCGAACGGCGTGGCCGACCACGGCCTCGGTCTCCGTCAGCGGGATGCGGTCCTGATTGTCGTCGCCACCGAGCCCGCTGGCGGGGACCAACTCGCGAAGCCGGATGAGGTCGTGGGCCAGCTGGCGGTAGCGGGGGTCGCCGGTGGTGCGGTGAAGTTCGACGGTGCCCATGTAGTGCGACGGGCAGATCGCCGAGCGGGCGATGACCTCGGGTGTGTTCTCCACCAATGAGATGAGGAAGCCCGCGGCGTTCTCCGCGAGTGTCAGCATGGTCGTCTTCCCGGTGACCCGGTGGTGGAGGCAGGCGGCGGTCATGAGGTGGCCGAGGTTGTAGCTCTCGAAGCTCAGCCGGTCGGCCAGGGTGCCGTCCGTGCCGGCGAGCTTGTGCTGGATCTGGGTGGGGGTATGGACGTAGCCGTCGCTGCGCTGCACCTCGCCGATGAGCGCGATGATCTGGTCGAGTGTCTCCTCGAGTTCGGGGTCGTCGCGCTGCGTGAGCGTCGCGATTGCGGCCTCCATCCACTTGTACAGGTCCCCGTCGAGGAACGGCGGACCCACATGACCGCCGTCGGCGCGCCCGGCCGCGACGCGGAAGTTCTCGACCGCGCCGCTGAGGCGGGCGTCGAAAAGGTCGTGCCGCATCGTCGGTACGGTCACCGTCCGGCAGCGAGCCCAGGCCTCGGCCCAGAGCCCATGGGTGAGGCCGACCGCGCGAAGATCGAGGGGGGCTGAGGCGGTGGCGTGGTACATCGTCATTGAGACCTCCTCGAACTATCTAACCACACCCGAATGGGTATGCGGAATCTTGGTCGATCTGCCGTCCCTCGTCGTGCCGTCGTGCTAGTTTCCGAGGGTGTCCATTCGTGTCGCCCCGGAGCGGTTACCTCTCGTCGTCAAGGTTGCACGCCTCTATCACGAGCACGGGCTGCGCCAACCGGAGATCGCTGCACGACTGAACATGTCGCAATCGAGGGTGTCCAGGCTCCTCAAGGAGGGCGTGGAGAGCGGCATCGTGCGCACCATCGTGGTGGAGCCGCCGGGCATGTTCTCCGAGCTGGAGGACAGGCTGCGCGATGCCTACGGGCTCCGCGACGTCGTCGTCGCCGGCGGCCCCGACGAGGCCGCCGAGTCCGATGCGGCGCTACTCAGCGCGATCGGAAGCGCGGGCGCCCGGTACCTGGAGTCCACCATGCTGCCGAGCGACCGGGTGGGGTTGTCCTCCTGGTCCGCGTCGCTGCTCGCCGTCGTCGACGCCATGACCCCGCGGACCACCCGGACGGCGGAGCGCATCGTCCAGGTCATCGGCGGGGTGGGAGACCCCCGCGCCCAGGTGCAGGCCACCCGCCTCGCGGATCGGCTGGCGCAGGTGACGGGGGCCGAGGTGCACTACTTCAACGCCCCCGGTGTGGTCTCCAGCCCCGAGGTGCGCACCTCCCTGCTCTCGGATCCACAGATCGCGGCGGTTCGTGGCGAGTGGGACAGCCTCACCATGGCGCTCGTCGGCATCGGCAGCGTCCAACCTTCAGCACTGTTGGTTTCCTCCGGCAACACCCTCCCCGAGGCCGATCTCAAGGCGCTCGGCGATCTGGGGGCGGTGGGTGACGTGTGTCTCAACTTCTTCGACGCGCAGGGCGTGCATGTCGAGACCGACCTGGTGGGGCGCACTCTGGGCATTGACGAGCCGACCCTCAAAACGATCCCACGCCGCATCGGCGTCGCGGGCGGCCGACGGAAGCTCGCCGCCATCCGCGGGGCTCTCGTCGGCGGCTGGTGCGACGTGCTCATCACCGATTCCCGCACCGCTACCGCCTTGGTGGACGAGGGCTGAGGCGCCCCTCCGCGCGGATGGTCCGACCATGTGTGGGCGTGCGGGGAGTTCGACGACGAACGGAGACTTCCATGGACGCGCATGTGGCCACCCCCCGAGCCCACTTCGACATCGGTAACCCGGCCGCAGTGGAGCGGCTGCGGGCCGTGCTCGGCGGAGACGCCGTCAGCACCCGCGAGCTCGACCGGGCCGCCCTGGCGGTCGACGCCTCCCATTACCTGCGCATCCCCGACGCGGTGCTGCGCGCGCGGTCGGCCTCCGACGTCGGGGCTGCTATGGCGGTCGCGGTCCAGTGCGGCTGGCCGCTCACGCTCCGCTCGGGTGGCACAAGTCTTTCCGGCCAAGCGCTGTCGGAAGGCCTCACCGTCGACGTGCGGCGCCACTTCCGCGGCATCGAGGTCATCGACGGCGGCGCGCGCGTGCGGCTGCAGCCCGGGGCGACCATTCGCGAGGTCAACACCGTGCTGGGGCGGCTGGGTCGCAAGCTCGGACCCGATCCGGCATCGGAGATCGCCTGCACCGTCGGCGGCATGATCGCCAACAACTCGTCCGGCATGACGTGCGGCACGGTCGCCAACGCCTATCGCACCATCGAGTCGATGACGATTGTGCTGCCCAGCGGCACCGTCCTCGACACAGCCGCGCCCGATGCGGACGCCCAGCTGGCCCGACGGGAGCCGGCCCTTGTTGACGTCCTCACCTCGCTGCGAGACACCCTGCGGGGGGAGCGGTTCCGCGGCGACATCGAGCGGCGCTTCGCCATCAAGAACACGATGGGCTACGGGATCAACTCCTTCCTCGACCACGACACGCCGGTCAAGATCCTCGAGCACCTCATGATCGGCTCCGAGGGGACCCTCGGCTTCGTCGCCGAGGCGGTGTTCCGGACCGTCCCGGTGCCGGCGCGCACCGCCACAGGTCTGCTGATGTTCGACTCCCTCGACGCTGCGACCGCCGCCCTGCCGCACCTCGTCGGCTCCGGCGCCGACGTCGTCGAACTCATCGACGCGGCCTCCATCCGGGCCATGGGCGACGACGCGGCCGATGCCCTCCCACCGGGCTTCACGGTGGGCCGGCACGCCTCGCTGCTCGTCGAGTACCAGGCAGGGGACGACGCAGGCATCGAACGGGCCACCGAGACCGGCAGCGCGGCGTTCGCGGGCCTCGCCGGGCTGGCCGCCGATCCCGAGCTCACCCGCGACGCCGGCCGCCGCGCCCGGATGTGGGTGATGCGCAAGGGTCTGTACACGAAGGTCGCGCGGAACCGACCCGCCGGGACAGCCGCGCTCCTGGAGGACGTCGCGGTGCCGATGGCGCGCCTTGGCGCCGTCTGCTCCGAGCTGCACGTCCTCTTCGACAGGCACGGCTACCGCGACGGCGTCATCTTCGGCCACGCCAAGGACGGAAACATCCACTTCCTCGTCACGGAGGACTTCGCCGGCGAAGCCTCGATGCGCCGCTACGAGGACTTCACCGAGGACATGGTCGAGCTGGTGCTGGGCCAGCAGGGCACCCTCAAGGCCGAGCACGGCACGGGACGCATCATGGCGCCGTTCGTGCGCCGCCAGTACGGCGACGAGCTGTACCAGGCGATGTGGGACGTCAAGAACGCTTGCGACCCGTCCGGGATCCTCAACCCCGGCGCGGTGCTCTCCGAGGACCCGCGCCTCCACCTCAAGCACCTCAAGCCCACCGCCCCCGTCCGGGAACTCATCGATGACTGCGTCGAGTGCGGCTACTGCGAGCCGGTGTGCCCGAGCCAGCACCTCACCACCACGCCCCGCCAGCGGATTGTCGTGCAGCGCGCAATCGCGGCGGCGGAGCAGGCCGGGGAGTCGAACCTGGCCGACACCCTCCGCTCGCAGCAGACCTATGACGTGGTCCAGACCTGTGCCGTCGACGGCATGTGCCAAACCGCCTGCCCGGTGCAGATCAACACTGGCGACCTCGTACGCACACTGCGCCGCGAAGACCGCTCCCGCGCCCTCGATGCCGGCTGGAAGGTCGCCGCGGATCACTGGTCGGGCGTGCTGCGCGTGGCCTCCGTCGGCATGACGGTCGTCGACAAGGTGCCGACCCCGCTGGTACGGGGGGCCCTCGGCGTGGCGCGCACGTTGATCGGCGAGGACGTCGTGCCCCAGCTCAGCTCGGAGCTTCCAGGCGGCGGACCGGTCCGGCGTCCCAATCCCCTGCCGGCGCCGGCAGCGATCTTCATGCCTGCCTGCGTCGGCACGATGTTCGGTACCGACCACGCCAGTGGCACCGGTGTCTCGGGCGCCGTCCGGAGGCTGGCCGAGGTGGCGGGGCTGGGGCTCAGCACCCCCGACGGCATCCAGTCCTTGTGCTGCGGAACTCCGTGGAAGTCGAAGGGTCTGCCCGCGGGCTACGACGTCATGCGGGACCGCCTCGTCGCATGGATCCGCGAGCACACCCACGACGGCGAGCTTCCGCTGGTGTGCGACAACGTGTCCTGCACCGAGGGCATCATCGTCTCGCTCAAGTCCGCGGGCGCGGGCCACATTCGTGTGCTCGACGCGACGCAGTGGGTGGCCGAGCGCGTCGCGCCGCGGCTGCCCGAGCTTGAGCGGGCCCGGGTGGCAGCGGTGCACCCGACGTGCTCGTCGACGCACCTCGGGGTCAACGACGCGCTGCTCGTCCTGGCCGGGCTGGTCGCCGACGAGGCGGTCGTGCCGGACGGCTGGCGCTGCTGCGGCTTCGCCGGGGATCGCGGTCTCCTGCACGAGGAGCTCACGGCCACCGCGACCCGCGACGAGGCGGCCGCAGTCCGACGGCTCGACGCCGACCTGCATCTGTCCTGCAACCGCACCTGCGAACTTGGCCTCACCCGGGCGAGCGGGCAGACGTATGTTCACGTTCTGGAGGAGTTGGCCGCGCGCGTCGACCGGGCGGTGGGAGGGGCCGACTGACGGGTTGCCCTCAGCCCCCGGCGCTCCACGCCTTCCGCCACGACAGGCGCCCCGTCGTGTGAAGGAGCGCCCGACGGTACAGCCTGGCCCCCGCCAGGATCGTGACGGCACAGAAGGCCAGAGTCAGCAGCAGGGCCACCGCCGGCTCCCACCAACTGGTTTCGCCGGCCAGGATCCGCATCGGCATGAGAATGGTTGACATCACGGGCACGAACGAGCCCATCACCTGAGCCTGGCCGTCCAGATTGATGCCCAGGACGAACACCCCGACGAGGATCAGCGTCAGCGGCATCGAGGTGGCTTGCACGTCCTCGATCCTCGATGCCATGGACCCGGCTGCGGCCCAGATGCAGGCCAGCGCGAGGAAGCCGAACAGGAAGAACGGCAGGTACCAGGCCACCGCCTCGGCCAGCCCGGGGAGCTCGATGTCGAGGTCGATGAACTGGAGCCCGAGCAGCCCTACGCCCGCGAGGAGCGCCAGCTGCAGCAACGCCAGGGCTGTGCTGCCGAGCACCTTGCCCAGCAGCAGGTGCCGCACCGGGATGGCCGCGGCCAGGATCTCCACGATCCGCGACTGCTTCTCCTCCACCACGCTGGTGGCGATCGCCATCCCGAACATCAGCGACGACATGTAGAAGAGCACGGCGAAGGTCAGGCCGACGATGTAGACCACCAGTGACTGGTCCGTCTCCCCGCTCAGGTCCCGGGTGGCCAACTGGGTGCCGGCGAGCAGGTCATCGACCCCGACGCCCAGGCGTTGCGCGTTGTCGGCGAGCGCCGACGCGGACACGAGCTCGATGAGCCCCAGGTGCAGCATCCGGCCCGACTGCCCGTCCGTCGACAACGTCCAGACTCCGCCCTCTCTCACCAGCAGGGCATCGACGTCGCCGTCGCGCACCTGCTGTTCCCCCGCCGCGACATCGGTGACCCGGACG
Source organism: Arachnia sp. (assembly GCA_035467795.1). Lineage (GTDB taxonomy): Bacteria > Actinomycetota > Actinomycetes > Propionibacteriales > Propionibacteriaceae > Arachnia. Next base: position 961 of record DATITN010000157.1, on the reverse strand, counting down.
GCGGTGGCCCGCGCCTCCGGATCGGCGGCCTGCAGCCGTGCGTCGAGGCCGGCGACGAGGCGGGCCCCGTCGTCGCCTGTGACCGCGACGGTGTAGGCAGAGGCCCCGGCCGTGAAGAAGAAGAACTGCACCAACATGAGGCCGATGATCAGGGCCAGGCTGAAGCCCGTGGAGAGCAGGAAGTTGCGGTCGCGGAGCTTGACGCTGATCTCGCGGGCCGTGACCAGCGCCCATGGATGCGTCCGCCTGCCCGTCTCGGCGTGCGCGGGGCGTGCGTCGGTCCTCGTCATACGGAGGCCACCTCCCGGTAGATCTCACTCAGGCTGGGCACCACCCGTGCCAGCTCCCGCACAGGGCCCCGCCCGACGGCGTCGACGAGCAACCGCTGCACCGCCTCGTCGCTCTCCGGCTCGACGACCACGCTCGTCGCCTCCGACGACACCACCCGCACGCCGCTGGCCGCCTGCACCCAGCCGACGTCCCCCTCCGTCACGAGTCGGTACCGCACCGGTGCCGTGCTCCGCAGTTCGTCGACGGTGCCATCAGCCACCACGCGCCCCTTGTGCAGCACGATCAACCGGTCGCACAGCCGCTCGACCAGCTCCAGTTGGTGGCTGCTGAAGAGCACCGGCACCCCGGTGACGGTGTGCTCCCGCAGCAACGCCGCCATCTGGTCCACCGCGGTCGGGTCGAGGCCGGAGAACGGTTCGTCGAGGATCAGGGCTTGTGGGCCGCCCAGGACGGCGGCGATGATCTGGGCGCGCTGCTGGTTACCGAGCGAGAGGGACTCCACCTTGTCGCGGGTCCGATCGCCCAGGCCGAAGCGCACCAGCAGCTCCTCGGCGTGCTCCCGCGCCGCGCCCGCCCGCATGCCGTGGAGGCGCCCCAGGTACACCAGCTGGCTCAGCACCGGTTGCTTCGGGTAGAGCCCGCGCTCCTCAGGCAGATAGCCGAACCTCGC
>DATITN010000156.1:0-12348 GCA_035467795.1 Arachnia sp. | reverse complement strand
ACCCACCCCGCCGCCTGTCGCACAGCGCCGGAACCGGCGTGCCTCATCACGATCGCGTCCACGCCCATTGCGTCGAGGGTGAGCAGCGTGTCGCGCATGGACTCGCCCTTGGACACCGACGAGCCCTTGGCCGCGACATTGATCGCATCCGCCGACAGCCACTTGGCGGCCAGCTCGAACGACGAGCGGGTGCGGGTGGAATCCTCGAAGAACAGATTGACGACGGTGCGGCCGCGCAGCGCGGGGAGCTTCTTGATGGGCCGGGACTGCACGTCGTGCATCTCCACGGCCAGATCAAGGATGGAGGTGATCTCCTCGGCGCTGAGGTCGGCGATGCTGAGAAGGTGCTTCACTGGGCCGTCCGTTCGATGGTCACGAGGTCCTCGCCGTCGATCTCGCGGAGCGTCACCCGCACCCGCTCGTCGCGGGCCGTGGGCAGGTGCTTACCCACCACGTCCGCCTGGATGGGGAGCTCGCGTAGGCCGCGGTCCACCAGCGTGACGAGTTGGATGGCGCGCGGACGTCCGAGGTCAGCCAGCGCGTGCAGCGCCGCCTGGACGGTGCGGCCGGAGTAGAGCACGTCGTCGACGAGCACCACCACCTTCCCGTCGACGCTCTCCGGCAGCACGGTGCGGCCGACCGGGCGGGTGGGCTGCGCGCGGAGGTCGTCGCGGTACATGGTGATGTCCAGCCGGCCCACCGGAAGGTGGTGCCCCTGCGAGGCCGCGATCGAGGCCAGCCGCTCGGCCAGGGGGGCGCCGCGGGTGAGGATACCGAGCAGGATCACCCCGTCGGCCCCATGGTTGCGCTCCAGGATCTCGTGGGTCATCCGGGTCATCGCGTAGGACATGTCGTCGGCGGTCATCACCGTCCGTGGGGCTCGTTCCATCGCACCTCCTGGTCGAGGGAAATCTATCGCACCGCACCCTCCGCCCGAACCGGGAGTCTGTCCCGGTGGGCGCTCTTCGGCTAGAGTGCCCCCATGATTCTGCTCCCCCTTGAGGTCCTCCCGGGCTGGCCCCAGCCGGAGCCGGCGTCTGATCTGACGCTCCTGATGCTGACCGTCATCCTCCCCTTGGCCTTCGGCGCCATCGTCACGCTGATCGCCTTCGGGCCGAAGCTCGCCCGCAAGCAGCGCGAGGAGCATGCGCGCTCCGCCGAGCTGGAGCCCGTGCGCAAGCTTTGATCACTTACCTCATACGACGACGGAGGGGCGGACCGCAGATGGTCCGCCCCTCCGTCGTCGTTTCGTCGGGTCACGCCTCGGCGCGGCTCCTGGCCTGTGCGCGCAGCGCCCGCTTGGCCTCGTCCAGCCGCTCGGTGACGGCGCGGCGCACCTGTTCGCTCGGCTCGTTGTCGACCAGCCATGCGTCGACGGTGGCCACCAGCCCTTCATCCACCAGCGGCGTCGGGAACAACCAGCGCAGCGCGGTGCCGATGGTGGCGTACCCGCGGTCCGCCCAGGTGCCCTCGCGGCGCGAGATCTTGCCCAACAGGTCCAGGTACGCGGCCGGGTACGGCGCTAGCACGTCGTCCTGGCCGTAGCGCCAGAACCCCATACACAGCGCGCGGTGGGTCTCGTTCGGGATCGAGGGGTCGTCGGTGGCGCGGGTCCACGCCTCCATCTTCGCCTCGACGGTGGGCAGCGACGCGCCCGCCCCGGCGGCCTGTTCGGCGCCCGCGGAGGTCTTGTCCCGCTCCAGCTCGGCCGCGATCTCGTCCTCTCCGATGGCGCCCAGCTTGGCCAGCGCCGACGTGATGGCCCACCGCATGGCCGTGTCGATGGCCAGCCCCTCCGGGACCTCCTCGTCGACGAGCCAGCCCTTGAGCAGCGCCACCCCGGCGTCGGCCCGGATGCTGGCGATGAGTGCCTTGGCGATGAGCACCTGCTCGTCGGAACCGGCCGGCGCGCCCTTGAGGAGCCGCGCCAGACCGGCCACCAGCTTCACGTTGGCCTCGTCGCGCAGCTCGGGCGCCGTGAACGACAGCGACGCGGTGACGGCCTGACCGAGCAGAGTGGAGACCGCAGCCATGTCGTGTTCGCTCGGCAGCCCGGCCAGCACCAACTGCACGTAATCCTGGGGGCGCAGCTCCGCGTCGCGGGTCATCTCCCAGAACGAGGTGAAGGCGACGGCCCTGGCCAACGGGTCCGCCAGATCGCTGATGTGCTCCACCAGCGTGGCCGCGGACTGGTCGTCGAGACGAACCTTCGCGTAGGTGAGGTCTCCGTCGTTGAGGAGGACGACGTCGCCCTTCTCAACGCCCACGAGCTCAGGCAGCTCGGTGCGCTCACCGGAGATGTCCACCTCGGCGTAGTGGCCTCTGGTGAGGGCGCCGTCGGCCAGGGAATACAGTCCGACGCCCAGCCGGTGCGTGCGGAGCGTGGGCCACCCGGCGTGCGCGCTCTGGGTCACGGCGAAGCGCGTGAAGCGGCCCTCGTCGTCGACGTCGAAGTCCGCGGCCAGGGTGTTGACCCCCGAGGTCTCCAGCCACTGCGCCGAGAACCAGGAGAGGTCCCGGCCGGAGGCCTCCTCCAGCTCGTCGAGCAGGTCGGCGAGCTCGGTGTTGCCGTACGCGTGCTTGCGGAAGTACTGCGTGACGCCCGCGAGGAAGGCGTCGTTCCCGACCAGCGAGACCAGCAGCTTGAGGACGGAGGCGCCCTTGGCGTAGGTGATGCCGTCGAAGTTCTGCTCCACCTTCTCCAGGTCCGACATGTCCGCCGCGATCGGGTGCGTGGTGGACAGCTGGTCTTGGAGGTAGGCCCACGCCTTGCGCTCGTTGCTGAAGGAGGCCCACGGGTCAGCTCCGGTGCCGAAGGCGGCGGCGATCTCAGCGTTGGCGAAGTGGGAGGCCCACTCGGCGAACGACTCGTTGAGCCACAGGTCGTCCCACCACCGCATGGTGACCAGATCGCCGAACCACATGTGGGCCAGTTCGTGGAGGATGGTGTTGTCGCGGGCGTCGAGCTCGCGGCTGGTCACGCGGGAGCGGAACAGGTACTCGTCGCGGAACGTGACGCAGCCCGCGTTCTCCATGGCGCCCGCGTTGAACTCGGGCACGAAGATCTGGTCGTAGGTGCCGAACGGGTAGGCCACGCCGAAGGCGTTCTCGAAGACCTCGAACCCGCGCTGCGTGGTGGTGAGGATCCTGTCGAAGTCCAGGTACTGGGCCAGGGACTGACGGCAGGCCACCGAGGCCGGCACTTCGCCCGCGGCGGAGGCGATCACGCCGCGTTGGACGTGGAAGTCGCCGGCCACCAGGGCGGTGATGTAGGTGGAGATCCGCGGGGTCGCGTCGTGCTCGAAGCGGCCGAAGCCGTCCCCGATGTCCGAGGGCGCCACGCTCGGGGCGTTGGTGAACACCAACCACTCGACGGGGGCGAGCACAGTGAGCTGGAATGTGGCCTTCTGGTCCGGCTGCTCGGCGGTGGCGTACATGCGCCGCGCGTCGGCTGCCTCGAACTGCGTGTACAGGTAGGTTCGTCCGTCGGCCGGGTCGATGAAGCGGTGGAGGCCCTCGCCTGAATTGGAGTAGCGGCACACCGCAACGACGACCACCTCGTGGGGGCCCTCGTCGAGGTGCGGCAGCGGGAGGCGGTAGCCGTCGTAGCCGGAGGTGTCGAACGGCTCGCCGTCGAGCGTGGCCTCGCGCACCTCGTCGGCCAACAGGTCCAGGTGGGTCTGGCCGCCGTGCCCGGTGAGGGCCAGAGAGGTCGTCGAGACGAACTGGCGCTCGGGCTCGGCGACATCGCGGCCGGTGAGATCCACCGTGACCCGGTAGGCCTCCGTCGAGATGATGCGCGACCGTTCGGACGCCTCGTCGCGGGTGATGTTCGCCGTACCCATGTGGGCCTCCTGCATGTGAGTTGTCACGGCCATTGTGGTGGTCATCCGGCCCAAGACGTGGGATTTCGCGCATCGAATCGCACGGCGGTGCGCTGGGAGGGTGTGGAACCATGGCCCCATGACCGAGCACAACGAGGCCGAATCGGGGGTGACGTCCCCTGAGCTGCGCAGGCGCTGGACTGAGCTGAACCAGGTGCTCACGGAGGCGCAGGAGGCGTACTACGGCGCTGCGGCGCCCACCCTTTCCGACGCCGACTACGACTCGACGATGCGCGATCTCGAGGCCTTAGAGGCGGAGCACCCGTCGCTGGTGACGCCCGATTCCGTCACGCAGCGGGTCGGCGCCGCCCAGGTCACGGACTTCAAGCCGGTGGAGCACAGGCGTCGGCTCATGAGCCTGGACAACGTCTTCTCGGACGAGGAGCTCACGGCCTGGCTGGCCCGGACCCCCGCCGAGCGGTACCTGTGCGAGCTGAAGATCGACGGGCTCGCCGTCAACCTGCTGTACCTCGACGGGCGCCTGAGTGTCGCGGCCACCCGCGGCGACGGGCGGGTGGGGGAGGACGTGACGCCCAACGTCCTCACACTCGGCGGCGTCCCGCACCGCCTGTCGGGGGATGCTCCCCCCGTGCTCGAGGTACGCGGCGAGGTGTTCTTCCCCGTGGCCGGCTTCGAGGCACTCAACGAGAGCCTCGTCGAGGCGGGCAAGGCCCCGTTCGCGAACCCCCGCAACGCCGCCGCCGGGTCGCTGCGGCAGAAGAACCCGGCCGTCACAGGGTCGCGGCCGCTGCGGATGCTGGTCCACGGCATCGGCGCCGTGGAGGGGGCCGAGTTCAGCCGGCAGAGTGAGGCCTACGCGCGGATGCGGGAGTGGGGCCTGCCCGTGCCGGACACCTTCGTGGTGGTCTCCTCGCCCGACGAGGTGGCCGGGTTCGTGAGGCACCACGGCGAACACCGCCACGACCTCAGCCACGAGATCGACGGCATCGTCGTCAAGGTCGACGACCTGGCTGAGCAGGACCGGCTGGGGTCCACGTCGCGGGCCCCACGCTGGGCCATCGCCTACAAGTATCCGCCGGAGGAGGTCAACACGAAGCTGCTGGACATCCGGGTCAACGTGGGCCGCACCGGCCGCGTCACGCCCTACGGCGTGATGGAGCCCGTGTTCGTCAGCGGCTCCACCGTCGAGATGGCCACCCTGCACAACGCCCACGAGGTGGCACGCAAGGGCGTGCTGATCGGCGATACCGTGGTTCTCCGCAAGGCAGGCGACGTCATCCCTGAGATCGTGGCGCCGGTGGTAGCGCTGCGCGACGGCACCGAGCGTCCGTTCGTGATGCCCACGCACTGCCCGTCCTGCGGAGCCGAGCTGCGGCCCGAGAAGGAGGGCGACAAGGACATCAGGTGCCCCAACGCCCGCAGCTGCCCCAGCCAGCTCCGCGAGCGGCTCTTCGCCCTTGCCGGGCGGGGCGCCTTCGACATCGAGGCGCTCGGCTGGGAGGGCGCTGGGGCGCTGCTGGCCAGCGGGCTGATCGCCGACGAGGGGGCGCTGTTCACGCTCACCGCAGAGGACCTCCTCCGCACGGACCTCTACACCCGACAGGCCAGGGCTGCGGAGCTGGGGGCCGAAGGCGTCCGCGACTCCCGCGTGCTGTCCGCGCAGGGGGAGAAGCTGCTGGCCAACCTGGAGACGGTCAAGACCCAGCCGCTGTGGCGTGTGCTCGTCGCGTTGTCCATCCGCCACGTCGGCCCAACCGCCGCCCGGTCGCTGGCCGGGCGCTTCGGGTCGATGGAGGCCATCCGCTCCGCCACCGTGGAGGAGCTGGCCTCAGCCGACGGCGTCGGCCAGGTGATCGCCGAGGCCATCGTCGACTGGTTCGAGGTTGACTGGCACCGCGACATCGTCGAGGCGTGGGCCGCGGCCGGGGTCCGGATGGCCGACGAGGTGGACGAGTCCGCGCCGCGCACGCTTGAGGGGCTCACGGTGGTGGTCACCGGCGGACTTGAGGGCTTCACCCGCGACGGCGCCAAGGAAGCCATCCTGTCGAGGGGCGGCAAGGCGTCCGGCTCTGTCAGCAAGAACACCGACTTCGTGGTGGTGGGGGAGAACGCCGGCGCCAAGGCCGCCAAGGCCGAGCAGTTGGGGCTGCGGATCCTCGACGAGTCCGGGTTCGTCACCCTCTTGGCCGAAGGCCCGGCCGGGGTGGAATAGTTGCCTCATGCGAGTCCACATTGCCACTGACCATGCAGCGTTCGAGCTGAAGAACTACCTCGTCGAGCGGCTGCGCGCGGACGGCCACGACGTCGTCGACCACGGCGCGCACACCTATGAGGCGCTCGACGACTACCCGCCGCTGATCATCCCCTGCGCCGAGGCCGTGGTGGCCGAGCCGGGCTCGCTGGGCATCGTGCTGGGCGGATCCGGCAACGGGGAGCAGATGGCCGCGAACAAGGTGAAGGGGATTCGGGCGGCCCTCGCCAACAACGTCGAGCTGGCACGACTCTCCCGCGAGCACAACGACGCCAACATCATCGCGCTGGGCGGACGGATGCAGAGCCTGGAGGCGGGTTACGAGATCGTCGCCACGTTTCTGGCCACGCCGTTCAGCGGCGATGAGCGCCACCAGCGTCGGGTCGATCAGCTGTCGGCGTACGAGGCACGCTGACCCGCTCTAAGAGCCTCACTTGGGCTGCGGGGCGCTCCGGGTCGGGGTCTCGCCGCGCGGGCGCTGAGGCGGCGGGAGTAGACGGGCGCGCAGGGCGCGGTTGTGATCCACCAGGCCCGAGATGCCGTCGCGGCCGAACTCCCGGCGCTGTTCCTCGCTCATGGGCACATGCTACGCCCGGCTAGGCTGGGCCGATGCCCGAGGGACACGTCATCCACCGCCTCGCCCATGCGCTGACCGACACCTTCGGCGGCCGGCCTGTGAACGTCACCTCGCCCCAGGGACGCTTCGACGCGGCCCCGCTCAACGGCGCGGTGGTGGAGCGCGGCGAGGCGGTGGGCAAGCAACTCTTCATCGACTTCTCCACCGGCGATGTCGTCCACATCCACCTGGGCCTCATCGGCAAGCTGACCCTCGAGCCGCTCGCGCCCCCGCGCGGCCAGGTCCGGCTCCGGATCGACGACGGCGTCACCGCGGCCGATCTGCGCGGTCCCCAATGGTGCCGGACCCTCACCCCGGCCGAGCGGGACGCGGTGGTCGAGGCCAGCGGACCGGACCCCCTGCGCGTGGACGCGGACCCGGCCAAGGGCTACGCGCGGCTGCGGCGCTCGGGAAAGTCCATCGCTGCACTCCTGATGGACCAGGGGGTGGCGGCCGGCGTGGGCAACATCTTCCGCGCCGAGGTGCTGTACCGCCACCGGCTGGACCCCACGGTGCCCGGAAACCGGATCGACGAGCGCACCTGGAGCGTGCTCTGGGAGGACCTGGTGGGGTTGATGGGCTACGCCGTGCTGCACGGGCGCATCGACACGGTGCGCGACGAGCACGGACCCGAGGCGCAGGGCCGCGACCCGCGCGCCGACAGGCACGGCGGCGAGGTCTACGTGTACCGCCGCGCCGGGCAGCCCTGCCTGGTCTGCGGCGCCGAGATCCGCACCGCAGTGCTCGAGGGCCGCAATCTCTACTGGTGCTCTCGGTGCCAACGCCGACGCAGGGCCGCCCCTGCGCATTAGTCTCAGCAGATGGACTGGAGCGCATACGCTGCCGTGCTGTTCGACCTCGACGGGGTCATCACCCCCACCGCACAGGTCCACATGCAGGCTTGGGACGAGATGTTCAACGGCTTCCTCGCGGAGATCCCCGGGCAGGCCCCCTACACGGAGTCGGACTACTTCAACTACGTCGACGGAAAGCCGCGCTACGACGGCGTCCGCGACCTCCTCGCCTCGCGGGGCCTCACCATCCCGGAGGGCACCCCCGACGACGACCCCGCCCTGACGACGGTGTGCGGGCTCGGGAATCGCAAGAACGACACAGTGACCGCGGTCATCGAGCGCGACGGTGTGGCCGCCTACCCCGGCTCGGTCAAGTTGATCGAGGAGTTGGCAGGCAGCCACCACAGGCTGGCGGTGGTCTCGTCGTCGAAGAACGCGCGCGTGGTGCTCACGGCCTCTGGGCTGCTGAAGTACTTCCCGGTGATCGTCGACGGCAACCTCGCCCACGACGAATCCCTGCCGGGGAAGCCGGCGCCGGACACCTTCATCCGCGCCGCCGCACTGCTCGGTGCCCTGGCCAGCGAATCCGTGGTGATCGAGGACGCGATCTCGGGAGTCGCGGCGGGCGCGGCCGGCCATTTCGGGTTGGTGATCGGGGTCGATCGCGGCGTCGGAGAGGAAGCCCTGCTGGCTGCGGGGGCGCACCTCGTCGTCACCGACCTCGGAAGCCTGGTGTCGCGATGATCCGCGAGATCGCAGCTGATCCGCTCAACCGGATGCGGTTCCCGATCGACGAGTGGCGGCTGGTGGAAGTGGAGCCGGACACCGCTGATGTCGGCGTCACCGAGACGCTGTTCGCCGTTGGCAACGGCTACCTGGGGATGCGCGGCAACCCCGAGGAGGGCCGCCCCAGCTACGCCCACGGGACCTTCATCAACGGCTTCCACGAGACGTGGCCGATCAAGCACGCGGAGGAGGCGTTCGGGTTCGCGCACACGGGCCAGACCATCATCAACGTGCCGGACGCGAAGCTGATGAAGATCTACGTCGACGACGAACCGCTCGTGCTGTCCGTGGCGGACCTCGACGACTACGAGCGGGCCCTGGACTTCCGCAGCGGACGGCTCACCCGGACGCTCATCTGGCGCACCCCCGCCGGTAAGCGCGTGCGGGTCCGCAGCTCGCGCATGGTCTCGTTCACGGACCGGCACCTGGCACTCATGGAGATCGAGGTGACCGTCCTGTCCGGTGGCGGTGCCCCCGTCGTGGTCACCTCCCTCATTGTCAATAGGCAGGACGGCTACACCGACTACCGGCGTCCGGACACAGGCGGCGAATCCTGGGATCCGCGGCGCTCCTCGTCGATGACAGGGCGCGTGCTGCAGCCCGAACTGCACTGGTACCGCGGGCAGCGCATGCTGCTGGCCTATCAGACCAGCCGATCCGGCATGACCATCGGGGTTGGGGCCGATCACTACATCGACACGGAGAACCCGGTCGAGGTCCTGTCGTCGACAGAGGAGGACGTCGGCAAGCAGGTGTTCCGCGTGGAGGCCGCCGAGGGGGTCCCGGTGCGGGTGCGCAAGGCGGTGGCGTACCAGACGTCGCGGGGGGTGCCCTGCGCGGAGCTCTCCGACCGCTGCCGGCGCACGCTGGACCGGGTGCGTGACAACGGTTTCGAGCACTACTACGACAAGCAACGGCAGTGGCTCGACAACTTCTGGCTCGATGCCGACGTGGAGGTGGAGGGCCAGCCGCACATCCAGCAGGCCGTGCGGTGGTGCCTGTTCCAGCTGGCCCAGGCCACGGCGCGCAGCGACCAGCAGGGGATCGCGGCGAAGGGAGTCACCGGCTCCGGCTACGAGGGGCACTACTTCTGGGACACGGAGGTGTACCTGGTCCCCTTCCTCATCTACACCGCACCCGGCGTGGCGCGCAACGCGCTGAGGTTCAGGGTCAACCTGCTGCCCCAGGCGAGGGAGCGCGCCGCGGTGATGTCGCAACGTGGCGCCCTCTATCCCTGGCGCACGATCAACGGTGAGGAGGCCTCCGCCTATTACGCGGCAGGCACGGCGCAGTACCACATCGATGCGGATGTGGCCTTCGCCTTCTCGAAGTACCGCGACCTCACCGGCGACACCGATTTCATGTACCGCGACGGCGCCGCCGTGATGGTGGAGACTGCCCGGCTCTGGGCGGACCTCGGGTTCTGGAGGGCGGAGTCCGACGGCACGCAGCGGTTCCACATCCACGGCGTGACCGGGCCCGACGAGTACACGGCGGTGGTCAACAACAACATGTTCACCAACGTCATGGCCCGGGCGAATCTCCGCTCGGCCGCCGCCCTGATGCGGGAGATGCGCGCGACCGACGATCACGCGTACCGTCGCGTCGCGGCCGCCCTCCGGCTGGACCCGGCCGAGATCGACGAGTGGGCGGCCTGCGCCGACGGGATGGTGGTGCCGTTCGACGAGACCTTCGGCATCCACCCCCAGGACGACAAGTTCCTCTCCTCAGAGCTGTGGGACCTGCCGAACACACCCGAGGACAAGCGACCGCTGCTGCTCAACTACCACCCGCTGGTCATCTACCGCTTCCAGGTCCTCAAACAGGCCGACGTGGTGCTCGCACTCTTCCTCCAGGGCGACGAGTTCACCGCGGAGGAGAAACGTGCGGACTTCGAGTACTACGACCCGATCACCACTGGAGACTCCACCCTGTCGGGGGTGGTGCAGTCCGTGATGGCGGCCGAGGTGGGATACCAGGACATGGCGATGCAGTACTTCCTCTCGGGCCTGTACGTGGACCTGGCGGACCTTCACTCCAACGCCCGGGACGGGGCGCACATCGCGTCCACCGGCGGGGTGTGGAACGCGCTGGTCTACGGGTTCGGGGGGTTGCGTGACCATCACGGCCGGATCTCGTTCGACCCGCGGCTCCCCGCGGGGTGGGCGGCCCTCGCGTTCCCGCTGAGGATCCGAGGCTCACGGCTCCGGGTCCGCCTGAGCACGGAGGCGATCTCATTCGAGGTGGAAGAGGGCGGCGCCGTCGAGCTGACCGTCCGCGGAGCGGCCGTGACGGTGCGGCCCGGTTCGCCGGTCACCGTCGTGCTGCAGGATCAGGGCAGGCGGCTACCCTCTATGGAGGGCAGCCCCCCAGTCCTCGGAGAGAACCGCGAGGACGGGTCTGTGGTCCGCGCGATTGTGCCCGAGTCGCATCCCCAGGAAGGGACGAGTTCTTAACTGATGACCGCTGAAGTGACCGGCGCGGTGCGCGAGGCGTTCGAGTCGCGCACCACCGCCCGCGGATTCGAGCTGCTCGGCGAGGGCAGGCTGACCCGCCTGGCCGTCGAGTTCCACGACGGCTGGGGCCACCCCCGGCCCGCGGCGGACGCGGTGGGCATCGACGTCGAGCATGAAGCCGGCGTGGCCGCCACCGTGAGGGTGCGCTCCGGGCAGCGGATGCGCCTCGAGGTCTCTCTGGAATCCCAGTCCCAGGACCTGGTGACGGTGCCCGGCCCTCTCCTGCGCGTCGAGGGACCCCTGGAACCCATCTCCTGGCTGGCCGGCGCGTCCGGGGAGATCGCGCTGCGGTCCCCGGCCGGGCCCGGGCTGCTCACCCAGCGCCGCGGGTTGTCCGCCCCCTCGGAAGAGGTGGGACTGTCCTACCCGCTTGAAGAGTCCGTGCTCGTGCGTCCCCGCCAGATGGTGTCGGCAGCCTGGACCTACGAGGCGCACCACGGTGACGAGCTCGAGGTCCCTGCCGAGCCGTCGTGGTTGCCGTGGGCACGGCACGTCCCCCTCGGCCAGCCGGTCGAGTTCAGCGCGCCCGACGGCACGATCAGCGTCCCCGACGGCGTCCAGATGGAGGAGAGCGACGGCGAGTTCTCGCTGGTCACCCCGCCCGGTCTGGTGCAGGTGGGGGTGTGGGGACCTGGGGGCCGAACCTCGGTGGAGGTGGGTGCCTTCCGGGACCTGGCGGTGCTGCGTGGCGAGCTGATGGCCTCCGGCCCGAGGAGCGACGCGTGGGCCTACGTCGCGGTCCGGCACATGCTAGACGCCTGGGTCTCCGATGACCTGCTCGACGCCGTCGACAGGGTGATCGGCGAACACCAGGACCGGCCCACGGCCTGGATTGCGTGTGCGGCCGCTCTGGCGGGACAGCTCGGGCTTCCCGTGGCGAGCGAGGCTGCGGCGTCCGCCACCGAGGTTCTGGCGCGGGCGTCGCGGCGTGACGGGGTGCTACTGGCTCTGCACGGGCTGGTTCCCATCGAGCTGGGGTCTGGGACCTGGCCGGTAGGGGACTTCGACGTGCTGGGGGCCCAGGCGTTCGCAGCCATCGGGTTCGGGCGGATCAGCACGGATCCGAGGCCCCTACGCGGGGCCGATGTCGCGTTGGCGAAGCTCTACGCGGCAGGGCTCGGGGAGACCGAACGAGGGATCAGGCTCGCCGCGTATGCGCAGGCGGCGGAGAACCGTCTCCTGTGTCAGCTCTCCATCCAACCGTCGGTCTCCGATGTGGCGTGGTTGTCGATCTAAGGTTGACCGGCCCCCGCACCGATGAGTCGATAAGGACATCGATGTCAGCGAGCATCTCCAGCCAGCGCACGGTTCGCCTGCGGGATACCCGGCCTCCGCTGATCGAACCTGCGATGAGCAATCAGGTCGATCGCCATGCCCGGGTCCGCCTGACGAGCCGCTGGATCGAGGTCGACGGCGAACCGGTGCTTCCGGTCACCGGCGAGATCCACTTCAGCCGAGTGCCCCGTGCCCGCTGGGAGGAGGAGCTGCGGCTACTGGTGGCATCTGGCCTCACCTCGGTGTCGACCTACATGTTCTGGAT
>DATITN010000155.1:0-3150 GCA_035467795.1 Arachnia sp. | reverse complement strand
CGCTTCTGGTGTCGACAACGCCACCAGAAGTGACACTGAGGCCCCGGGGACGCGCGCGGGGAGACGGGAGACGAGACACGGGCGGCCTCGATACCCGGCCCTGGACCAGCTGGCGAGCGCGTGCTGACTTGGGGAAAGCGGCCGCCCGTGACTCGTGTCCTGGCTCCCCGCACCGGTGCGGGGGGTTTCGACGCAGCAGCGGGCGCTTCGCGCCGCGGCTGGCTCAACCAGCGGTGCTGTTTCGACGCAGCAGCGGGCGCTTCGCGCCGCGGCTGGCTCAACCAGCGGTGCTCAGGAGACGGTGACCCGGACCTCGTGGTATCCCTCGGCGCCGTTCGGGAACGGCTCAGCGGGGCCGACGGGCTGCGGCCGACCCTCCGCGTCGGTGACCCGGACGGCCAGCAAGTGCTCGCCCGGGGTCGCGTCCCAGGCGTAGGTCCACTGTCTCCACATGTCGATCCCCGCGTCCGGGCCCTCGGTCGCCACCCGCCAGGGACCCTCGTCGATGCTGACCTCGATCTGCGCGATCCCGACCCCCTGCGCCCACGCCACCCCGGCGATGGCCGCCCGGCCGGCGGGCACCGTCGCCCCATCCCGCGGCACGTCGATCCGGCTTGCCGGCTTGATCGGCGCCTGCTCGTCCCATCCGCGGACCGTCCAGTAGGCCTTGTCCTGGGCGAACGTGGTCACGTTCAGGTTGGTGACCCACTTCGTCGACCCCACGTACCCGTAGAGGCCGGGCGTGACCAGCCTCACCGGAGCACCGTGGATGCGCGGCAGGGGCTCGCCGTTCATGCCGAAGGCCAGCAGGGCCATCCGGTCGTCGGTCAGCGCCTGGATGGGTGTGGAGATCGTGAACCCGTCCACCGAGCGACTCATCACCATGTCGGCCTCCGCGAGGGGCCCGGCCATCGCGAGGACGTCGGCCACCCGAACCCCCAGCCACCTGGCCGCCCCCACGTACGGGCCGCCGACGGGATTGCTCACGCAGAGCATGGTGATGTCGGCCTCCACCACGTCGAGGGCGAGGAGGTCGTCCCAGGTCAGGGTCAACGGGCGCTCCACCATGCCCTCGACGTTCAGCTGCCACTCTCGGTGGTCGAGCCGGGGAGGGCTGAGCGAGGTGTCGATCCGGTAGAAGTCTGCGTTGGGGGTGTAGAGCTTGGACACCCCCTCCACCTCGCCCTCCAGGCCAGAGGCGGTCGCGGGGAGGGGGCTCGGGGGGACCGGCAGGATGGGCAGCCCGCCAGGTGCGACGGTGGGGGCCAGGTCTCCGAGCCCGAAGCCTGCCAGCGCCACCCCGCCGCCGGCCGCGCCCACCATGACGCGTCGTCGGCTCAACACCGGCCCGGGGGTGTCGTCGCCGCCGACTCCGATCCGGGAGAAGGCCGTCAGGATCCCACCGCCAACCAGCACGGCCAGCACCGACGGCGCGGCCCACAGCGGCGTCGCCTCCGGATCCGTGAGCGCGGCCACCGCGACCACCAGGCCCAGGGCGGCGGTGGCCGCCCAGGCCGCCGCCAGTGAACGGGTGGCGAGGCGTCCGACGGCCAGCCCGAGGAGCGCGACGACGGCCACGACGCCCACAAGGAGGATGGGCTTGTTGGCGGTCCCGAAGGTGGCCACAGCCCATTCTTTGACGACGGTGGGGGTCAGGTCGATGAGGCGGTTCGCCGTCGCGAACAGGGGTGAGGACCCGGGGGAGACGAGCGCCGACAGCCCGTGCCCGGCCCCAAGGCCGGCCGCGACCGCGACAAGCCCCTCAAGGGCGGGGATCCGTCCACGCTCGGGCATGCACCAATAGTGCCCCCCGGCGCAAGGGCGGCGGAAGGGCCGACGCGGTGACCCGGACACGGCCCCCGGTGAAGGGTCACCAGCGGGATCCGAGGCTCAACCCGGAAGGCGCCCCGGTGTGAACGATCCACGCGCCACGAGACCCGGATCCGGCTGAACTCCGACAGTCGGGGGCGACGGCTCCAAGCGGTGGACGCGGGTGCAGCGGGCCACCAGTTCGGGGTCGTGGGTGAGGACCAGCAGCGGGGTGTCGGCGAACTCGCGCCACACGTCGTCCATGAGTGCGGTCGCCGTTTCGCGGTCGAGGTGCTCGGTGGGCTCGTCCAGGATGACGACGTCCCGGCTGCCCACCAGCAGCCGCGACATCGCGAGCCGCCGTCGCTCCCCGCCGCTCAGCGTGGTGCCCGCCTCGCCGATCCGGCGCTCGGGGTCCAGGGGCAGGCCGGCGCGCGCGAGGGCGGCGCGGATGTCGTCGTCGGTGGCGTCCCTGTTGCCGATGCGTACGTTCTCCGCGACGGTGGTGGCGAAGATGTGGGCGTCCTGCGCCAGGTAGCCCACTCGGCCGCCTCGTCGCACCTCCCCTGCCAGCGGGGGGATCAGGCCCATGACGGTGGCGGCCAGCGTGGTCTTCCCCACCCCGGAGGGCCCCACCACCGCCACCTGCTCGCCGGGCGCCACGCTCAGCCCGATGCCCTCCTGCACCGGGCCCGCGCCCGGCCACCCCACCGCGACACCGGTCAGGTGCAGGCCCGACTCGTCGTCTCCGCCCGCGACGGCGTCGCCGTTGCCGACGGGGGGCTCGCTCAGCACTTCGCCGAGCCGGTCCAGCGCGGACCTGGCGCGGGTGTGGGTCTGGGCCGCCTGCGCGAACGTGCCCAGCACCTCGTGCAGCGCCAGCGGGGTCAGGGCCAGGACGGCGAGGAAGCGGGGGTCGAGGTCACCCGAAGCGACGGCCTGCGTCCCGAACCACAGCGCCGCCAGGACGGCAATCCCGGCGGCCGCCACCTGGCCCCCCGTCGCCACCCCCCGCACCCAGGCGCCCCGCCACTCCTGCCCGCGGAGCTCGTCGTCGACGGCGAGCAGCCGCGCCAGCGTGGGGGCTTCGGCCCCGTAGGCGACGAGGTCGTCGGACGTGCGGGCCAGCTCGCGCACGCCGTCGGCCAGGCGCCCGCGGGTGGGGACGGCAGCGGTGTCGGCTGCGCGGCTCGCGTGCTGCGTCCACACGGGCAGGACCGCGCCCGCGAGGAGGGCGGTGGCCAGCAGGGCTGCGGCGCTCTGCCAGTTGAAGAGGGCGAGCATGAGGCTGGTTGCGGCCACGACTGTCGCGGCGGAGGCGACGGGGATCACCAAGATCGG
>DATITN010000154.1:0-3888 GCA_035467795.1 Arachnia sp. | reverse complement strand
CCCGGGGTGAGACGGTCGCGCCGCTCACGCAGCGGGAACTCGACGTCCTGCGTCTCGCGGCCGCCGGTCGATCGAACCGCCAGATCGCCACCGACCTGTACCTCGCGCTCGGCACCGTGAAGAGCCACCTGCACGCCATCGCCGGGAAACTGGGAGCCGCCAACCGGGTCGAAGCGGTCGCCATCGCCCGCCAATCGGGACTGCTGCCCTGACGAATCACAGCGGCGGCGGCGTCGCTGGCCCGTAGGCCCACGCCCCGCACGAAGCCATCTCCGGGACCGCCGGAGAAATGAACCCCCCACCCCATCCGAAGACAGAGGCGCCTTGGCGGGTTGGGGACGCACGCTGGTCTTGGCGTGGTTCGGAGAACCCGGCCAGCCGCCCAAGGAGATCAGATGAGCCAGTCGTTGTCCTGCCGGATCGAGGTGCGTGGGCTCCTCGATCCCTCGTGGGCGCAGGCGTTCGACGGATTGGCGCTGGACCGCTCTCCCGACGGCACGGTGTTGACCGGCACAGTCGGCGACCAGGCCGCCCTCCACGGAGTCTTGGCGCTGATCCGCGACACCGGCGTCCCGATCATCTCGATCACCATCAGTTCACCGGCATAGGAGGCATGACATGCACACCGTTCTTGCGATTCTTCTCCTCTCTCACGGCTTCATCACTGCGGCGATTGGGTGGGGGGCCGTCAGCAGCCCCGACTCCCCGGCCATCCAGCTACCGAGTTGGTTGCACTGGTGGCCGGGGCCCTTCGGGCGATCCTGGCTCGTGGACGCCCTTCACCTCGGAAGGGGCTGGGCGATTGCCGTCGGACTGGTCTGGCTGGGCGCCGGCCTGCTGCTGGTTCTGGGGTCCTTGGGCCTCCTTCGCGCTCCGCTGCTGCGGGACAGCAGCCCGATCATCCTGATCGCGGGAGCGACGCTGGCTCTGGCGGCACTCATCGTGTCCTTCCATCCCATCTACCTCGTGGCCGTCCTGATCAACATCGCCGTCCTCATCGGCGCCACCGGACGCCTCCCCGTCATTGAATCGGTGCTGCCGAGCGTGGCAGCACAATCCACGCACCAGGCAAGGAGTCAGACATGACCAGACCATCGACCTACGTCACCGTGATCCGTACCCTCTTCGGGATCGTGTTCGTCGGCGGATCCCTCGTCCACCTGTACGGGGGACTCTCCAGCCCGCACTCGTACGCGGCGTTCGGCGACACCGCCTGGCCGCCCCTCGACCTTGTGTGGGCCGGTTTCGTGATGCCCAACATCGGATGGCTGGCGCCCTGCATGGCTGCCTTCGAGTTGGCCGTCGGCGTGGGCACCCTGCTGCACGCACCGTGGAACCGGCTGGCCGTCCTCGCCATGACCTGCTTCTTCGCGTTCATCACGGTGCTCGGCTACGCCTTCCCCACCAGCGGCCTCCTTGAGGACTTCCTGGTCAATCGGGCGCTCTCCCTCGTCATGATCCTCCTGGTCGTTCCCTGGGTGCTCAAGCCGCAACCGCTCTCGGTCCCAGCAGCATGGTCCGCACTTCTGCGCGGGACCTCCCGACCCTCAACCAGGACGCGAATCGCATCGGCCAGCTGAGAACAGGGCAATGGGGCCGGCGCCTACCAGGAAGCGGCGACGCGCCTCGCCGCCCAAGGCTTCAGTTCGTGGGCATTCGGGTCATGGCGATGTGCGGAATGCCGGCATCCAGGAACTCGTCCCCCGCCACGTGGAAACCGAAGGACTCGTACCAGTCGCTGAGGTAGGTCTGCGCATCGATGTCGATGCGCTCACTGGAATTGGCGTCGACCGCCACCTGGAACAGCATGCGACCCAACCCACCACCCCTGGCAACCGGATGTGTGACCACCCGACCGATGCGAACGCCCTCCGGATCACGCAGGACCCGCAGATATGCCGAGACGCCTCCAGTCTGGCGCAGGACATCCGTCACTGGCTGACGGGCGGGCACCCACAGGTGCCGGGTGGCGGGCTCGACATCGCGACCGTCAAGCTCCGCGTACGGGCATGCCTGTTCAACCACGAACACGTCGACCCGTAGCCGCAGGATCGCGTACAGCTCCGCAGTGGTGAGGTCGGCGAAGGGCTTGTCGATCACGTGCATGAGGTCACGGTAGTCGTGTCCCGGACACGGCACTTTCCGCGGCGTCCAGCCCCTTGCAGCTATCGAGACTCGCGCATCCCGGCTCGACAGCATGCTCGGGCCGGCCGGGCGGGAGGTCCACCACCCAACAGCGCATGACATCTGTCATGCCGAGGTCGTGATTCCGGGCACTACTGGCGCAGGACCAAGGGTGCGAGCCTTGGGTTATGACCACATGGCAGCAGACACACCACTACTCGCCCACCAGCCACGGCGCCCCCGTCCTGGCCGAGTTGCTCGGCGTCTCCAAGCAGTTCGGAAAGGGCGCGGCCACGGTCCAGGCCGTCCGTGGACTGGATCTGGAAGTGCGGGCTGGCGAGCTGCTGGCCTTCCTCGGACCCAACGGGGCCGGCAAGTCCACGGCCATCGGGATGCTCACAGGCCTGACGGCACCTACCTCCGGGACGGCGCGACTCTTCGGGCACGACCCCCGCGACATGCGGGCACGACGGCGCCTCGGCACGATGCTGCAGGCCTCGGGAGTACCCGACACTCTGCGTGTACATGAACTCCTCACCGGGTTCCGCGGCTACTACCCCGCTCCCCTGCCCATGACGCAGGTCATCGCCGCTGCGGGTCTTGACGGGCTCGAGGACCGCATGTTCGGCGAGCTCTCCGGCGGTCAGCAGCGACGCGTGCTGTTCGGCATCGCCCTGGCCGGCGACCCGGACCTGCTGATGTTCGACGAGCCGACCACCGGCCTGGATGTGGAGGCTCGGCGAGGCCTGTGGGCCACGTTGCGCGAGCTGGCCCGGTCGGGGCGTGGCGTCGTGCTCACCACGCACTACCTCGAGGAGGCCGACGCGTTGGCCGACCGGATCGTGGTCATCGACCGCGGCGTGGTGATCGCCCAGGGGACGCCCACCGAGATCAAGGCCCTGGTGCCCGGGCGACGGATCCGAGTACAGACCTCGGTGAGCCTGTCCGTGGCTCGACAGTGGCCCGGCGTGGCCCGCGCATCACGCGAGGGAACGTGGCTTGAGCTGCTCGTCGGATCCGCCGAGCCCGCACTTCGCGCGCTGCTCGATCTTGACCCCTCGGCCGCCGATGTGACCGTGACCGAACCAAGCCTCGAGGAGGCCTTCCTCACCCTGACCAGCGACTCGGAGGCAGCATAATGACCACCCACACTGCGACACGCACCACGACCGACGCAGGGACGCCTCGATCGCATCCTGCAAGGATCTACGTCACCGAGGCCCGCCATGAGTTCCTCAAGCTGATCCGCATCCCCATCTTCGCCGTGAGCACGATCGCCCTGCCGGTGATGTTCTACGTGCTCTTCGGGT
Organism: Arachnia sp.; assembly: GCA_035467795.1. Lineage (GTDB taxonomy): Bacteria > Actinomycetota > Actinomycetes > Propionibacteriales > Propionibacteriaceae > Arachnia. The sequence continues at coordinate 454 of DATITN010000154.1, read as the reverse complement.
TGGCCTTCGGCGGCGGCGAATCCCGTGGCGTCGGCGCGACCACCTACATGATGGTGACCTACGGCACCTTCGGTGTCATCGGCGCGGCCCTGTTCGGCTTCGGCGTCTCGGTCGCCGTCGAACGCGGGCAGGGCTGGATGCGGCTCAAGCGCGTCTCGCCGATGCCCCCTCAGGCCTACTTCGTGGCCAAGGTCGTTATGGCCACGACAGTTTCCGCGCTGATCATCGGCGTGCTGTTCCTCCTGGGGGCCACACTGGGTGGTGTGCGAATGCCCGCCACCCAGTGGATCGGCCTCGGGCTGGTGCTGATCCTCGGGGCGCTGCCCTTCTCTGCCATGGGCCTGGCCTTCGGCTACCTCGTCGGCCCGAACTCCGCACCGGCGCTGCTGAACGTGATCTACCTGCCGATGGCGTTCGCCTCAGGGTTGTGGATCCCGATCCACCAACTGCCCGA
>DATITN010000153.1:0-3029 GCA_035467795.1 Arachnia sp. | reverse complement strand
CTGCTCGACGAGGTGGAGAAGGCGCATCCGGACCTGTTCAACATCCTGCTCCAGGTCCTCGACGACGGCCGCCTCACCGACGGCCAGGGCCGCACGGTGGACTTCCGCAACACCCTGCTGATCATGACCTCCAATCTGGGGTCGCAGTTCATGGCGGACCAGCAGTTGTCGCGGGAGGAGAAGCGCACCGCCGTGATGGGCGTGGTGCGGCAGGCGTTCCGTCCGGAGTTCCTCAACCGGCTCGACGATGTGGTGCTGTTCGACGCGCTGACCCCCGAGGAGCTGGGCAGGATCGTCGACATCCAGATCTCGAGGCTCAACCGTCGGCTGGAGTCGCGGCGGATCTCCATCGACGTGTCGGAGGCAGCCCAGCAGTGGCTCGGCGACGTGGGCTTCGACCCCGTCTACGGTGCGCGACCGCTGCGGCGGCTGGTGCAGACGACCATCGAGGACCAGCTGGCCCGCGGGCTGCTGTCCGGGGAGATCCACGACGGCCAGACCGTGCGGTTCGACCGGGTGGGGGACAGCATCTCGATGGTCTGACCCGAGCCGGAGTCCTCCAGAACCGGTCGCTATGTGGGTGGGTAGACCAACCCTGCTAGCGACCAGTTCTGCGGGATCAGCGGCCGATCTCGCGGCGCAGGGCCTCGACGGTCATCTTCGCGGTGTAGAGGTCCGCTCCGGTCAGCTCCCGATACCGCTTGATGGCGGTGAGGGGGCGGCCGGAGCGGATCTCGTCCAGCAGCTCCTCGCGCTCGTAGAACGTCAGCGGCCGAGGGGGCGCCGCGACCGCCTGCTGGCGCCGCTGCCGCTCCCTGTCCATCGCGGGGGCGATCACGAAGATCCAGATGGCGACGGCGGGGATGAGGAAACCCATCCGGCCGCCTGTCATGGACGTGAGCACGATGGCCAGCACGAAGATCCACCACTGCGCGTACCACGGCTTGCCGACGCCGTGATGAGGGTGGGCGGCGTGCTGCGGCCGGGCCTCGGCGCCATAGGTTGGTGGTGGGGCGGGCGTGCTCCAGGCGGGGTCGCCGAACGGCATCATCTGCTCGTGCTGCGGGCCGGGCCTGCGCCCGGGGAGGTCCGTGAAGAGGACGGTCAGGTCTCGCAGGGTCCTCGCCTCAAGTGCCTTCGACATCCGGTCGCCGAACTCATCGGAGGTCAGGCGGCCCTCGGACATGTGCTCCTGCAGCAGCTCGACGGCCTCATCGCGCTCCTGATCACCGATCCGCATCTCGTCGTAGGCCATGGTGAAAAGGGTACTCCCGGCCAGCGGCCACGGCCGTCAGACCGGGGTCTCCTCCGACTCTGACTGCGGAGGTTACGGTTGCTCGGCGGGATAGATCGGGTCGTCGTCAGTGTTGGGGTCGAAGAATCCCACCCCGTGCTTCCGGGCCAGGTTCCTTCCGGCCTCCACGGCTTTTCCCGCTTCCCCGTTGGGGCAGAGCGCCATCGTGAACGACGAGCCGCACCGGTAGGTGGTGTTCCCGTCTTCGGCGTCAGCCAGCGGACCGTTGACGGGCGGGAAACTCTCGGCAAAGTCCGAATACCAGCTGCGCAGCGCGAAGGTGCCGTTCCCGGGATCGTCGAGATCCACGCCGGCGCCGCCGTAGCCGAGGCCCTCAGTCCAGGCCAGGAACGGTTCGATGTCGCGAGGGACCGAAGCGGCATCGAAGACGAGGATGTCGTAGCTCATGGGTGGACCTCCTTGCGTCGACGATATCCCCGGTGAGCCGGTGGTGGGGCGAATTCTGCGCCGCTGGCGGCCCGGGGGCGGTCGTGGGAGCCAGTACCCCTTCGCCGCAGCCACCCCGGGATCCACGATCCCCCGGTCACTGGTTTGATGAGGGCATGAACGCCACACTGCGAGACGTCAGACGCGACTACTCCGGCGAGGGCCTCCCCGCAGACCTGAACTCGTTCGACCCGTGGGCCTTCCTGGAGTCGTGGATCGCGGACGCATTGGACTCCGGGGAGGCCGAGCCCACCGCGATGACGGTGTCCACCGTCGGCCTGGATGGCCGCCCACGCAGCCGGGTGCTGCTTCTGAAGGAGGCGTCGCCGTCGGGGCTGGTGTTCTTCTCCCACTACGACTCGCCCAAGGGCGACGAGCTGTTCGCGACCCCGTCGGCCGCGGTCAACCTCTGGTGGCCCAGCCTGATGCGCCAGGTCCGCGCGGTGGGCGACGTTGATCGGCTGACCGCCGAGGAGAACGAGGAATACTTCCGGAGCCGGCCGCGGGCCAGCCCGGTGGGGGCTTGGGCGTCTCAGCAGTCGCGGCCGCTGGGGTCGCGGGCGGAGTTGGTGGAAGCTGTCGCGGCGGCGGAGGAACGCTTCGCGGGCGTCGATGAGGTGCCGTGCCCCCCGGGATGGGGCGGCTACCGGGTGAGGATCGACGAGTTCGAGTTCTGGCAGGGCCAGCCGAGCAGGCTCAACGACCGGGTGGCCTGCCGGCTGACGCCCGACGGCTGGATCGTGACGCGGCTCCAGCCTTAGTCAGGTCCCGCACGCCTTCAGGCTTACCGGGACACCGGCCAGATGGCGGGCAAGGGCGCGGGCGATGTCGCCCTGGTCGTCGTAGGCGGACCACACCGGGGAGGTGTTGGCCTCAAAGCAGAACCACGCCCCCTCCGGCGTCACCCGCAGGTCCAGCCCAGCGAGTTCCAGACCCAGACGCCGGGTCAGCGCCACGCAACGGCGGGCCACGTCGACCGGCAGCTCGTCAGGGATGAGGGCGGCGCCGCCGTACCGGTAGTCGATAGCGTTGGATTCGATCCGGTGCGCGAACACATCTTCCCCGAGGACGTGCGCCCGGAACTCGACCCCTGGCACGAAAGCCTGGAACTGGGTGGGGCACCACTCGACTGCAGAGAAGTCCTCGTCTGCGCTGACGAGCCTGACGATGCTCCGGACGGCGCTCGTCGACTTCACGATGACCTTCCCGTGCCGCGCGACGAAGGCGCGGGCGGCCTCCGGGTCGGTGGTGAGCAGGCCGGTCGGGACATCAAACCCGGCCGCTCGGA
>DATITN010000152.1:0-8214 GCA_035467795.1 Arachnia sp. | reverse complement strand
CCTTCTTGGGGCGATGAGCGTCGGGTCGCTGATGGCCATGATGACTGATCCCTTCAGCAGGTTGTCGATCGTTCGCCGCCCCTATGTGGCGGAGATGAGACTCAACGCCATCGAGGCGATCGACTCAAATGCCAGGCTGAGAGTGCGCACCGGCCTCCGCTACACGATGTTCGGGATGGCGAAGAACGCCTTTCACATCCTCGCCAGCCGCTACTCCCTGCGCCCCCGGACGGGAAGAGATGCGTCAGTGGATCGGATCATCGAGGAGATCTACCGACTTCGCTTCGATCCGTCCAAACTGCTGCTGATCTCGGGAGACCACTTCTCCTCCCTGTTCGTGCGCAATCTCGGCGTGTTCTACTACCCCACACTGGACACCCAGTTGCCCGCCACCGACGATCAATGGCGTGACCGGCAACTGGTCTATCTGCAGACCCTCGCCTACGCGCTCGGTGTCTTCGACAAGACCGATGACCTCGCCACCACCATCGTGCCGATTGGGCCCTGGGAGGCGACGTGCGTCAACTTCCATTCCTACCCGTCGGACACCCTCTACGGCATGCTGTACGCGCTCGGCGCGCTGCTCGGCAGAGAACCGGCTCGGGCGGCGAGCTACGGCGAGGAGCAGTCGGCACTCGGCACCCGGGAGGCTGCCGCGCTGCTGCTCGACACCTACCGGCACGGGCTGACCCGCCACTACCTGCGCTACCGTCGCCGCGCGTTCGACGAGCACCTCGGCCTGATCGACCCGTTGGTGACCATGTCAGGCGCCAAGGACATCGTGAAGCGCGAATCGTCCTTCTATGACAACGTGGTCTTCTGGAAAACCACCCAACTCGCCATGGACCTGGGCCTCATCCCCACGGACCTCGATTTCCTGGCGGGCCTGAAGTCGCGCATCCTCGAGGCATTCTGGCTCGACGACGACGGACACTTCCTGGAGGACCTCTCCGGTGAAGGAACGTCTCGACGGTTCTACTCCTCAGACTGGCTCATCGTCCTGGCCACCCGCTTCCTGGATCCCGAGTCTCCCGATGAGCGGCACTATTTCGAGAGATCTGTGGACTATATCCGCGCCGAGGGGATTGCGCACCCCTTCGCCATCAAGTACCAACAGGAGCGGCGGTCCCATCGCCAATTCGCCGTGGTCCGGTTCGCGGTGCCGAATTACGGTGGTGACTCGATCTGGAGCTTCTGGGGCATGGAGTACATCAAGACGCTCCTCCTGTTGTATCGGTCGACCCGGATGGAGGCGTATCTCGAGGAGGCTGATCGGCACATCGGGCATTTCGAGGCCGCCATGCAACGCGATCGCGGCTTCCCCGAGGTATACGACGCTCACGGGGACCTGCTCCAGACGCCGCTCTACCGCAGCGTCCGGATGACGGGATGGGTGATCGGATTCGATCAGGTGCGGGCCATGCGCAGGGCTATCGCGGGAAGCTCGGCGCAGGGCCTGGCCGCCTGATTCTCAGGTCCGCCAGGCCTCCAGCGCGTAGGCCTGGGCCCAGAACTGCTCCTCGTACCACGTGGCGTCGACGAAGGCGGTGAGCATCCGCTCCCGGGTCCCATCGTCGCTTGAGGCCGCGGCATCGTCGAGCAGTGCGATGGCCTCGCGCGTCACCTGCTGGAAGGTCGGGTCCGCATAGGCGGCCACCCAGCCGGCGTAGGGGTGGCCGTCGAGGTGGGCGGCCCTGTGGGCGAGGTTGGCGCCGACGTCCGCATAGACCCAGTAGCAGGGCAGCACCGCCGCGACCCCTACCGCGTATGGCTCGAAGGCGGTGGCCGCCAGCAGGGAGTTGACGTAGGCGCGGGTGGTGGGCGACGCGACGGCGGGGCGTGGGAGGTCGCGGAGGCGGTCGTCGGCCATGAGGGCGTCGTGCATGAGGACCTCTGCCTCCACGGCCTCGCCCGCGCTCCGGGCCCAGAAGGCCGCCGCGCTGGAGGTGGGAGCGCGGGAGGCGAGGGTGGCCAGGGCGCGGGTGTAGCCGCGGAGGTAGAAGTCGTCCTGGCCGAGGTACTCGACGAAGCGGTGGGGCTCGAGGGTGCCGTCGGCGAGCTCGGTGAGGAGGGGGAGACGGTCGATGCGCGCCCGGATCGCGGAGGTGGCCTCCCACGCCTGGGCGCTGAACGGGCCGGGGGTCCAGTCGATGCTCACAACCCCACCTCGGCGCGCCCCACGAGGTGGTCGACGGGCCCGTGGCCCACGTCGGGCGTGCGGCTGAGGGTCCATCGCGAGCCGGACTCAAGTGCGCGCATCAGGTAGTCCCGGGCCTCCTCCACCGACTCCAACCGGACGCCCGTGGCGCGGGTGTCGCCGCGTCGGGCCGCGACGGCGGCGATGGCAGAGCTGAGGGTGCAGCCGGTGCCGTGCGTGTGCCGGGTGTTGAAGCGCGGGCCGGTCAGCAGCGCCAACTCCGTGCCCTGAGCGAAGACGTCGGTGAGTTCCTGGTCCGTGAGGTGCCCGCCCTTGGCCAGGACGGCGCGTGCCCCGGCCGCCACCAGTTGCCGGGCCTGACGGATGAGGCCGTTGGTGTCCGTCACTGGCGGTTGGTTGAGGAGGACGGCCGCCTCGGGGACGTTCGGAGTCACCAGGTCGGCGAGGGGGAGGAGGCGGGTGCGCACCACGTCGATCGCGTCGTCGGTGAGCAGCGCGTCGCCAGAGGTGGCGATCATGACCGGGTCCAGGATGATGAGGCCCGCGTCGTCGCGGCGTTCCTCCAGGACGTCGGCGACGGCGTTGGCGACGGCGGCGTTGGAGAGCATGCCGAGCTTCGTGGCAGCGACGGGGAGGTCGTCGAAGACGGCGAGGATCTGGTCGCGGACGAAGGCCGGGTCCACGGGGCGGGCCTGGCGGACGCCCTGCGTGTTCTGGACCGTGAGACCGGCCAGCGCCGCTGCGCCGTATACGCCCAGCGCGGTAAAGGTCTTGAGGTCGGCCTGGATGCCGGCGCCGCCGCTGGGGTCTGAGCCGGCGATGCTGAAGGCGATCTTCGGGGTGGATGTGCGTGTCATCGGGTTCTCCAGAATGCGAACAGTTCGTCGGCGGCCGCTCGGGGATCGGGTGCGGTGGTGAGGGCGGAGATCACACAGATGCCGTCGACCCCGGTGGCGATCGCCTCCACGGCGTTGGTGGCGTTGATGCCGCCGATGGCTACGGTCTTGGCGCGCCCGGCGGTGCGCATGACCAGGCGGGCGGCGCCGTCGGGGCCCAGGGCGGGGGCGGCGTCGGTCTTGGTGGGGGTGGCCCAGAGGGGCGAGAAGCCGAGGACGTCGGCGGTGAGGGTGCTCAGCTCCGCGTCCAGCTCGGCGTCCGTAGAGATGCTGAGTCCGATGAGAAGGTCGCGGCCGAGGCGTGCGCGGGCCTGGTTGATGTCGCCGTCGTCCTGGCCCTGGTGGAAGTGCAGGCCGAGCTCCTCCGCAACGTGGAGGCGGTCGTTGACGACGATCGCGGCGCTGCGTCCGGTGGCGTCGAAGGCCCTGTCGCGGGCGTCGACGCAGGCGCGGGCCAGGGCGAGGAACTCGGTGCCGTAGAGCTCCTTGTCCCGGATCTGCACCACGCCGGCGCCGCCGAGGATGGCCTGCTCGACGATGTGCGGCACCTTGGCGGGGCCGCCGGAGAGGGCGCTGTCCGTGACGTAGTAGAGGCGCCAGTCCACGCCGTCGGCGAGACCTGGGCGGGCCTGGCTCATGGCTGCTCCTCGACGGTGACCAGGGCAGCGACCTCGTCGGGGGTGAGCGCATGGAGGGCGTCCAGCCAGGCGGTGCGGAAGCTGCCCGGGTGGCGGGCCTCGCGTGCTGCGGCTAGGCCCGCGGCGCCGAAGAGGGCGTGGGCGGCGACGACCGCGTCATGGGAGGCGTGCGGGGCAGGGCCGTCGGCCCGCGTGGCGCCAAGGGCCGCCGCGACAGTCGCGCCCAGCGCGCACCCGGTGCCGATGACCAGCGGCATGAGTGGATCTCCGCCGGTGACGCGCGTCGTGCGGGTGGGGCTGACGATGACGTCGACGGGGCCGGAGATGGCGACGACGGCGCCCGTGCTTGCGGCGAGACTTCGGGCGGTCTCGACGGCGGCTTCGGCCTCATCGGTGGCGTCCACCCCGCGACCTCCGCCGCTGGCCCCGGCGAGGCCGAGGATCTCGGAGGCGTTGCCGCGGATGGTGGTGGGACGGTGGGCGAGCAGGTCGCGGGCGAGCTGGGTGCGCACGGGTAGGGCGCCGACCGCGACGGGGTCCAGGACCCAGGGGGTGCCGGCGCCGTCGGCGGCGGCCGCTGCGCGCCGCATGCCCTCGTGTTGCTCGGAGAGCCCGTTGCCGACGTTGATGAGCAGGGCCGAAGCCACCGTCGCGAAGATGGCGGCCTCCTCGGGGAGGTCGATCATGGCGGGGGCGGCGCCGGCGGCGAGGAGCACGTTGGCGGTGATCTCGGGCACCACGGTGTTGGTCATGCAGTGCACCAGGGGGGTGGCGGCGCGGACGGCGGCGAGGATGGCGCTCGTGGGGTCGAGGGCCGTGGGGGCGACGTCGGTGGCTTCGGTGGCGTCGTCGAGTGTGGAGGGTGTGGGGATGGTCATGAGAGGTGGCTCCCTTCGCTAGCACGACCTAGATCAGGTGTTGCGGGTGTGTTCTCAGCCCCGACTTCGGGGCACCCCGGCGTCGGCGAGCCTACCAGCCACCCTTCCCACCCGGCTGACCGCGGCAACGTGCCCGCAGTGGCGGTGTCCAGTAGTGGGTCTGAGCGTGGAGACCGTCACTGGGGGACTGTCTCCGCGGCCTATGCCGGGTGAGGTTCGCCGACGGCGGCGCGGGCGGCCACGAACGCCCCCACCGCGACATCCAGGTCCGCCCGCGACAGTCCCGCAGACATCTGGGTCCGGATCCGGGCGGCCCCCCTCGGCACGACGGGGAACGAGAACGCCCGCACGTAGACGCCCCGGGCGAGCACCTCGTCGGCCATCCGGGCGGCCAGCACGGCGTCGCCGAGCATCACCGGCACGATCGCGTGGTCCGACTCGGGGATCTCGAAGCCCTCCTCCACCATCCGCCGCCTGAAGTAGGCCGTGTTCTCCGCCAACTGCTCCAGCAGCGACGACGACGACTCCAGCAGCTCCAGGCACGCGATCGTCGCCGCGACGATCGACGGCGCCAGCGAGTTGCTGAACAGGTACGGCCGCGACCGTTGACGCAGCAGCTCCACCACCTCACGCCTCGCGGAGGTGTACCCGCCGGACGCTCCGCCGAGCGCCTTGCCGAGGGTGCCGGTGAGGATGTCCACCCGGTCGATGACCCCGAACCGCTCCGGCGTCCCCGCCCCCGTCTCGCCGACGAAGCCCACCGCGTGCGAGTCGTCGACCATCACCAGCGCGTCGTACTCGTCGGCCAGGGCGCAGATCTCGTCCAGCGGCGCGACGAAACCGTCCATCGAGAACACCCCGTCGGTGGCGATCACCCGGTACCGCGCTCCCCGCGACGCCTCCAGCTGGGCGCGCAGATCGGTCATGTCGCGGTTGCGGTACCTATAGCGGGCGGCCTTGCTCAACCGCACCCCGTCGATGATGGAGGCGTGGTTGAGCTCGTCGGAGATGATGGCGTCCTCAGCCCCGAAGAGGGTCTCGAAGAGGCCGCCGTTGGCGTCGAAGCACGACGAGTACAGGATGGTGTCCCAGCCGTCGTGACCGCCCGGCCCGCTGCGCAGGAACGCCGTCAGCCGCGACTCCAAGAGCTGATGCTGTGTCTGCGTGCCGCAGATGAAGCGCACCGACGCCATGCCGAAGCCCCACCGGTCGTACGCACGCTTGGCGGCGGCGATCAGCACCGGCGAGTTCGCCAGCCCCAGGTAGTTGTTGGCGCAGAGATTGATCACCTCGCCCGACGGTGTCCCGACGTGCGCTGCCTGCGCAGTGGTCAGCGGCGCCTCCGTCTTGTACAGCCCGTCGGCGCGCAGCTGTTCGAGCTCGCCGCGGATGTGGTCCATGAATGCCATGGTGCTCCTCACTCGTCCCAGGTCAGGATGACTTTGCCGGCGTGCCCCGCGGCCGCGACATCGAACGCCTCGCGGAACCCCGTGGCGGGGAAGCGGTGCGTGATGACCCCCGAGATGTCCAGCCCGGAGCGCAGCAGGGCGCTCATGGCGTACCAGGTCTCGAAGATCTGCCGGCCGGTGACCCCCTGGATGGTCAGCATGTTGAAGATGATGGTGGTGAAGTCCACCTCGAGCGGCTTCGACGGCGTCCCGAGCAGCGCGATCCGGCCGCCGTGGGTCATGTGCGCGATCATCGACGACAGCGCCGCGCCCGATCCGGACATCTCCAGCCCGATGTCGAACCCCTCCCGCATGTCGAAGCGCTCGTAGACATCGGCCAGGTCCTCGCGGGCGACGTTGACGGTGCTGCTCAGCCCCACGCGTCGTGCCAGCGCGAGCCGCTCGTCGCCGAGGTCCGTGATGACCACGTTGCGTGCCCCCTGGAACTTCGCGACGAGCGCCGCCATGATCCCGATCGGGCCGGCGCCGCTGACCAGTACGTCCTCGGCGAGCGCCGGGAACTGCAGGGCGGCGTGGACCGCGTTGCCGAACGGATCGAAGATCGCCGCGACATCCGGCTCCACCGGCGTGTGGTGCACCCACACATTCGACGACGGCATGGCGAAGTACTCGCAGAAGGCGCCGTCGACGTGGTACCCGATGCCGCGGGTGTTGCGGCACAGGTGCCGCTTCCCCGCGAGGCAGGCCCGGCAGCGCCCACACACGTAGTGCCCCTCGCCGGAGATGAACTGGCCCACCTCGAGGCCGGTCACCGACGAGCCCAGCTCCACGATCTCGCCGCAGAACTCATGCCCCAGCACCAGCGGGGTGGTCACCACCTGCGACGCCCAGCCGTCCCAGCCGTCGATGTGCAGATCGGTGCCGCAGATGCCGGTGCGCATGACCCGGATGAGCACCTCGTTGGGGCTGGGCGAGGGCCTGGGGAGCTCGATCAGCTCCAGCCCGGGCCCCGGCCGCGTCTTCGCAAGCGCCAACATGGACTCATCGTGGCAGATGACTCCAAGGCGGTGGGCCCGGGTGGGATGTGAACGTAGGCTTGACGGCATGTGTCGCAACATCCGGCCGCTGAACAACTTCGAGCCTCCCGCCACCAGCGACGAGGTGAACGCCGCAGCGCTGCAGTACGTGCGCAAGGTCGCGGGGGTCACCAAGCCCAGCAAGGCCAACGAGGAGGCGTTCCACCGCGCGGTCCACGCCATCGCCCACATCACGGCAGACCTGCTCGACGAGTTGGTCACCACCGCACCGCCGAAGGACCGGGACGCCGAGCGCGTCAAGGCCCAGGCCCGCGCCGCCAAGCGCTACGCCACCGAGGCCGCATCGTGACGCGCGCCGCCCAGCTGCACGTGGGGGCCAGGCTCACGCCGTCGAAGATCGAGCTCCTCCAGGCCTGGCTGCCCACGCAGCGCTGGTTCCTCGGCGACCCCGCGACGCTGAAGCGCGCCGCCGGCTTCAGGCTGGTGGATCCCGACGGCGAGGTGGGGGTGGACTGCATGGTGATCTCCGCCGGCGGGGAGTACTACTTCGTGCCCGTGACGTGGCGGGCCGCGCCGCTCGACGGCGTGGAGCCGATCGGCACCCTGGAGCACTCGGAGCTGGGCCTGCGCTACTGCTACGACGCGCCGACGGACCCCGTGTTCGTCGACGAGGCGTCGAGGCTCATCCGTGAGGCTGACCATGAGGCCGAACTGCGCGACGCCCACGGGGCGCAGCTGCCGATCACCATGACCGCGGACGGCACCGGCGCGCTCCCGGGGGAAGGCGAACGACTGGAGGTCATGCGCATGCTGATCAGGGCCGTGCCGACGCCGGACAACGCGGCCGGCTCGCTGATCGGCCGCTGGACGGACCACGAGGGCCCGCGCCACGACGTGCTCGCCATCCTCCACTGAGGGGACTCGCCACACGTGCGGGGTCGTGGCGCGACGAGCCCCACCGACCCGTTTAGAAGCCCAGCCCCTCAGACATCGCGCGGATGTGCTCCGCGCTGGTGCGCAGCCGCGACAGCTCCTCGTCCGAGACCGGCAGTTCCAGTTGCGTCCCGGCGCCGTCGCGACCCACCACCGTCGGCACCGCCATGCACACACCCGAGATTCCGTGCCAGCCCTCCAGCATCCGCGACACCGGCAGCACCCGCCGCTCATCGCGGAGCACCGATTCGATGATCCGCGTGGC
>DATITN010000151.1:0-5236 GCA_035467795.1 Arachnia sp. | reverse complement strand
TGTCGCGGCGGCCGCGGCGTCCAGCGGGCCGGGCTCCGCCGCACCGGGGTACCAGCCGAACAGGTGGGACAGGTGCCGATGGTGCACATCCTCCTGCTCGCGCGGCTCCCCCCACTCCGCGACCGTGCCGTCCGCCGAGACCCGGGGGCCGGGGATCCGGCCCGCCACAGTCCGTGCCTCCTGCGCGATCGGATCCTCCGGGTCACACGTGGCCGCGATGTCCGCGGTGAGCAGGAGGACGTCCCGGACCAGGGCGCGATCCATTGCAGAGGACCGGGTCAGCGACGCCGCCCGGCCCCGATGGAGGTAGCGGTTCTCCGGGGAGGTCGACGGACTGGTGAAGGGCACCCCGTGGGCGTCCAGGCGGAGGAAGTCCAGCAGGAACCGGGAGGCGCCACGGGCCACGGGCCAGAAGCGCCGCAGCGTGTCCTCATCCATGCCGCCGAAGCGTCGCTGCTCGTCGAACTGGCGCACCAGCCACGCTCCACCCATCGCCCACTGCGACCAGGATGCGTCGCCGTTGGTGGGGAGCGTGTAGGCCCAGGCGTCCGAGTTGTGATGCGCCACCCAGCCTCGCGCTCCGTAGAGGCGTCGTGCGGTGTCCTCGCCGCGCTCGGACAACGCCTCCAAGAGCGGAAGGAGCGCACGATGGCTTGCGGAGGCGCCCGTGGCTTCGGCGCCCCAGTAGTTCATGGGCAGGTTGATGTTGAGCGTGTAGGCCGACGACCAGGGGGGCTGCAGCTCAGCGTTCCAAATCCCCTGAAGGTTCGCCGGCAGGCAACCGTCGCGGCTGGAACTGAGCAGCAGATAGCGGCAGTACTCGAGCAGGAGCGCCACCAGGGCCGGGTCGGTGGCGGACACGTCGCCGCCCGCCGCCCCGGCACGGAGCCGCTCGTCGGGATCCCCGCCGGTCGCGGCCACCCCGTCGGGGGTGCGGTCAGGGCCCAGCCGAACCGAGAAGCCTCGGGCTCGCTCGGCATGGGCGAGGGCGTGCCGGCGAAGGGCCTGCTCCGGCGCGGTCCCGGCCCGCAGGACGGCACGCTTGTGGGCGTCCTCGAGCGCCCCGGGCGGTCGGGTAGGGGTGGTGAAGGTGGTCTCGACGGCGACCGTTACGTGCGTGGACGTGGCGCGCCGGATGAGGAGTGCCTTCCCGTCGGAGGCAGCCTCGCCGTCAGTAGTGACGCGCAACCGCACGACGGCGTGCAGCGGGTCGACGCCTGGCAGGTCCCAGGTCAGGGCCGGCGAGTCGGGCTCGTGCCCCGGCGCGACGTCTGCCGGTAGCGCCGCGACGAGCGTGAGGGCGTCGGCCTCCACCTCCGTGGACACGACCTTCAGCGGCGTTGACAGGCTGATCCTCACCTCACCCGGGGTGCTGGAGCGCACGGTGTGGACCAGCACGTCGTCCTCCAGGCAGGTCGCGGTGGTCGTCTCCCAGGTGTCGCCGTCGACGGTGAGGGTGGCGGTCTGAACGCCGGTGCTCAGATCGAGGGATCGGGTCACGGCGGCGCCCGCTGTGGGGAGCTGGACTTCGACTTCCCCCACCGGCAGGAAGGCCTGCGAGTAGCCGTGCTGGAGGGGGCGCAGGGCCTCCTCCGCGCCCACCGGATCGTCCGCGTCGATCAGGGCGCGGCCCCGGGCCAACGCAGCGGCTGCGTCCAGGGGATCGACCAGTCCGCGCGCCGCTGAGCCGACCCCGCCTGACCACGCGGTGGCCTCGTTGAGCCCGATGCGCACTCGGGTCTGTTCCACGCCCACCATGGCGCCCAGCCGTCCGTTGCCCAAGGGCAGTCGGTCCAACCAGGACTCGGAAGCGCGACGGTAGGTCAGGCTGGTCATGCGGCGCCACCGCCAGGGATGGACTCGCGCACCACAGCGACGTCGCCTGGTGCGATCGTGTGCCGGCCCTGGATCTCCTCGCCGCTGAGCAGGTTCAGCCCGCTGACGGCCACTGTCCGGGTTGTGTCGGTGTGGTTGATGGCGAAGAGGTAGCTGGCGCCGCCCGCGCGTCGGCGCACCACCTCCACCCCGTCGTAGGGTGTGGTGGGAAGGCCGGCCTCGGCGAGGACCCGCCCGAGGAACGAGGTCAAGGACCCCGCCTCGAGGCGCGTGGACACGTAGTGGACGCGCCCACCGCCGGGCCGGATTCGACGGGTGACGGCCGGTGCGCCAGCGCCGATGACCGGATGGGCGTCGTCGGTGTAGCTCGCCACCGCGTCGGCGCCCCGCAGCTGAAGCAGCTCGGTCCAGGAACCACCCGAGGAGCCGTCGGACAGGCTGACCCGCGCTGCGGCGGGTAGGGGGACGTGCTCCTCGACCCGGATGCCCGCGAGGTCCGCGAACGCCCCCGAGTAGCTGCCCTGGCGCACCCGGAGGTGCTCGTCGGTGGAGCCCGCGAAGTGCCACACGGCAAGGTGGCCGCCCTGCTCGACGTGGCGGGCGAAGGCCGAGGCCTGCCCGTCGCTGACGGCGAGCAGGGAGGGGACCAGGACCACGTCGTAGCGGGACAGGTCCCCGTCGGGGGACACCACATCGGCCACCACCCCCAGCTCCCAGAGTGCGGTGTGCACGCGACGCACGGCCGGCAGGAACTCCACCTCGGCCGACGGCATGGCCGGGGTCTGGGCCGCCCACCAGGCGTCGGCGCTCCACACGATGGCCACCCGCGCCTGGACGACGGAACCCTCCCCAGGGTCGGCGACCGCCTCGGCCACCGACTCCAGCTCCGCTCCCAGCTCGGCCAGCTCCCGGAAGATCCGCGAGTCCGCGCCCACGTGCGGCACCATCGCGGAGTGGAAGAACTCGGCGCCCACCAGGGGCGAGCGCCACTGGAAGAACAGGGAGCCCATCGCGCCACGGGCCAGGTACTGGTAGGTGTTCCTGCGCATCCGGCCCGGCTCCTTGGGGAGCATCCGGCCGCCGGCGTAGTCGTAGATGAGGCTGGTGGCCTGTTCCATCAGCAGCCAGGGTCTGCCGCCGGCGAACGAGCGGGCAAGGTCCGCCCCGAAGGCCACATGGGTTTCGCCCGCCGGGCCGGCGTCGTCGAGGTAGTGATCGATCGAGACGACGTCGATCTCGCGGGCGAAAGCCCACTGGTCGTAGTGGTTCCAGGTGGGGAGCATGAAGTTGGTGGTGGTCGGAACGCCCGGGGTGAGCTCGCGCACCACGGACACCTGATCGCGCAGGCAGTCCAGCAACACGTCGGCGCTGAATCGTCGGAAGTCAAGGACGTGCGAGGGGTTGGGGAGGTACTGGGTGGCCCGCGGGGTGTGGAGGTCCTGCCAGTCGCTGTAGATCTGGGACCAGAACGGCGTGTTCCAGGCCGCGTTCAGGGCGTCGAGATCGTCGTAGCGCCCCCGCAACCACGTACGGAAGGCCTCGTCGGTGACGGGACCGTGGGAGAGGGTCCCGTACTCGTTGTGCAGGTGCCACATCGCCAGCGCCGGATGCGTGCCGTAGCGCTCCGCCAGCACCCGGGTGATCCGCACCGCCGCCTCCCGGTAGGCGGGTGCAGCCGGGTTGTAGGTGTCGCGGCTGCCGTGGATGAGGCGCACCCCGTCGGCCGTGACCGGCAGTGCCTCCGGGTGGGCCCGCGTGAACCACGGCGGGGGAGAGGCGGTGGGGGTGGCCAGGATCACCCGCACCCCCGCCGCGTGCAGCCTGTCCATGGCATCGTCCAGCCAGCCGAAGGTGTAGCGCCCCTCGGCCGGCTCCAGCGACGACCAGGCGAACACCCCGACGGTCGCGGTGTTGACGTGGGCGGCGGCCATCAGGTCCATGTCCTCGTCGAGGACACTCGACGGCCACTGCTCCGGGTTGTAGTCGCCCCCGAACCAAACGCCGCCGGGAAACTGTCGAAACGATTCGATCCTGCTCACGCGCTCACATTACACGGCGCCGCCCAGCAGTGGAACACCTCTCTGGGTTCGTTCTGAGTCCGGGTGGAAACCGAACCCGCCGCCCGCCCCCCGGTGGCGGGGGAGTGCGGACGGCGGGTTCAGGTGTGTGCCGGTGTGAGCACACGGCTGGTCAGTGGGCGACGGTGACGGTGGGGAAGTCCTGGCCGATGGAGGCGAGCATCTCCTTGAACCAGTCCTGGTTGAGGTCGAACGGCTTCCCGCCCTTGATCCGGTCGAACGCGATGGCGCTCAGCACGTCGCCGTTCTCCTCGTCGTGGCCGATGACGCCGGCCTCGCCCCTCAGGGCGGAGTCGACGGCGAGGTCGGTGCACTCCTTGATGAGTGCGAGATCCGCGTCGTTGGCGGCGGCGGAGCGGGAGAAGTACCCGGACTTCTGGATCATGACCTTCTCCGCGTTCAGCTTGTCAGCGAACTTCGACGCGAACCAGGCCCCGGGGTTGATCTTGTCCAGCTTCACGTGGCCGAACGGATCGCGCGGGACCTCCTCGCCTGCGCCCTCCATCTCGGCGACGATGGCGTCCAGGCCGGCACCCTCGGACAGGAAGATGGTCACGTTGCCCACCTCGTCCATGATCTTGCCCAGGCGCTCGGCCTCCTTGGCGATGTCGATGACGCCTTCGGGCACGTAGACGCCGTGGACGTCCCACGCCTCCCGCGACAGTCCGATCTCCGGCAGCCACTCCTGGGTGTCCAGCCAGGCGCGGTACTCGGCCGCGGTGGCGGCGGTGAGCCACCCGCAGTGACGGCCCATCACCTCGTGGACGATCAGCATGCGTGAGCCGGAGTTGTGTTCGCCGACGATGTTCTTGGCGAAGACCGCGCCCTGCTCGGCCGCGGTCCAGGCGCCCAGGGACTGCTTGATCGGGATGACGTCGTTGTCGATGGTCTTGGGCAGGCCCACGACGGTCAGGCCGTAGTCATGCTCGGCCAGGTAGGCGGCCAGGTCAGCGGCGGTGGTGTTGGTGTCGTCGCCGCCGATGGTGTGCAGCACGTCGACGCCGTCGGCCACCAGGCGGTCCGCCGCCACCTGGAGCGGGTTGGCGCCCTCCGCGACGAGTCCGCGCTTGACGAGGTCCTTGGCGTTGGTCAGCTTCACGCGGGAGTTGCCCACCGGAGACCCGCCGAACTTGTGCAGAAGAGCCGCGTTTGCGCGCACCGTGTCGTCGACGACGAGATAATCGCCCTTGAGCAGGCCCTGGTACCCGTGGCGGTAGGCGATGATCTCGATCTCCGGTGCCACCTGGGTGTAACGCTCGATCAGGCCGCCGATGGCGGAGGAAAGGCAGGGGGCGAATCCGCCGGCCGTGAGGATGGCTACC
>DATITN010000150.1:0-1670 GCA_035467795.1 Arachnia sp. | reverse complement strand
GCCAGGGTTTCCGGGTCACGGTCGTAGGGGAAGTAGGCGTCCTTGCCGGACTCGTCGGTGCCGTTGGGGGCGACGGCGAACCCGGGCTCGATCGGGGGGATGGCGTCCAGGTCCGGGATCCGCCACGGCTCGGCGCCGTTGGCGAGGTAGCCGTCGGACAGCATGATCACGGGGGTGCGGTACTTGACCGCGATCCTGCAGGCCTCGATGGCGGTCTCGAAGCAGTCCGTGGACGACTTGGCCGCGATCACCGGCACCGGCGCCTCACCGTTGCGCCCGTAGAGGGCCTGCATCAGGTCCGCCTGCTCGGTCTTGGTGGGCATGCCCGTGGAGGGGCCGGAGCGCTGCACGTTGACCACCACCAGCGGCAGCTCGGTCATCACAGCCAGGCCGATCGCCTCGCCCTTCAGCGCCATGCCGGGGCCCGACGTCGTGGTGATGCCCAGCGCGCCCGCGAACGAGGCCCCGATGGCGGCGCCGACGCCGGCGATCTCGTCCTCAGCCTGGAACGTCATGACGCCCAGGTCCTTGCGGCGGGACAGCTCGTGCAGGATGTCCGAGGCCGGCGTGATGGGGTAGGAGCCGAGGAAGAGCTGAAGGCCGGCCTTGTGGGCGCCGGTGATCAGCCCGTAGGCGGTGGCTAGGTTTCCCGAGATCTGGCGGTAGAGGCCCTTCGCCATCGGCGCCCGTGCCACGTGGTAGCGCACCTCGAACACCTCGGTGGTCTCGCCGAACGCGTAGCCGGCGTTGAAGGCCGCGATGTTGGAGTCCCGGATAAGCGGCTTCTTCGCGAACTTCTGCGAGAGGAACTTCACCGTGCCCTCGGTGGGCCGCGAGTACAGCCAGCTCAGCAACCCGAGCGCGAACATGTTCTTGGTGCGGGAGGCGTCCTTGCGGCTCAGCTCGAACTCGGCGACGGCGCCGGTGGCGAGACCGGTGAGGTCCAGGGCGTGCACGGAGTAGTTGGCGAGGGTGCCATCCTCCAGCGGATTGCTGGCCCACCCGATCTTGGCCAGGTTGCGCTTGGTGAAGTCTGCGGTGTCGACGATGATGACCCCGCCGCGCGGAAGATCCCGCAGGTTGGCCTTCAGCGCCGCCGGGTTCATCGCCACCAGCACGTCCGGCACGTCGCCGGGGGTGACGATATCGAAGTTGGCGAAGTGCAGCTGGAAGCTCGAAACCCCGGGCAGCGTGCCCTGTGGTGCCCGGATCTCGGCGGGGAAGTTGGGGAGGGTGGCGATGTCGTTGCCGAAGCTCGCCGTCTCCGCGGTGAACCTGTCGCCGGTCAGTTGCATGCCGTCGCCGGAATCACCGGCGAATCGAATGACAACCCGGTCTAGGGGGAGCTGCTCAGCCACGTGCTATCTACCTCAAAGATCTGTGATGATGACCTGGCCCATTGTAGGGTTACCGCCTCCTGAGCCCGCCTCACTCGTTGCGCTGAGAGTGAACTGCCGCCATTAGACTTCCCTCATGCTGGCTGCCCGGGACTGGTTCGACGACGCTTCGGTGTTCGTCGTGGACGTCCCGTTGGCGTGCTGCGCGCTCGAAACACAGGCCGCCGCCGGGGACCGGCCGGTGGTGGACGCCTCGTCGATCCCGCCGGGCGCCAAGCTGGTGGTGACGCTGTCGGGCACCCTCACGGCCCCCGTCGTCCCGGCCATCATGGA
>DATITN010000149.1:0-10812 GCA_035467795.1 Arachnia sp. | reverse complement strand
CGATGGCCGTGGTCTCCTCGTAGGCCTCGATGGCCGCCACCACGAGCGCGACGCCGGCGTGCTCGTCGGCGATCAGCCCGCCGTCGGCTCGGGTGCGGTCGATCCAGCCGGTGTCCGCCCAAGGGATGTTCGCGTCCTGGGGTCCCGCGGCGCGGCGCGCGCCCGCCTGCTTCGGCTGGCGGCCAGTCACCTCGGGCTGGCGGAGCAGCTCGAGGACGAAGCTCTTGTTGGTGGCGCCGCCCTCGATGACGACGGTGGTCTCCGCCATCGCGCGGCGGAGGCGGCCCAACGCCTCGTCGCGGGTGCGGCCGTAGGCGATGATCTTGGCGATCATCGAGTCGAAGTCCGCGGGGATCGAATCGCCCTCCGCCACGCCGGTGTCGACGCGGATGCCCGGGCCGGCCGGCAGGTCCAGCCTGGTGATCAGGCCAGGGGCAGGGGCGAAGTCGCGGTCAGGGTCCTCGGCGTTCAGGCGGGCCTCGACGGCGTGGCCGAACTCGACCGGCCGCTCGGTGAGGGTGCCGCCGGCGGCGACGTGGATCTGCGCCTTGACAAGGTCGAACTCGTTGGTGACCTCGGTGATCGGGTGCTCCACCTGCAGGCGGGTGTTGACCTCCAGGAACGCGAACATCTTGTCGCCCGGGTGGTAGAGGAACTCCACGGTGCCCGCGCCGCGGTAGTCGACGGCCAGCGCCAGCCGCTCCGCGGAGGCCTTCAGCTCGTCGGTCTGCGCGGAGGTCAGAAGGGGGGAGGCGGACTCCTCGATGATCTTCTGGTTGCGGCGCTGGATGGTGCAGTCGCGCACGCCGATGGCCCACGCGGTGCCCTGGCCGTCGGCGATCACCTGCACCTCCACGTGCCGGGCGCCAGTGATGAGCGACTCGAGGAACACGACACCGGAACCGAAGGCGCGCTGGGCCTCGTCGCGGGTGCGCTGGTAGGCGTCGGTCAACTCCTCGGGGGTGGTGACCTTGCGGATGCCGCGGCCACCCCCGCCCGCCGTCGCCTTCAGCATCAGCGGGTAGCCGATGGACTCGGCGGCCGCGAGGGCGTCGTCAAGGGTGTCGACGCCGCCGCGCGACCACGGCGCCACCGGCACGCCCACCTCCTCGGCGATGAGTTTGGAGCCGATCTTGTCGCCCAGCTTGCGCATCGCGTCGCCTGAGGGGCCGATGAAGGTGATGCCGAGGCTTTCGACGAGGTCCGCGAAGGACGCGTCCTCTGCGACGAAGCCCCAGCCCACCCAGACGGCGTCGGCCCTGGCGTCGGTGAGGACGCGGGCCAGGAGGTCGTGGTTGAGGTAGGGGCGCTCGGACGCCGGGCCCAGCGGGTAGGCCTCGTCGGCCTCGCGGGCGAACATGGCGGAGCGCTCGGCGTCCGTGTACAGCGCGATCGTCGCGATGGGGTCGCGGTCAGGATGTTCAGCGTTCAGGTCCCGCACAGCGTGGATGAGCCGCATGGCGGCCTCTCCGCGGTTGACGATGGCGATGCGTTGGAACACCTTGCCTCCTCAGGGGTCGACGGCAGCCCGTGGGGGGCTGAGTGTCAATGTCGCACCCTTTGGGCGCCTGCGCGAGTCGGCACGACGGTGGGCCGCCGATTGGCGGTAGTGAAGGGGTTGCGGCTCAATGTCGCGCCGAAAACATTGTGAGGTTCCCACAAGTCGTCGCCTCAGGCGACGATGGCCCAGCCACCGCTCCCGGATCTCCGCTGTCTGTGCATGGATCCCGGTTCCGATGCCGGGCGGCCCATGATGCCGTCGGTGGTCTGGGGTGCTGTGGTCAGGTTCGGCGGCGTGTGGTGGGGGCCGGGCCGCCCATGATGCCGGCGGCGGCGCTTCGCGCAGCCACGCCGTCATCAACGCCCACCCAACCTGCCCCGGCCCCCACCACCCACCGCCTTGCTACCTCGTCGCGTCGCCCGGCTCCTTCCGTTGGCGGAGGTGTGTGGGGGTGGAGCCACGAAACCCTCCCGCGGGCTGAGGTGTGAGGAGCGCAGCGACGACCCTTCCCGCGGGCTGAGGTGTGAGGAGCGCAGCGACGAGCCTCGAAGCCTCAGAAAAGTGACGTTGTCAGCTGGCATTTCTTAGGCTTCGAGGCCGCTGCGCGGCTCCTCAGCAGCGGTGGGGGGTTGCGCGGCTCCTCAGTCAGCGGTGGGGGCGGGGCGGGTAATGTCGGCGGCATGAGCGAGGAGGCGCACGACCCGACGGGGCTCGACCTCGCCTCCGAGATCGCCCGCGCCGCCGTCGAGTCCGCGGCCTACGGCGTGGTCCTCCCTGAACCCTCGCCGCCGAAGACCCCGCGACGCCGGCAGCGCCCCACGGAGCAGCAGCGCTCCGGCGCCCATCCCGACGACCGCGACCCCCAACGCGTCGGCGACGTCCTCAACACCGTCATCCAGGCCCGCGGTTGGCAGCGTCGGATCAGCCTCTCGATGGTGCTGCGACGGTGGCCCGAACTCGTGGGGGAGTCCAACGCCCAACACTCCACGCCCGTGAACTACGCCGACGGGGTGCTGATCGTGGACTGCGACTCCACAGCGTGGGCTGCCGCCATGAAGTACGCGGCGTCGCAGATCGTGGCCCGCCTCAACCGCGCGCTGGGCGAGCAGACCGTGCTGCGGGTGGAGTTCCG
Organism: Arachnia sp.; assembly: GCA_035467795.1. GTDB lineage: Bacteria > Actinomycetota > Actinomycetes > Propionibacteriales > Propionibacteriaceae > Arachnia. The sequence continues at coordinate 8,179 of DATITN010000149.1, read as the reverse complement.
CGGACCTAAGCCACCCAGCTGGAAGAAGGGCCTCCGCTCGGTCCAGGGTCGCGGCCCCCGCGACACCTACGGCTGAGACCTAAGCTGGGCGCATGCGCATCACAGTCACCGGCACCAGCCGGATCACGCTCCCGGCGGAGTGTGTCGCGGTCAACGTGACACTCGGCTTCACCGGCCCGGACCGCGACTCCGTCGTCGCGGACACCGCCGGCCTGACTGATCGCGCCCGTGCACAGCTCGAGCAGCCCCTCGCCTCAGGAGTGGTCCGGGACCTCAAGCTCACCAGCCTCCGCACCTGGACCTCGACCCCGCTCAACACCCGAGGGCAACCCCAGGCGCCCCAGCACACGGCAGAGGTCCGCGGCTCCTTCATGGTCGAGGATCTCGCCGAGCTCGGCGACATCCTCGGCGCCCTCGCCGCGACACCCGGGCTCCAGGTGGGCTGGCTGGACTGGCGCCTGCGTGACTCCACCTTGGCCGAGGTGCAGCCCAGGGCGCTGGCCGATGCGTTCGACGATGCCCACCGTCGGGCCGAATGGATCTCGACGGCGGCGCGCCGGGGAGGCGTCGACGCCGTGGCCGTGCAGGACCAGGGTGGCGGGATCGTGCCGATGGCGTTCGCGAGGAAGGCCTCGCGGGAGATGATGGACTCGGCGCCGTCGATCGACCTGGACCCTCAGGACGTCGAGATCTCCGTGAGTCTGACCGTCGAGTTCACCGCCGCTTAGGCTCGACGAGAGTGGCCGGCGACACGCCGAGCGCGAATTCCTTTCAGACCCAGTGCTCCAACTCCTTCCCATCGGGCGCTCGTCGTGATTCGATGGGCGGGTATGAGCTAACCGGTATCGGGGGACTGGATGAAGCTTCGAGGGCTGTCGTCGGTGGTCGCTGCTGCGATCTCCGCGGCCCTGGTCGGAGGAGCCGTCACGTATGGGCAGGAGCCGTTGACGGCGATTGAGGCCGTGCCCGTCCCGCCCGTGATGCTGGTGGCGCCCGGCCCGGTGACCTACCCCACGTCGACGGCCTCGCCATCGGGTCCTCTGGGCTACCGCCTCGAAGGCTGGTCGTTCGACGAGGCCCCCGGCAGCTTCGACCCGTTCAGCGCCCCCACCCCGCAGATCGTTCCGCTCGACGGGCCCAGGCCCGCCGAGGCCCCGCCACCGCCGGAGCCGGAGAGTATCCCCGAGGAGACGGCCATCGGGTCCGTGGGCGAGCGGGCAGGCGGGGACCTCCTCTCGATGCCCGTCAACGGGCGTCGGACGTCGGTGTTCGGGATGCGCTTCCACCCCATCCTGCGCGTGTGGAAGCTGCACACCGGCCTGGACTTCGCAGCCTCATGCGGCACCCCCGTCGGCGCGGCCGCGGCCGGGCGCGTGGTCTCGGCGGGCTGGGCCGGTGGCAACGGCATCCAGGTGAAGGTCGACCACGGCATGCTCGCGGGCTACCGCGTGGTCACCACCTACAACCACCTCTCCGCCATCGGAGTCAGGGTGGGGCAGCAGGTCGACGCCCTCGACGGCGTGGGCCGGGTGGGCAACACCGGGTACTCCACCGGCTGCCACCTGCACTTCGAGGTGATCGTCAACGGCCGGTTCACGGACCCGGAGCCCTGGCTGAACGGCCAGCCCTCACGAGTGGAACTGAGAGACATCGCCTTCCTCGACGTGGACGGCACCACCTCCACCACGCCCAGCCTCATCCTCGGCCTGTCGCCGAGCGCCGAGGCCAGCGAGGTTCCCACCCAGAGCGTGTGGGACAGCCTCATCGCGAGCCTGACCGGCGAACCGAGCCCGTCCCCGAGCGTGAGCCCGTCGACGAGCCTCAGCGCCAGTCCGTGGGCGGCAGTGAGCGCAAGCCCGTCGATCAGCCTCAGTGATTCACCCAGTGCGATCGATTCGCCGAGCGCCAGCCCGTCGCCCACCCCCAGTACGAGTGAGCCGCCGCCCAGCGACGCATCACCCCTCCCCTCCGCCTCGGTGCCGGAGAGCACGCCGCCGCCGTCGTCCACGGCGCCGGATCCCACGTCTGAGGCCCCGGTAGTCGACCCCACCACCCCAGCCCCAGCACCGGACCCCACGACGGAGGCACCACCGCCTCCACCCCCGCCGGCGCCCGAGCCCGAACCGGAGCCCGAGCCGGAGCCACCTCCTCCTCCTCCTCCTCCGCCCCCGGCCGATCCTGAGCCCACCCCCGAGGCGCCGCCCCCGCCCAGCGAGGACGCCTCAGCTACTCCCTGACAGCGGGGCTAGATGATCAGCAGAGCGCCGGCCGCGATGATCGAGGTGAGCAGGGTCACCACGTCGAACGTGCGCTGCGGCACGCGGTGGATCAGCGCCACCCCGATCACCGTGCCGATCAGCACCACCGGGATGCCCCAGGCGACGGTGAGCATCACCTGCGGCGTGAACAGACCCAGGCTGAACGTGAGGGGAGTCTTCGCCACGTTGACGATGAAGTAGAACCACGCCGAGGTGCCGAGGAAGCGCATCTTCTCGACCTTCGCCAACTGGAGGTAGACCGCCATCACCGGCCCCGCGGCGTTCGCGGCCATCGTCGTGAACCCCGCCGCGACACCCGCGCCCACCGTCAGCGCCCGATGCGGAGGCCCGTCGTCGACGGTGGGGTCTGGCGCTCGCCGTCGGGCCAGGGTGGACAGGACCAGCTGGAGCAGCACCGAGACGAGCAGGATGGCGCCGATCGATCGGCGCAGCACCAGGTCGTCGACGAACTGGATGAAGAGGGCGCCGAGCAGGATTCCGGGAACGACGGAGGGCAGGAGCGCCTTGAGCAGCGACCAGTCGGCGGAGCGGCGGTAGCGCAGCACGCCGATGATGTCTCCGGTGATGAGGAGCAGCAGCGCGGCGGCGGTGGATTCCTTGGTGGGCAGCGCCAGCGCGAGCAGCGCGACGGCGAGGGAGCCGAGGCCGCCGAAGCTGGTTTTGGCGATGCCGATGATGAGGGCAGCCGCTGCCGCCGCGATCCATGTCCACTCCATGCTGGGACTCCCTCTGTCGCGGGAAGGCTACTCCACAGCCCCTCCGTGGTCCCAATGAGTTGAGCCCGACTTGGCTCACCCCATTCCCGGCGATTTGCCGCGCTACCGGCTCCGGATGGATAGGGGACCTTGCGTCTGCCCCCATGATCGGCGCCAATCGCGCTCTGGGCCCGTTTGAGGCGGCATTGACCCCCCGTCGATGTCCGGTTTTGTGCGCGGACACGGTAGAATTGGCACGATCAACGGCGCCGGCGAGTCCGGCGCCCGTTTGTGTGGACAGGAGCTTTTGTGACGGACGACGTGCAGGTGGACGAGGACTTCAACCTCAGTGAGCGCATGGAGGGCTTGCAGGACTCAGCGGACAACACTGTCACCGGTCTCTACGACGCGGATCAGATCTCGGTCCTTGAGGGCCTCGAGGCGGTCCGCAAGCGCCCGGGCATGTACATCGGCTCCACCGGCGAGCGCGGACTGCACCACCTGGTCTACGAGATTGTGGACAACTCCGTCGACGAGGCCCTCGCGGGCTACTGCGATTCCATCGACGTCGAGCTCCTGGACGACGGCGGGGTCCGGGTCAAGGACAACGGCCGCGGTATTCCGGTCAAGGAGCACCCGATCGAGAAGATCCCCACCGTCACGCTGGTGCTGACGGTGCTGCACGCCGGAGGCAAGTTCGGCGAGGGCGGCTACAAGGTCTCCGGCGGCCTCCACGGCGTGGGCTCCTCCGTCGTCAACGCCCTGTCGGACAGGCTGATCGTCGAGGTCACCCGTGACGGCTACCGCTGGCAGCAGACCTTCCACCTCGGCGTCCCGGTGACTGAGCTGGTTCGCCTGGAGGAGTCGGCCGAGACCGGCACCACCATCACGTTCTACGCCTCGAACGAGATCTTCGAGACCACCCGCTACAACTACGACACGCTCGCCACCCGCATGCGGGAGATGGCCTTCCTCAACAAGGGCCTGCGGATCTCGCTCATCGATCTGCGCGCGGACCGCCAGGTGGCCACCGGCGATGAGGGGGAGACCGACACCCCCTACGACGAGTTCCAGTACGCCGACGGCCTCACCGACTACGTCAAGTACCTGTCCTTCGGCAAGGACACCATCCACCCCACCGTGATCGCCGTCGAGGCGCACGCCCCGGACCAGGGGATGGGCGTGGAGATCGCGATGCAGTGGAACACGTCCTACACCAGCAGCGTCTACACGTTCGCCAACACCATCAACACGCACGAGGGTGGCACCCACGAGGAGGGCTTCCGTGCGGCGCTGACCAACACGGTCAACCGGTGGGGCGAATCCTGGGGGCTGATCAAGAAGCGCGAGGACCGCGTCGCCGGCGACGACATCCGCGAAGGCCTCACCGCCATCGTCTCCATCAAGGTGTCCGAACCGCAGTTCGAGGGTCAGACCAAGACCAAGCTGGGCAACACCGAGGCCAAGTCGTTCGTGCAGCGCGTCCTCAACGACCGCCTGGGTGACTGGTTCGAGCGCAACCCGGCCGAGGGCAAGGACATCGTCCGGAAGTCGCAGTCCGCGGCCGCGGCCCGGATCGCCGCCCGCAAGGCGCGTGACATGGCCCGCTCCCGCAAGGGGCTGCTCGGCGGCTCGGGTCTGCCCGGCAAGCTGGTGGACTGCCAGTCCACGGACCCCAGCGAGTGCGAGCTGTTCATCGTCGAGGGCGACTCGGCAGGCGGCTCGGCCCGAGGCGGCCGCGACCCCCGCACCCAGGCCATCCTCCCTATCCGAGGCAAGATCCTCAACGTGGAGAAGGCGCGCATCGACCGGATCCTCGCCAACAAGGAGGTCGAGGCCATCATCAACGCCCTCGGCGCCGGCATGCAGGAGGACTTCAACCTGGACAAGCTGCGCTACCACAAGCTCGTCCTGATGGCCGACGCGGACGTCGACGGCGCCCACATCCGCACCCTGCTGCTCACGCTGCTGTTCCGGTTCATGCGGCCCCTCATCGAGGCCGGCCACGTGTACCTGGCCCAGCCGCCGCTGTTCCGGCTGCGGTGGACCAACGCCGCGCACGAGCTGGCCTACGGCGACTCTGAGCGCGACGGCCTGCGCGAGAAGGGCCTGGCCGAGGGCAAGAAGTTGCCTCAGGTCAATCCCATCCAGCGCTACAAGGGCCTGGGTGAGATGAACGCAGACGACCTGTGGGACACCACGATGGATCCGGAGAAGCGGATCCTGCTGCAGGTCACCATTGAGGACGCGGCCATGGCGGATCAGATGTTCTCGATCCTGATGGGCGAGGACGTCGAGCAGCGCCGGACGTTCATCCAGCGCAACGCGCGCGACGTGCGCTTCCTCGATATCTGAGCCCGCACCACCCCCAGAGTTTGTGGATTTTCGGAAGGTTTGAGAACTGATGGCTGACGACGGCACCCTGACCCCCCCGGCATTCGGCCGGGTAGACCCCATCGACCTGCAGGTGGAGATCCAGCGCTCCTACCTGGACTACGCGATGAGCGTCATCGTCGGGCGCGCCCTGCCGGATGTGCGCGACGGGCTGAAGCCGGTCCACCGGCGCGTCCTGTACGCGATGTGGGACGGCGGCTACCGCCCGGATCGCGGCTGGAACAAGTGCTCCCGCGTGGTCGGCGAGGTGATGGGCCTCTATCACCCCCACGGTGACACGGCCATCTACGACACCCTGGTGCGTCTCGCGCAGCCGTGGGCGATGCGCCTGCCGCTGGTCACAGGTCAGGGCAACTTCGGCTCCCAGGGCAACGACAAGGCCGCGGCCATGCGGTACACCGAGTGCAAGCTGGCCAACCCCGCGGCCGAGATGGTGCGCGAGATCGAGCAGAACACCGTCGATTTCCGCCCCAACTACGACAACCGCGAGCAGGAGCCGGTGGTCCTGCCGGCCCGGTTCCCGAACCTGCTGGTCAACGGTTCCACCGGCATCGCCGTCGGCATGGCCACCAACATCCCCAGCCACAACCTGCGCGAGGTCAACGACGCCGTGCAGTGGGCCTTGGCGCACCCGCAGGCCACCCGCGAGGAGCTCCTCGACGCGGCGATGCACCGCATCCAGGGCCCCGACTTCCCTGGCGGCGCCCTCATCGTCGGCCGCAGCGGGATCGAGGAGGCGTACCGCACCGGTCGCGGATCGGTCACCATGCGCGCGGTGATCAACATGGAGGAGGACCCGAAGGGCCGCCAGCTGCTCGTCATCAACGAGTTGCCCTACATGTGCAACCCGGACGCGCTAGCCCAGCGGATCGCGGACCTGGTCAACGCGGGCAAGCTCACCGGGATCGCCGACATCCGCGACGACACCTCCGCCCGCACCGGCCAGCGCCTCGTCATCGTGCTCAAGCGCGACGCCCAGCCGCGCGTGGTGATGAACAACCTGTACAAGCACACGTCGCTGCAGGACACGTTCGGCTGCAACATGCTGGCCATCGTCGACGAGGTGCCCCGCACCCTGCGCCTGGACCAGTTCATCTCGCTGTGGATCAAGCACCAGCTCGAGGTCATCCGTCGCCGGACCCAGTACCAGCTCGACGACGCCGAGAAGCAGGCCCACATCTACCGCGGCCTGGTCAAGGCACTCGACGCCCTCGACGAGGTGATCGCGCTCATCCGTCGTTCCCCGAACACCGAGGAGGCCCGCGAGGGCCTGATGGACCTGCTGGACATCGACCAGCTGCAGGCCACCGCCATCCTGGACATGCAGCTTCGCCGTCTGGCCGCGCTCGAGCGGCAGAAGATCATCGACCACCTGCTGGTGCTGGAGGCGAAGATCCAGGACCTGAAGGACATCCTCGCCAACGAGGAGCGCCAGCGCACCATCATCGCCACCGAGCTGCAGGAGATCGTCGACAAGTACGGCGACGAGCGCCGCACCCGGATCGTCGCGGCGGACGGTGACTTCTCGGACGAGGACTTCATTCCCGACGAGGACGTGGTGGTCACCATCACCCACGGCGGCTACGCCAAGCGCACCCGCGCGGACCAGTACCGGGTGCAGAAGCGCGGCGGCAAGGGCGTGCGCGGGGCCACCCTCCGGGCCGACGATGAGGTGCAGCACCTCTTCATGACCACCAACCACCAGTGGCTGCTGTTCTTCACCAACTTCGGGCGCGTCTACCGCGCCAAGGCGTGGCAGTTGCCGGAGGCGGGCCGTGACGCGAAGGGCGGGCACGTGGCCGGCCTGCTGAGCTTCCTGCCGGAGGAGAAGATCGCGCAGGTCCTGGCCATCCGCGGCTACGAGGACGCCGAGTACCTGCTGCTGGCCACCAAGCACGGCCTGGTGAAGAAGACCGATCTGAAGACCTACGACTCGCCGCGGCAGGCCGGCGTGATCGCCATCAACTTCCGCGAGGAGTCAGACGAGCTGATCGGCGCCGCCCTGGTGAGCGCCAGCGACGACGTGCTGCTGATCTCGCGCAAGGGTCAGGCCATCCGCTTCCAGGCCGACGACTCGCAGCTGCGGCCGATGGGCCGGGCGACCTCCGGCGTGACGGGCATGAAGTTCCGCTCCGGGGACGAGCTGCTGTCGATGGCGGTGCTGCGGGCAGACGACGACCTTGAGGGCCAGTTCGTGTTCACGGTGACCGACGGCGGGTTCGCCAAGCGGACCCCGGTGGACTCGTACCGGCAGCAGGGTCGCGGCGGGCTGGGTATCAAGGCGATGCGCCTCAACGAGGATCGCGGCTCGCTCGTGGGCGGCCTCATCGTGGGGGAGGCCGACGAGGTGCTGGCCATCAAGGTCTCCGGGCAGGTGACCCGCTCGGCGGTTGCCGATGTCCCCGTCAAGGGCAGAGACACCATGGGTGTGAAGTTCGTCGGCGTCAAGGGCGACGACTCGGTGGGAGCCATCGCGCTCTACCCGGAGTCCGAGGTCGAGCTGGGAGACGCCGCGGTAGACGAAGACGCGGAGTTGGACGCGGGTGTCGAGGACGCTGCAGAGAGTACCGTAGAGGTCATCTCCGCCAGCCAGGCGGAGCAGGAGCCGAACAGCGAGGAGGGCACCGATGAGTGAGAACTCGCCGCGCTGGCCATCCGCCTCCGGGGCCCCCGGCCTCGACTTCTCTCCGCACCGAGCGCCGTCGGACGCCCCCGCGCCCGTCGGCCCGGCGGTGCCAGTGATCAACGGTGACGGGCCGACGCGCGCGTCCAGCGCTCCGTCGTCGGGCACGCCGACGTCGCCGTCGTCCG
>DATITN010000148.1:0-13752 GCA_035467795.1 Arachnia sp. | reverse complement strand
GTCCTGGCGGCCCTGCTGCTGACGGGCTGCGGCCTGGACCCCACCATTTCCCAGCCGTCGCTCCCTGCGCCCGAGCCGGATCCGTCCCCCAGCCAGAGCGCCGAGGCCGCTGAGGCCACCGCCGCGGTGGCCGGGCTGGTTTCCGCCATCGAGGCGGGTCGCTCCGCCCAGGACGCACCGGCAAGCTTTCCCGCTTGGGCCGACGCCGCTGTGGCGGCGCTGGGGGCGGTGCTGGACCGCCTGCGGGCAGCAGATCCGGTGGCGGGGGGGGAGCCTGTCTTCGAGCTGCCACCGCCCTCCCCCGCGACCCTGGCGCCCGCGGGGCTTGCGGAGTCACTGGCAGGGGCGTCGACGGCGGCGGAGGACTCGCTGCGTCGCGCCGCGCTGGCCGCAGAGGCCCAGCCGCTCAGGTTGCTGTACGCCTCCGCGGCGTGCGCGTCCCGCGGGTTGGCGACGGTTGGGGCCGCACCCGTCGAGGGCGGGGCGGAGCCGCGTCACTTTCAGGGGACCACCGTGGCCGCCTCGCTCCCCATCGCCCTCAGCCACTCCTGGGCGCTGATCTACGGGCTCGGCGTGGGGATCGGCCGACTCGACCGCGACGACCCCCTGCGCGGCCTCGGAACCGCCCGGCTGGCCACGGCTAAGGAGCTGCGCAACGAGCTGCGCGACGCGCTCCCCGGGGCCGCACCCGTGCAGCCCGCGACGTTCGACCTGCCCACGGCGATGACCACCAGCGACGAGATCAGGGCAGGTTGGGGCGCGTTGGAGCTGGGGCTCCTGGAGGGCCTCGGTCGGCTGGTGGCGGCGGGGGGGCCGGGCCGTGAGCGTTGGCTGGAACTCATGCTCGGGGCCGTCGACTCTGTGGGCGGCATGGGTTGGCCGCTCCCCCACTGGCCGGGTTGGGTCTGAGGCTCAGCGCCCGGCGGCCAGCAGCACCCGGTCGAGGATGTCGGCCACTGGCAGTTCCTGCCGCTCGCCGGTTCGCCGGTCGCGCAGCTCCACCACACCGTCGGCCAGTCCGCGACCCACCACGACGATGATGGGCATCCCCATGATCTCGGCGTCGGCGAACTTGACGCCCGGGCTGGCCTTGCGGTCGTCGAGGAGGACATCGACCCCGCGACCCGACAGCTCGCCGGCGATCCGCTCAGCCTCGGCGAAGACCGCCGCATCCTTGCCTGTGGCCACCACCTGCACCTGGAACGGCGCCAGCGCCAGCGGCCAGCAGAGGCCCTTGTCGTCGCAGGTGGTCTCGGCCACCGCGGCCACGGCTCGCGAGACCCCCACGCCGTAGGAGCCCATCGTGACCGTGACCAGCTTCCCGTTGAAGTCCAGGACCTTCAGGCCCAATGCGTCGGCGTACTTGCGCCCGAGCTGGAAGATGTGGCCCATCTCGATTCCCCTGGCCAGCGTCAGCGGCCCGGAGCCGTCCGGGGCAGGATCGCCCTCGCGGATCTCCGCCACGTCCAGGACCCCGTCGGCCACGAAGTCGCGGCCCGCGGTGACGCCCACCAGGTGCGTGTCCTTGACGTTGGCGCCGGTGGCCCAGAAGGTGCCCTCCACCACCCGGGGGTCCACGAGGTAGTCGATACCTGTGGTCGAATCCTTGCCGAGTACCCGGGTGCCGTCCAGCGACACAGGCGAGATGTAGCCCACCACCAGGTCTGGGTACTTCGCGAAGTCCTCGGCGCCGAAGGGCTCGGCGGCGGACGGCTCCAGTGCTGCGGCCAACCGCTTGAGGTCCACCTCCCGATCCCCGGGGAGCCCGACGGCGAGGGCACGCGTGGAGCCGTCGGCGTCCGTGACCCGGAGCAGGATGTTCTTGAGGGTGTCGGCGCCGGTCCAGGAGCGATCGGGAAGGTCGCGGTTGAGGATGTCGACCACCGCGGCGATCGATCCGGCGTCCGGGGTGTCGATCGTCGCCATCGCGGGTGCGTCGTCGACAGGCAGCGGCGCGGGCGCGGCGAACCGCACCGCCTCCACGTTGGCCGCGTAGCCGCCGGGCGAGCGGACGAAGGTGTCTTCGCCGTTGTCTGCCACTGCCAGGAACTCTTCCGAGCGTGACCCGCCCATGGCGCCCGCCATGGCGGAGACGATGACGAATTCGAGGCCGAGGCGCTCGAAGATCCGCTGGTACGCCTCGCGGTGCCGGAGGTAGCTCGCCTCGAGACCGGCGTCGTCGACGTCGAAGGAGTAGGAGTCCTTCATGATGAACTCGCGACCCCTGAGAAGACCGGCGCGCGGGCGGGCCTCGTCGCGGTACTTGGTCTGGATCTGGTACAGCGACAACGGCAGGTCCTTGTAGGAGCTGTAGAGGTCCTTGACCATGAGGGTGAACATCTCCTCATGCGTGGGGCCGAGCAGCAGATCCGCGCCCTTGCGGTCCTGCAGCCGGAACAGGTTGTCGCCGTAGTCCGACCAGCGGCCGGTGAGCTCGTAGGGCTCACGGGGCAACAGCGCGGGGAAGCGGACCTCCTGGGCGCCGATGGCGTCCATTTCCTCCCGGACGATGGCCTCCACCTTCTGCAGCACCTTCAGGCCCAGCGGCAGCCAGGAGTACACCCCGGGCGCGGCCCGGCGGATGTAGCCGGCGCGCACCAGCCAGCGGTGGCTGGGCACCTCAGCGTCGGCTGGGTCGTCGCGGAGGGTGCGGACGAACAGGCTCGACAGGCGAGTGAGCATGGTTGGCGCCTTTCTCGGGGTGGACCGGGGTCAGCCTAGACCATGGGCCTAGAAGTGAACCGTGGCCAGTGCCCCCACCTCGACGAACCCCAGCCGCTCGTACGCCCTGATCGCCGGGGTGTTGAAGTCGTTGACGTAGAGGCTGATCCGCGGGAAGCGGCGCATCGCCAGGTGGAGCATGCCGGAGAGGGCGGGAACGCTCAGCCCCTGCCCGCGCAACTCCGGATCCACCCAGACCCCCTGGAGTTGCGCCTGTCCCGCCAGCTTCGGGCCGAGGTCCGCCTTGAAGATCACCCTGCCGCGCTCGTCGACGATGCCGAAGGCGTCTCCCTCGACGAGGCGCTGCCTCACGAACCGTTCATAGCCGGATCCGTACTTGAACGGCGAGCTGCCGATCTCGTCGGTGTACATGTGGACCGACGCGTCCAGGTAGCTGGCGTAGTCGTCGACGGTGAGTCGCCTGACCCGCTCATCAACGGCTACGTTCGGCTCGGCCTCCAGCAGCATGAGGGGCTGGCGCGCCCGGATGTTGGCGACGGATTCCCACGAACCACGCCAACGCTCGGTCAGGCCGAGGTGGAGCCCGAGCACCGAGATGGCCGGACCCAGGATGGAGGTGCAGCGACGGACCGGGCCGAGCTGCCCCACGAACGCAGGTAGTGCCCCGGGATCGAAGCCGGCGACGAAGACGGTGCCGCCGTCCAGCATCAGCGCTGAGACCTCTCCGCCGCGCTGATAGGCGTAGACGTTTCCGAGGCGGCGGCGGTCTATCCCGTAGGTGGCCACCTTGGAGGCGAGGAACAGGTTCTCCACCGGACTCCGGGCGAGGAACTCCAAGGCTTCATCCCGGTCTGCGCTGCCCAACGCGCGCACCCGGGAAGCCATGGGCGACAGCTTAGGAGACGGAGACGCTCGGCGCGCCCACCTCGCCCATCTCTGCGGCGAGGCGCTGCGCCTCGAAGATCAGCGTCTCGACGATCTCCTCCTCGGGAACGGTCTTGATCACCTCACCCTTGACGAAGATCTGTCCCTTGCCGTTGCCCGAGGCCACACCCAGGTCCGCCTCGCGGGCCTCCCCCGGGCCGTTGACGACACACCCCATGACCGCGACGCGCAGCGGCGCCTGCATGCCCTCGAGACCCTTGGTGACCTGCTCAGCCAACGTGTAGACGTCCACCTGCGCGCGGCCGCAGGAGGGGCACGACACGATGTCCAGCTTGCGGGGGCGCAGGTTGAGCGATTCGAGGATCTTCAGACCCACCTTGACCTCCTCGACGGGAGGGGCGGAGAGCGACACGCGGATGGTGTCGCCGATGCCGCGGCTGAGCAGCGAGCCGAAGGCGACTGCGGACTTGATGGTGCCCTGGAACGCCGGCCCGGCCTCCGTGACGCCGAGGTGCAGCGGGTAGTCGCACTTCTCCGAGAGCATCTCGTAGGCGCGCACCATCACTACCGGGTCGTTGTGCTTGACGGAGATCTTGAAGTCGTGGAAGCCGACGTCCTCGAACAGCGAGGCCTCCCACAGTGCGGACTCCACGAGCGCCTCAGCGGTGGGTGCGCCGTGCTTGGCGAGCAGGCGCTTGTCGAGCGAGCCCGCGTTGACGCCGATCCGCAGCGACACCCCGGAGTCAGCGGCGGCCTTCGCGATCTCCGCGACCTTGTCGTCGAACTGCTTGATGTTGCCCGGGTTGACCCGGACCGCGGCGCACCCCGCGTCGATGGCCGCGAACACGTAACGCGGCTGGAAGTGGATGTCGGCGATGACGGGGATCTGCGATTTCATCGCGATGATGGGCAGCGCCTCGGCGTCGTCCTGGCTGGGCACGGCCACACGGACGATGTCGCAGCCGGTGGCGGTGAGCTCGGCGATCTGCTGAAGCGTGGCGTTGATGTCCGTGGTCTTGGTGGTGGTCATCGACTGGACGCTGACGGGGGCGTTGCCGCCGACCAGCACCTTGCCCACCTTGATCTGCCGGGTGAGTCGGCGGGGGGCCAGGACGGGGGCGGGCGCAGCGGGCATACCGAGGGTCACGGACATGGCGCCCAGCCTACCTGCATCGCGACCCCCGCTGGTCGCGCACAGGTGCGGTCCGGCTGCCCCTCGCGCGTCCTAGAGGATCTGGATCGGCGAGATGATGTCGGCGAGGATCAGGACCACGCCGCCGAGCAGGAGGAACCCGCCGACGAGGTAGGTGACGGGCAGACCCTTGGCCGTGTCTGTGTGGCCGGGGTCCGGCCGGCCCATGAGGCGGGCCGTCTGCCTCCGCAGCCACTCCCAGATGGCCGCCGCGACGTGGCCGCCGTCGAGCGGCAGCAGCGGCACAAGGTTGAGCAGTGCGACGAACAGGTTGACCGATCCGAGCAGTGACAGCCAGGTGGCCGCCTTGTCCGCCACGTCGAGCTCGTTGCTGGCACCGATCTCTCCCGCCACGCGCGAGGCGCCCACGATCGACAGGGGCGAGTTGAGGTCACGAGGCTGCCCGGTCACCAGATCAGCCGCCACGTTGTAGACGCGCACGGGGAAGCTGGCAAGTGCGACGACCGACTGCTTCGTCATGGTCCACATCTGGGCGGCTGTGGCCGTCACGCCTCCGCGCCGCTGCTCGATGGTTGGGCTCACACCCAGGAACCCCGCCTCGACCGTGCGGGAGGGGTCCAGTCGGTCCGGCACGAAGTTCAGCACGGTGCGAACCTCAGGAAGCTCGATCCGTTGGCCATCGCGCTCGACGACGACGCGCGCCTCGCCGTCGCGGTTGTCCCGGATCAGGTCACCCATCTGCTCCCAGCCGGTGAGCTCGACGCCGTTGAACGAGAGCAGGATGTCGCCCGGCTGCACCCCGGCCGCGACCGCGGGGGTCTCCGGGTCCCCCGGGCGGCAGGTGCGGTCCGCGCGGTCCACCGGGACGGCGCATTCGGACACCGACGCCACCGTCAGGGTTGCCGTCGGGACCCCGTAGGTCAGGTTGATCCCGAGGAAGATGGCGAAGGCGATGAGGATGTTCATCAGCGGCCCACCCAGCATCACCACGATCTTCTGCCACGTCTTCTTCTCGTAGAGCAGCCTGCCCTTGTCAGCGGCGGTGATGTCCTCGTATTCGACGGCGCGGGCCTCGTCGGCCATCCGGGTCAGCCATCCGCCCGGCTTGTCCGAGGGCTTCTTTGGCGGATACATGCCCATCAGCCGCACGTAGCCGCCGAGCGGGATGGCCTTGATGCCGTACTCCGTCTCGCCCCGGGTGGTGGACCACAGCGTCTTGCCGAACCCGACGAAGTACTTGCTGACCCGGACGCCGAACAGCTTGGCGGGCACCAGGTGCCCCACCTCGTGCAGGGCGATCGAGGCCATGATGAGGGCGAAGAAGAGGATGGCGAACAGGACCGTGAGCAGGGCGGTCATCGCGTGGCCGCCAGCTCCGCCGCCCTGGCGCGCCCCCACCGGTCCGCGGCGAGGACCGCCGCCACGGTGAGCTCGTCGTCGCCGACGTGTCCGGTCTGCAGGTGCTCGTCGACGCAGGCAGCCACGATCCTGGTGATGTCCAGGAAGCCGATGGTCCCAGCGCAGAAGGCGTCGACGCACGCCTCGTTGGCGGCGTTGTACACGGCAGGCGCGGTGCCGGCCGCCTTTCCGGCCCTGCGTGCGAGCTCGACGGCGGGGAAGGTCTCATGGTCCAGCGGCTCGAACGTCCAGGTGGCCGCGGTGGTCCAGTCGCACGGGGCCGCTGCATCGGCGAGCCGCTCCGGCCAGGTCAGCGCGATGCCGATGGGCAGACGCATGTCCGGCGGCGACGCCTGAGCGATCGTGGAACCGTCGTGGAACTCCACCATCGAGTGCACGATGGACTGCGGGTGCACGGTCACGACGATGTCGTCGAAGCCGACGCCGTACAGCAGCGCCGCCTCGATCAGCTCCAGGCCCTTGTTGACCAGGGTGGCGGAGTTGATGGTGATCACACGGCCCATGTCCCAGGTGGGGTGCGCCATCGCCTGCTCCGGGGTGACCTCCGCGATCTGCTCCAGGCTCCAGCCTCGGAACGGGCCGCCGGAGGCGGTCAGGATCAGCCGGCGCACCTCGTCGGCCCGGCCGGATCTCAGCGCCTGCGCGAACGCCGAGTGCTCGGAGTCCACAGCGACGATCTGGCCGGGGGCGGCGGCCTGGACGACCAGCCTGCCGCCGATCACCAGCGACTCCTTGTTGGCCAGCGCCAGGGTACTGCCCGCGGCGAGGGCAGCGAGGGTGGGGCCGAGGCCGGCGGCCCCGGTGATTGCGTTGACCACGACGTCCGCGCCCGCCCCGGCCAGCTGCGTGGAGGACTCGGGACCGAGCAGCAGCTTCGGCAACTGATACTGGCCGGTGCTCCATCCGCGACGGTCCGCCTCGGTGTACAGCGCCCGTTGGAGCTCCTGGGCGGCGCTGGCCCTGGCCAGCGCCACGGTCTCCGGCTCGAACTCGATGATCTGGCGTGCCAGCAGCTCAAGGTTGCCACCCGAGGCCGAGAGCGCAAGCACCCGGAACTGGTCCCTCCTGCTGGAGATCACGTCCAGGGTCTGGGTGCCGATGGATCCGGTGGAGCCCAGCAGGGCGATGGTGCGCACCAGGTAAGTCTATGCGCCGGCCGCCGGATGAGATCCGGCGTCGTCGTCGTGCCAAGATCGTCCCATGCCCCTTGCTGCCCCTCCCCCCGCCGGAACCCCGGTCCCGTTCGCCATCACCAGGTGGGCCGCGCAGAACCGGCGCCGCGTCGACGAGCTGGTCTGGCTCAACGAGCTCGGCGGGCTCACCGCCCGCATCGTCGGTCCTGACACCACCCCCTTGTACGCCAAGTGGAGCCCGCACGACCTTCTCCCGGAGGCCGAGCGGCTCTCCTGGCTGGCCAGCAGGTTCCCCTCGCCCCGGATGGTGGAATACGAGGAACTCGATGACGGCTGGCTGATCGTCACCATGGGGATGCCCGGTCACTCCGCGGTCGACGCACGGGGCCAGGGGCACCCCGACCGTGCGGCGGCCGCCATCGGGGAGGGGCTGGCGCTGCTGCACAGCCTGGATCCGAGCGACTGCCCCTTCGGTCCGGCTGACTGGATCGGTGTGCAGGACGACGTCGACGTGCTGGTGGTGGCTCACGGCGACCCGTGCGCCCCGAATACGCTGCTCTCCGCGGACGGAAGGTTCGTGGGCATCGTCGACGTCGGCGACCTGGGCGTGGCGGACCGCTGGGCGGATCTCGCCATCGCGTCGTGGTCGCTGGAGTGGAACTTCGGCCCAGGGCACGAAGACGCGTTCTGGGCCGGGTACGGCGAAGCGCCGGACCCTGAACGGATCCGGCGCTACCGCACCCTGTGGGGCGAGCCGTGACTCAGACCAGGCCGAAGGCCTGCATCGCGGAGGCGACCCTCTCGAAGCCCGCGATGTTGGCGCCGACGACGTAGTCCCCGGGCGAACCGTAGGACTCGGCCGTCTCGGCGCACAGGTCGTGGATGTTGCGCATGATCGCCGTCAGGCGCTCCTCGGTGTATTCGAAGCTCCAGGAGTCACGCGACGCGTTCTGCTGCATCTCCAGCGCCGAGGTGGCCACGCCGCCGGCGTTGGCCGCCTTGCCCGGACCGTAGAGGATCTTCGCCTCCTGGAACACCTTGATGCCCTCGGGGGTGGTGGGCATGTTGGCGCCTTCGGCGACGGCGATGGCGCCGTTTCGGATGAGCGTGGCGGCGTGGTCGCCGTTGAGCTCGTTCTGCGTGGCCGACGGCAGCGCGACATCCACGGGCACGTCCCAGATGGAACTGCCGTTGGAGTGATAGCTCGCGGAGGAGCGGCGCTCGGCGTAGTCGCTGACGCGGCCGCGCTCGACCTCCTTGATCTGCTTGAGCAGGTCGAGGTCCACGCCCGCCTCGTCGATGACGTAGCCCGTCGAATCGGAGAACGTGATGACCTTGCCGCCGAGCTGGTGAACCTTCTCGATGGCGTAGATGGCCACGTTGCCGGAGCCGGAGACGCTGACCTTCTTGCCGTCGAACGATTCGCCCCGTGTCTTGAGCATCTCGTCGGCGAAGACCACGGTGCCGTAGCCCGTGGCCTCGGTGCGAACGAGCGACCCGCCCCAGGCGATGCCCTTGCCGGTCAGGACGCCCGACTCGTAGCGGTTGGTGATGCGCTTGTACTGGCCGAACATGTAGCCGATCTCGCGACCGCCGACGCCGATGTCACCGGCGGGGACATCGGTGTATTCGCCGAGGTGGCGGTACAGCTCGGTGATGAACGACTGACAGAAGCGCATGACCTCGGCGTCCGTCTTGCCACGCGGGTCGAAGTCAGAGCCGCCCTTGCCGCCGCCGATGGGCAGCCCGGTCAGCGAGTTCTTGAAAATCTGTTCGAAGCCCAGGAACTTGATCACGCCGAGGTAGACGCTCGGGTGGAAGCGGAGGCCGCCCTTGTAGGGGCCGAGTGCGGAGTTGAACTCCACGCGGAAGCCGCGGTTGACGTGCACCTCGCCCCTGTCATCCATCCACGGGACGCGGAAGATGATCTGGCGCTCGGGCTCACAGATGCGCTCGAGGATCTTGGAGTCGATGTATTCGGGGTGCCGCTTGACGACGGGCTCGAGGCTCTCGAAAACCTCGCGGACGGCCTGGTGGAACTCGGCCTCCCCGGGGTTGCGGGCCACGACACTCTGGAAGACACCCTCCAGTTGTTGCTCCATCGATACTCCTTCGGATTGACTTCAGCGGGACGATAGTAGCCACCCGCCCGGCCGCGTGTGGGGGCGGGTCCCCCATCGGGGCGTTGAGTTACTGGGACACGGAGGCGGCCAGCTGGCCGCAGGCGCCGTCGATCTCGGAGCCGCGGGTGTCGCGGAGGGTGACCGGCACGCCCCGTCGCTCCAAGGTCTGCATGAAGGCGCGCTCGTCCTCCTTGCGGGAGGCCGTCCACTTCGAGCCCGGCGTGGGATTCAGCGGGATGAGGTTGACGTGCACCCAGCCCCAGTCGCCGCGCTTCTTCAGCAGCGTCGCCAGAAGGTCCGCCCGTGCCACGGAATCGTTGATGTCGCGCATCAGTGCGTACTCGATCGACACCCGACGCTTCGTGGTGCGCGCGTACTCCCACGCGGCGTCCACCACCTCGCCCACCTTCCATCTGGTGTTGATGGGCACGATCTCGTCACGCAACTCGTCGTCCGGGGCATGCAGCGACACGGCCAACGTGAGGGGCAGCCCCTCGGCGGTCAGCTGCTGGATCTTCGGGACCAGTCCGACGGTGGAGACGGTGATGCCGCGCGCGCTCATCCCGAATCCGTCCGGGCTGGGTGCGAGGAGGGTGCGGATCGAGCCCAGCACCGCCTTGTAGTTGGCCAGCGGCTCCCCCATGCCCATGAACACGATGTTGTTGAGGCGTCCCGACGCACCGGGCACCGCGCCGGATGCCAGCATCTGGTTGGCCGCTAGGGCCTGGACCGTGATCTCCGCCTGGCTCAGGTTGCGCTGCAGGCCTCCCTGGCCGGTGGCGCAGAACGGGCAGGCCATCCCGCAGCCGGCCTGTGACGAGATGCACAGTGTCGAGCGGCCTGGGTAGCGCATGAGCACGGACTCGAGGAGGGAGCCGTCGTGCAGGCGCCACAGGGTCTTGATTGTGGTGCCTCGGTCCGCGGTGCGCTGGGTCACCTGCTCGAGCAGGCGCGGGAAGAGCTGCTCCCCCAGGTCGTCGCGGATGGCGGCCGGGATGTCGGAGAAGCCGGCCACGCTGTCTTCGAGCCTGTCGAAGAGGTGCCGCGAGATCTGGTTGGCACGGAACTTGGGCAGGCCGAGCCGCTGGGTGGCGTCGATCCGCTCGTCGACGCTCAGATCCAGCCAGTGCTTGGGGGCCTTACCCCTGGCGGGCGCATCGAAGACGATGGGCAGCTGTGTTCCGGACATTGGTCACCTTTTCGATGGAGAAGCTCAGCCGCCGAGGGCGAGATGGAGGACGAGCCAGCCGACGGGGAAGGCCACGAGCATCGAGTCCAGACGATCCATGACACCCCCGTGGCCGGGGAGAAAGTTGGACATGTCCTTGATTCCGGCGTCGCGCTTGAGCAGGGACTCGACCAGATCACCGATGGTGGCTGCCAGACTCACCAGAATTCCGAGCGGGACGCCGACCCACCACGGCGCTCCGAGGAGGAACACAGAGGCCAGGACGGCCACGGCGGTGGTCACCGCGACACCGCCGGCCAGGCCTTCCCAGGTCTTGCCAGGGCTGATGTGCGGGGCGAGCTTGTGCCGTCCGATGAGGGAGCCCACGGCGTAGGCGCCGGTGTCTGAGGCGACGACACACGCGATAACAGTGAGGATCCGCAGTTGACCGTCCGGCGCCGCCATCAGGAGCGGCACGAACATGCCGAGCAACGGGATGTAGGCGATCACCAGGGCGCTGGCCGCGACGTCGCGGATGAATCCCTCGGCGCCGCGGAACAGCCGCGACGCCAGCGCGACGATGGTGGTGGCGCCCAGGCAGATGATGACGAACGACGTCGGGGTCACCCGCATGTCCGTGACAGCCGCGAGGTAGCCACCGATCACGCTGAGGGCGGTGCCCGCCACGATGGGAAGGATCTCGGCGCGCATCCCCTTCCTCAGGAGCGCCCGATGAACCTCGACGGCCGCGGCGCTCAGCCCCACGGCGACCAGCCCGATGAACAGCCAGGGGAACCAGATCAGCCCCACTGCGAAGGACAGGAACAACGCGACGCCCACCCCGATGGCCACCGGGAGGTCCCGGCCGGCCTTCGGGGTGTGAGTCTGGTTGTCGCTGGTGGTCATCAGACCTCGAGCAGCTCAGCTTCCTTGTGCTTGAACAGCTCATCGATGCTCTCCACGAACTTCTTCGTGGTGGCGTCGAGCGCCTTCTCGGCGCGCGCCAGGTCATCCTCGCTGATCTCGCCGTCCTTCTGGGCCTTCTTCAGGTGGTCCATGGCGTGGCGACGGACGTTGCGCACCGCGATGCGGCCGTCCTCGGCCTTGGCCTTGGCCATCTTGATGTACTCGCGGCGACGCTCCTCGGTCAGCTGGGGAACGAGGATGCGCACGGAGTTGCCGTCGTTGCTGGGATTGACGCCGAGGTCCGCGTCGCGGATGGCGCGCTCGATGGCGCCGATGGCGCTCCTGTCGAAGGGGGTGATCACCATGGAGCGCGGGTCAGGCGAGGTGAAACTGGCCAGCTGCTGCAGGGGCGTGGGCGCACCGTAGTAGTCCGCGGTGATCTTGCTGAACATGGCGGGGTGGGCCCGCCCCGTGCGGATGGTGGACATGTCCTCGCGGGTGTGGTCCACGGCGTGCTGCATCCTGGTGGACGCGTCGTTCTGGGTTTCGGCGATCATGGGTGCTCCTGAGGTGACTGGGGTGACTAGCGCGAGACCAGGGTGCCGATCGGCTCGCCGGCGACGACTCGCCCGATGTTGCCCGGTGTGGAGAGGTTGAAGAAGACGATACTGAGGTTGTTGTCGCGCGCCAGCGAAATGGCTGTGGCATCAGCGACCTTCAGGTCCTCCATGAGGAACTGGTCGTAGGAGAGGCGATCGAACTTGGTGGCCTCTGGGTGGGTCTTGGGGTCCTTGTTGTAGACACCGTCGACGCCCTGCTTGCCCATCAGCAGCACCTCGGCCCCGATCTCGAGGGCCCGCTGCGCAGCCACCGTGTCGGTCGAGAAGTAGGGCATGCCGGAACCGGCGCCGAAGATGACCAGGCGCCCCTTCTCCAGGTGTCGTTCGGCGCGCCTGGGAATGTAGGGCTCGGCCACCTGGGCCATGTTGATCGCCGACTGCACGCGGGTCTCGATGCCGGCCTTCTCGCAGAAGTCCTGCAGCGCGATGCTGTTCATCATGGTGCCGAGCATGCCCATGTAGTCCGCGCGGTCCCGCGCCATCCCGTTCTGCGACAGCTCGGCGCCGCGGAAGTAGTTGCCGCCGCCGACGACCACCGCCACCTGGGTGCCCGAACGCACCACTTCGGCGATCTGCTCAGCGATGTTGGCCACCACGATGGGATCCACGCCGAGCTTTCCGCCACCGAACACCTCCCCCGACAGCTTCAGAAGCACTCGTCGATAAGCCACTGGGCCTCCTCGTTCTGGCTGGGTCGCCTCATGCACGTGCGCCGCGACCCGAGCGGGTCGCGGCGCACGTCACTCTACTTCACTGTGCAGCGGGCTGCTTGTCCCGGGTCAGGCGCCGACGGCGAACCGCACGAAGCGCACGATCTCGGTGTTGCCGGCCTTGAGCGCGTCGCCGACGGACTTCTTGTCCTCCCAGACGGCGGCCTGATCAACCAGGACGACATCCTTGAAGAAGCCCCCGACTCGACCCTCGACGATTCGCGGAAGGGCGCCCTCGGGCTTGCCCTCCTCCTTCGCGGTGGCCTCGGCGATCCGTCGCTCGTTCTCGACGACGTCGGCAGGCACCTCGTCCCGGGTGACCCACTGGGGCGACATGGCGGCGATCTGCATCGCCACCTGGTGCGCAAGCGCCTCCTCGCCCTTGTACTCGACGAGGACGCCGACCTGCGGGGGCAGGTCCGCGGCGCGGCGGTGCAGGTACAGGTGGGTCGCGCCGTCGAAGTTCGCCGTATTGACCACGGAGAGGTTCTCTCCGATCTTGGCACCCAGCTCCTGGACCGCGTCCAGAACCTTTGCGCCCGACGCGAGGGCGGCCTCGTTGGCGGAGGCGACGTCCGTGGCACCGGAGGTGAGGACGGCGGAGAGGATGTCGTCCGCGAGGGCGACGAACTCGGCGTTCTTCGCCACGAAATCGGTCTCGGAGGCGAACTGGATGAGTGCCCCGTCGCGGCCCGCGACGATGCCGTTGGTGGCCTCGCGGTCTGCGCGCTTGGCGGCCTTGGCCAGGCCGGAGATGCGCAGCAACTCGATGGCCTTCTCGAAGTCACCCTCGGCCTCGGTGAGGGCCCTCTTCGCGTCCATCATCCCCGCGCCGGTGGCGTCGCGGAGCTTCTTCACGTCAGCGGCAGCAATTGCCATGAGTGGTGTTTCCCGTCTTGTTGAGGTGTGGATCAGTTGGCGGCGGTGGTGTCGTCGTCCGAGGCGGGGGCCTC
>DATITN010000147.1:0-10875 GCA_035467795.1 Arachnia sp. | reverse complement strand
ACGGCGCCGTCGCGGAGGGGGAGCCCGGCCCAGGTGTCGGCCACGATCGACGAGGCCCGGGGGTGAGCCCTGGCGGCGCGGCGGGCGGCCGCGGCGGAGACGTCGGTGGCCAGGCCTTCGGCGGGCGGGTTCGCGTCCAGCGCCCGGCCAAGGTAGTAGCCGGTCCCGGCGCCCACCTCTGCGATGCGGGTGGCGCCGGAGAGCTGGGCCGCCACCGCCTCGGCCAGCGGGGAATAGTGGCCCGCGCCGAGGAACCGGGCTCGCGCCTCGAGCATGGAGGGGGTGTCGGCGTTGCGCGGCGAGGCGCGGCCGAGCAGGTTGACGTAGCCCTGGCGTGCGATGTCGAACGAGTGCCCGGTGGGGCAGCGGAGGACCTGGTCGGTGCGAGCCAACGGGAGCGCGCAGTGAGGGCAGCGCAGCCAGTCGAGACCGCTCACTGAGGGGGCGTCTCCGGTCCCTGAGGAGCCGCCGTCGCCGAAGGCGCGTGCGGCGTTCCAAGGGGTTCCGCCGCTGACTGCTGCCGCGACTGTCCGCGCGCCTCCCTGCGGTCGCGGAGGTCCGCCCGCACCAGCACCACCATCCCGACCACCCCGATCAGCGTGAACGCGAACCACTGCAGCGCATAGCTGAGATGCGGTCCCTCATCCAGGGCCGGTTCGCCGAGAGGACGCAGGACGTCCGTCTCGGACGGGGTGGACTCCAGCAGGGCCACGTAGCCGTTGACCAACTCCCTCCCGAGCGCCGCGCCGAGCGCCTCAGAGCTGATCAGCCGGATCTGGTTCTCGTGCGGGGTCATCGCCCCCTCGTCGCCCCGGTCGTTTCGGCGCACGAAACCGGTGACGGTGACCTCACCCTCGGGCGGTGCAGGCAGCGCACCGTCCGGATAGCCGGGCTGCCGCACCAGGAAGCCGCGGTTGATCAGAAGGGACTGTCCCTGCGTGGTGTCCAGCACCGCGACAGCCTCGCTCCCGTAGGCGCCGTCGAGGGAGCGGTAGCGCACCTGGAACTGCTCGCCCGTATAGCTGCCGGTAGCCGTGACCCGGTACCACTGGTCCGCGTCGTCGATGGTGCCGGTCATCACCTCGTCGTAGGACACCACAGGCAACGCACGGTGGGCCTCGACGACGGCGTTGTTCTCGCGTCGCTCGTCGAGCCGCCGCAGCTGCCACTGCCCGAGCATGACGAACACGGTGGCCAGCACCGCGGCGAAGACGCCCATGGCGATCCACCGCTTGACCTGCCTGCTCAACGATCCTCCTCGACGGTGCCCGGCACCACGTCCCCGCCTGTGATGGCCCCCCGGACCTCGCCCCTGTCGTCGTCGGCCTGGACCACGGGCGGGGGGCGATGATCCGCGCTGTTGGCGAACAGCACGGCGAACGCAGGCAGGAGGGCGGCCGCGCCCAGCGCCACCACCTTCCACCAGCCCGGCACCACCAGGAACAACAGGAAGCAGGCGGTGCGCACCGCCATGGTGATGAGATAACGCCGCTGGCGTTCCTCCAGCTCAAGGGTGCGCCCGCGACCGGCGCTGGTGATCAGCGTCGAGTCGTCTCCCTTGGCCATGCCCGCCAGCATAGTCCGGGCCCGCAGGAGACCCCCTCGAAACGGGGGCCGTGCGGTAGGTTGCTCCCGTGGTTTCAGAATCTAGAGTGGTCCTCGTCACCGGCGGATCCAAGGGCATCGGGCGCGCGATGGCGGAGGCGTTCCGCGACGCCGGCTACCGCGTTGCCGCCACCTACCGCTCAGGCGGCGTACCGGAAGGCGTCCTCGGCGTCCCGTGCGACATCACGGATCAGGGACAGGTCGACCAGGCCTTCGCCACCGTCGAGGCCGAGCTCGGCCCGGTGGAGATCCTGGTGGCCAACGCAGGCGTCACCAAGGACACGCTGCTCATGCGGATGTCGGATGAGGATTGGCAGTCGGTCATCGACACCAACCTCACCGGCACCTTCCGTGTGGTGCGCCGCGCCAGCCGCCCCATGATGCGGGCCCGCTTCGGCCGGATCATCCTCATCTCGTCCGTGGTGGGCCTCCTCGGCTCGCCCGGCCAGATCAACTACTCCTCGTCCAAGGCGGCACTGGTCGGGATGGCCCGCAGCCTGACCCGGGAGATCGGGTCGCGCAACGTGACCACCAACGTGATCGCGCCGGGTTTCATCGAGACCGACATGACCGCCGTCCTGCCCGAGGGCACCATCGCGGACTACACCAAGCGGATCCCCGCAGGTCGCCTCGGCAGCGTCGACGACGTGGCCCAGGCCGCCCTTTTCCTGGCCGGCGAGCACGCCGGCTACATCTCCGGCGCCGTCATCCCCGTTGACGGCGGCCTCGGCATGGGTCACTGAGAAAGGACCTGACGATGGGTCTCCTTGAAGGCAAGAACATCCTGGTCACCGGCGTGACCATGCGGACCTCGATCGCGTACGCGGTGGCGGAGATCGCGCAGCGCGAAGGCGCCACGATCGTGGTCTCAGCGGCCGGGCGCGCCATCGGCCCGGCCCAGCGGGCCATCTCCAAGCTGGACCCGGTGCCGCCGCTGATCGAGCTGGACGTCACGGACCCCGAGCACCTCGCCGCGCTCCCGGGCGTGTTGGCCGAGCACTTCGACGGCGGCCTCGACGGCATCGTGCACTCGATCGCCTACGCCCACCCGGAGAAGGCCTTGGGAGGCGCGTTCCTCACCACCGACTGGGAGACGGTCGGGGCCGCCCTGCACATCTCCGCCTACTCGCTGCAGTCGCTGACCATGGCCTGCAAGCCGCTGCTCAACCGCGGCGCCAGCGTGGTGGGCCTCACCTTCGACGCCCGGATCAGCTGGCCCACCTACGACTGGATGGGCGTGGCCAAGGCGGCGCTTGAGTCCACCTCGCGCTACCTGGCCCGGTACCTCGGCCCGGACGGCATCCGCTGCAACCTGGTGGCGGCCGGCCCGCTGGACACCGTGGCGAAGAAGGCCATCCCGGGAGCCTCGTCCTTCAACGACACCTGGTCAACGCGCTCCCCCCTGCCCTGGGACACCTCGGACGCCGTCCCCTCCGCGAAGGCCGTCGTGGCGCTGCTGAGCGACTGGTTCCCCGCCACCACAGGCGAGATGATCCACGTCGACGGCGGGCTGCACTCCACCGGAGCCTGAGCGGTCGCGGGAGGCGGTCGGTGGGTCGGGTCCGCACTGGGTGGTGGGGGCGGGGGCCAGACAGCACGTGGTGGGTGGTGCGGGCCGGTCCCGCCCGTGACTCCGGGGGTGGCGCAAGCGCCCGCCCCTTCGCACATGCCCGACCAACCCGGCCCGGCCCGCACCCCCCACCACCCACGGCCAGGCTCTGGGCGCTGGCGGCGTCCGGTAGGTTGGGTGGCATGGCAGCGGTGGCGGAACTAGCGGGCGTGACGATCAAGCGTGGCGGGGCCACCCTCCTCGACGATGTGAGCCTGGTGATCGGCGAGGCGCAGCGCTGGGTGGTCATCGGCCCCAACGGCGCCGGGAAGACCACCCTGCTCCAGCTCCTGTCGGCCCAGATGTACCCCAGCGACGGCATCGTCGGCATCCTCGGGGAGGTGGTGGGCACCGTCGACGTGTTCGAACTCCGGCCCCGCATCGGGCTCACGTCCTCCGCGCTCGCGGACCGGATCCCCGCCGACGAGCGGGTCGGTGACGTGGTGCTCTCAGCCGCCTACGCCATCGTCGGCAGGTGGCGCGAGGAATACGACGAGTACGACGTGGCCCAGGCGGACCACCTGCTGTCGTCGATGCGCGTCGCCCACCTGCGTGAGCGCACGTTCGGCACCCTCAGCGAGGGCGAGCGCAAGCGGGTGCAGATCGCCCGGGCGCTGATGACGGACCCCGAGCTGCTGCTGCTGGACGAGCCCGCGGGCGGCCTGGATCTCGCCGGGCGGGAGGCGCTGGTGGACACCTTGTCCGCCCTCTGCGTGGACCCTGACTCCCCGGCGACGGTGCTGGTCACCCACCACGTGGAGGAGATCCCGCAGGGCATCACGCACTGCCTCCTGATGCGCGACGGGCGCATCGTGGCAGACGGGCCGATCAGCTCGACGCTCACCGACGAGAACCTCAGCCGCACGTTCGACATGCCGCTGCGCGTCACCCACGACGGGGAACGCTGGAGCGCGAGGAGCCGCATGTGAACGAGTGGCTCGAATGGATCCGGACCAACCTGTGGGCAGGCTGGGGCATTCTGGCCGCCCTCCTCGCGGCGGCCGAGCTCCTCACCATGGACCTCACCCTCCTCATGCTCGCCTCCGGGGCGGTGATGGGCGGCGTCACCGCTCTGATCTTTCCCGGTCTTGTCTGGCTGCAGGTCCTCGTCGCGCTCACCACCGCCGTCCTCACCCTCTTCGTGCTGCGCCCCACACTCCTCGAACGCGTCCGTAGGGCCCCCGGTTACCGCTCCTCCCTGGACAAGCTCGTGGGAGCGTCGGGCCGCTCGCAGGGGGAGATCACCGGCAGCCGGGGCGAGGTGAAGGTCGAGGGTCAGATCTGGGAGGCGCGCTCCTTCGACCCGACCGTCGTGATCGGCCCCGACGAGGACGTCGAGGTGTTCGGCCTCGACGGCATCACGCTCATCGTCTATCCCACCCACCGACAACTCGGAAGCTAGGAGTTACCATGCCCGACATCACTCTCTGGGTACTCATCGCACTCGTCATCCTCATCGTGATGACGCTGGCGGCCACGCTCAAGATCATCCGGCAGCAGAAGGTGGCGCTGGTCGAACGGCTCGGCAAGTTCCGCAAGGCGCTGGAGCCGGGCCCCCACCTCGTCGTCCCGTTCTTCGACCAGGTCCGCTACGTGCTGGACATGCGCGAGGAGGTGGTGCCGTTCCCGCCGCAGGGCGTCATCACCGAGGACAACCTGATGGTCTCCATCGACTCGGTCATCTACTTCCAGATCGTCGATCCGGTGCGCGCCGCCTACGAGGCGCAGAACTACCGCGCCGCCATCGAACAGCTCACCATGACCACGCTGCGCAACATCATCGGCGGCATGGACCTCGAGGCGGCGCTGACCTCCCGCGAGGAGATCAACCAACGGCTGCGGATGGTGCTCGACGAGGCCACGGGCAAGTGGGGCATCAAGGTCAACCGGGTTGAGCTGCGCGCCATCGAGCCGCCGCCCACCATCCGCGACGCGATGGAGAAGGGTGCCCGCGCCGAGCGCGACAAGAGGGCCTCGATCCTCATCGCCGAGGGCCAGCGCCAGTCCCAGATCCTGTCCGCGGGTGGCGACAGGGAGGCGGCGATCCTGCGCGCCCAGGGCGACCGCGAGGCCGCGGTGCTGCGCGCCCAGGCCGACAGGCAGGCGCAGATGCTGCACGCCGAGGGTGAGGCGCAGGCCATCACCAAGGTGTTCAACGCCATCCACGCCGCAGAACCTGACCAGGCGTTGCTTGCCTACCAGTACATGCAGATGCTGCCGAAGCTCGCCAAGGGCGATTCGAACAAGGTGTGGGTCATCCCCAGCGAGCTGAACGACGCCCTCAAGGGCCTGGGCCAGGTGGCCGAGACAGGCGGGGTCCGCGAGTACGTGTCGCAGGCCGCGCAGAAGTTCGAGGCCCCCAAGATGGTGGACGTGCAGGCGGAGATCGAGGAGCAGGCCGTGCGCGATCGTCAGCGCTCCAACGCCACCGTCGAGCAGGCCATCGCTGACGCGCAGGCCCTCGACGCGGGGCGCGCCGCGTCCCGGCGGGCGCACATCAGCACCACGCCCAAGTCGTTGGCGCCCTCCGCTGAGGAGCCGCTCTCCATCGAGGAGGGCAACTCCGCATCCTCACCCCAGCCGGAGGCCGGCGAGGAGCAGCCCAGCCCCCAGGGGCCTCAGTCCTGAGCCTCGCGGAGCCTCGTGGCCAGCACCGAGCTGGCCAGTAGCTGCGCCTGGTGGTACAGCATGAGCGGGATCACCAGCACGCCGACGGTGGCGCCGGGAAACAACACGCTGGCCATGGGCACGCCCGTGGCCAGCGACTTCTTGGTGCCGCAGAACATGAGCGCGATCCGGTCCTCGCGCGGGAAGCCGAGCCACCCACCCAGCGCCCACGTGTACCCGAACATCAGGGCCAGGAGCGCTAGCGCAAGAGGAACCAGCAGCAGGAGTTCGGTGACCGCCAGCTGCTGCCAGACGCCGGAGACGCGCAGTTCTGAGAAGGCGCCGTAGACGATCAGCATGATCACCGCCTGGTCCAGGAACTTGAGCCGGGTCTTGTGCCGGGCCATGAAGCCGGCCGTCACCACCCGCGACAGCTGCCCGAGCACGAAGGGCAGCAGGAGTTGTACCACCACGCCCCACACCTGCTCGAAGCCGATCGATCCGCCGCTGGCGGTGGGGATGAACACGATGGCCAGCAGCGGGGTGATCACCACCCCCAGGACGTTTGAGGCGGTTGCCGAGACCATGGCGGCGGCCACGTTGCCGCCGGCCAGCGAGGTGAAGGTGATCGACGATTGCACCGTCGAGGGCACCAGGCACAGGAAGATCAGCCCCACCCGGATCGGGGCCGACAGCACGGAGTCGGGGATCGCCAGCACGGGGACCGCGAGCAGCGGGAAGACGACGAACGTGGTGCTGAGGATGGCGAGGTGCAGCCTCCAGTTCTTCAACCCCGACCGGGTCTCCGCAGCGGACAGCCGCGCGCCGTAGCCGAAGAAGAGCACGAAGACGCCCACCCGGGTGACCAGGTCCAGGATCTCGGCGGGACGCCCGCTGACCGGCAGCAGCAGCCCGAGCGCCAAGGTGCCGAGGATGATCACGAGGATGGGGTCGACCTTCAGCTTCACGGACTCTCCTCCAGACGGGCCGGCAGCACCCCGCGCACGGCATTGGTGACGGCGACGGCGTCCGCCCGGCGCAGGTCCGCCACCGTCACGGGGTACTCCGCCACCGACCCGGCTCCGAGCAGGGCGGGATCGGAGAGTACCGCCGAGCGCTGGACGCCGTCGAGTATTCCCAGATCGAGGGGCGGGGTGACCCAGCGGCCGTCGAGGAGCGCGAACACCGACGTGCGTCCGCCCTCCAGGATGCGGCCCTGGGCGTCGAACCCGATGGTGTCGAAAGCGCCCGCCGCGGAGGCCGCACGCACGGCTTCGTCGTAGAGTCCGCGTGCCGAGGTCTTGTGCCGGGCCAGCGGCCCGGGGACCCACGGCGCGTCGGCCAGCCTGAGCCGCACCTGGGCAAGCGCCGGCTCCAGTGGGGTTCGGGTCACCGACGCCGTGCCCGTGGGGTCCACGTCGATGGCCACCCGCCACCTGCCGGCTGAAGTGTCGCGGACGGCCGTCTCCACCACCGCGTCGACGGGGCCGAAGCCGAGCTCGCGGGCCGAGGCCGTCAGCCGTGCCTGGTGCCGCGCGCCGAGCGGGGCGACGCCATCCACCACGCGAAGGGTCTCCTTCAACGTCACCGTCGGGCTCAGCCCGGTGGCGAAAGCGGCCTTCGCCAGGCATTCGGCCCACTCGTCGTCAGGGGTGCTGTCGGCGACCACCCCCGAGCCGATGCCGAGCCGCACCCTGCCCTCGCCGTCGATCTCCAGGGTGCGGATGGCGATGCTCAGATTCATGGCCCAGCCCAGCTCGTCGTCGGCGGGCTCGATCAGGCCGAGGCTGCCGGTGTAGAGCCCGCGACCGTCCAGCTCCGCGCCACGGATGAGGCGCATGCTGGCGAGCTTGGGTGCCCCGGTGATCGAACCGCACGGGAAGGTGGCGGCGAGGAGGTCTGCCGGCGTGGTGCCGGGGACCAGGCGGCCGGTGACCGTGCTGGTCATCTGCCACAGGTCACCGACCCGCTCAACATCGAACAACCGCGACACCGCGACGGTGCCGGGCACCGCAACGCGGCTGAGGTCATTGCGGAGTAGATCGACGATCATCAGGTTCTCGGCGCGGTTCTTGGGGTCCTCGCGCAGGGTGCCGGGGTCCGTCCGGGCCGGCGCGGTGCCCTTCATCGGCCGGGCCACCGCCGAACCGTCGGCCACGTGGATGAACAACTCGGGGGAGAGGCTGAGCGTCCAGGGCGCCGCGGGCGCGGGAAGGTGCGCCAGGGCCCCGTACGCGGCGGGTTGCCGTCGGCGGAGCCTGGTATAGAGGGCCATCGGGTCGCCGACGAGGCGCGCGGTGACACGGTGGGTGTAGTTGATCTGGTAGCTGGTGCCGGCCGCGATGGCCTCCTGGAGGTCCGCGACCGCCGAGCCGAAGTGGGCGCGGTCCACGTCGTGGGCGACATCCGCCAACCACCCGAGGCCGTCGTCGGGCAGCACGGTGACGGGGTCTGCGGCCACCCGATCCTGGAACCAGTACAGGGCACCCGGCGCGGCGTCCCGGAGCCCGGCGTGGGCCTCGCCCAGATCGTAGGGGAGCCAGGCGAAGGCGTGCAGCCCCTCGGCCCAGCCGTGGCGCAGCGCCTCGTCGAGGCCCTCCAGCGTGACCGGGGTCACCCGGCTGAGCCCGGTGAGAAGGGTCGCGCTGCCCCGACGGGCGTCGTCGAGCAGCACGAACGGGTCCATGGCGCCCAAGGCTATCCCGATCGGCCGCCCCGGGGCTGGGCGGTATCGTCGGGCCGTGCTGATCGACGTGACCGACCCCAACGACGAACGGCTCTCGGACTTCGCGGGCCTCCGAGACGCCCAGTTGCGGCGCTCCGATGAGAGGCGTTTCATCGCCGAGGGAGTCAAGATCATCGAGCGGGCCTTCGCCGCCGGGTGCCGCCCCAGGTCCCTCCTGCTGCAGCCGAGATGGTTGGCAGGCGTGGAGCCGCTGCTGGAGCGCTGGCCCGAGGTGCCGGTCTACGTGTCGACGGAGGCGCTCATCGAGAAGATCAGCGGCTTCCACGTCCACAGGGGAGCGCTCGGCTCCTTCGACCGCCCGGCTGAGGCGACCTGGGAGCAGATCGCGGGCGCCCGGCGCGTCATCGTGTGCGAGGAGATCGTCGACCACGCAAACATCGGCGCGATCTGCAGGGTGGCGGCGGGTCTCGGCTGGGACGCGGTCATCGTCTCGCCAGGCAGCGCCGACCCGCTGTACCGGCGGGCGATCAAGGCCTCCATGGGCGCGTCGCTCTCGCTGCCGTGGCGCCGGATGGACTCCGACGCGGACCTCATCCGCCTCCGCGAGGCCGGCTTCGCGCTCGTCGCCTCGACGCTGTCAACCGCGGCGGTGGACCTGGCCTCGTTCGAGGCGCCGGTCAAGGTGGCGCTCCTGCTCGGCACCGAGGGTCGCGGCCTGAGCGGCGCGTGGCTGGCCGCCGCGGATCACCACGTGACCATTCCCATGGCCCAGGGCGTGGACTCGTTGAACGTGGCAGCGGCCGCCGCCATCCTGGCCTACGGACTGGCCCCGAGCGTCCAATCCCCGTGAAGGGGACCGAGCTCAGGTCTGCGGGGGCTCAGTCTCGCCGACCGGCGTGGCGTGGGCGGCCTTGGGGGAGATCGGCCAGTCCTCCGGATAGCGCCAGGCCAACTCGGCCACCTTGGCGTCCAGCTGGCGGCGGGCGCGCGCGGAGAGGCGGTCGCCGAAGACCGTGCCGTTGAGGTGATCGGTCTCGTGCTGGAGACAGCGGGCGAGCAGCCCGGTGCCCTCCACGACGATCTCGTTGCCCCATGGGTCCTGACCGACGCAGCGAGCCTTGTCCGGCCGCGCAAGCATCGCGTAGCCGCCCGGGAAGGACAGGCAGCCCTCGTCCGCGGCGTCCAGCTGGCGGTCGTTTCCCTCGGGCACGGTGACCACCGGGTTGCACACGACGCCGGTCTGGAGCCGGTCGTCGCCGTCGGGGCATTCGTAGATGAACACCGCGAGCCCGACGCCCACCTGTGTGGCGGCCAGGCCCACGCCCTCGGAGGCGCGCATGGTGGCGAACATGTCACGGATGAGCGTGTGCAACTCCTCACCGAACTCGGTGACCGGCTCGGTCTTGGCGTGCATGACGGGGGCTCCCCACCTTGTCATCGGGCGGACCGAGCCGCCTTGGGTGAGATCGTCCTGCGCCATTCTTCCTCCAGCAGTGCTCGTCCACGCTCTTTCGGGTGCCCAGTATGCCGCACGGGTGTCGTGCCGCGCCCCGCGGGCGCGGTGCGCGACACTGACAGGTATGGAGCTTCCCCCGGGGTGGTCTGCGCTGCTGGACGAGTACTCGACGCACCTGCGCGCCGAGCGTGGCCTGTCGCCCCACACCGTGCGCGCCTACACGACCGATCTGGTGGATCTGGCCCGCTTCGTCGACGTCGAGGTGGGCCGGGTCACCCTCGGGCGGCTGCGCGGGTGGCTTGCCCGGATGGCCGACGACGGCGCGGCAACCGCCACCGTGCAGCGCCGGGTGGCGTGCGTCCGGGGGTTCTTCGCCTGGGCGCAGCGCGAGGTGCCCTTGTCCGTGAATCCTGCCGCGCGGCTCCGCGCGCCGAAGCGCAGGCAGGTCCTGCCAACCGTGTTGCCGGTGGGCGCAGTGGAGGCGGGCATCTTCGGGGCGCAGGCGCGCGTGGGCGAGGAGGACTCTCCGCTCGCGAGAAGGGATCTGGCGCTGGTGGAGGTCCTCTACTCCAGCGGCCTGCGTGTCTCGGAGGCGTGCGGCCTGCTGCTGCGCGACGTCGACCGGGAGCGTCAATCCCTGAGCGTGCTGGGCAAGGGCGGCAAGCAGCGCACCGTGCCGGTGGGGCTCCCCGCGCTCCGCGCGATCGACTCCTGGCTCGCCGTGCGTCCGCAGCTGGCACGGGGCGACAGCCCGGAGACTGTGTTCCTGGGTGCAAGGGGCGGGGCGCTGGATCCGAGGGTGGCGCGGAGGGTGGTCCATGACCTCACCTCGGCCGCCGGCCCGGGGATGGACGTGGCACCGCACGGGCTCCGGCACGCGATGGCCACCCACCTCATCGAGGGCGGCGCGGA
>DATITN010000146.1:0-6932 GCA_035467795.1 Arachnia sp. | reverse complement strand
TCCGTGGGGATGCTTGTCCAGAGCTTCCTCCTCGGCTGGCTGCTGAAGACCGACTGCGTCTCCGACGGTCTCAAGAGCGGCGCCGTCTGGGTCGCCGTCGTTGGTCTCAGCCAGTGCCTTCCACGGCGCCAGCCCGGGGTTGTGCAGGTGTTTGTACTGCTCGGCGCATGGGTCTACCTGCTGGGCATTCTTCTCGGCCCGGTACTCGCCGGACTGATCGGCGCACGGCGCTCGGCGCCCGTGGAGAGTTGAGAGGAATCATCATGACTCAGATGGTGCTGGCCGTTCTTGGCGGTCTGGCCGTGGCGGCGCTCGTCGTCGTCCTCATTCTCCGGTCATCCAAAGGTGCCGACTCCCCGGGCGGCGCCACCGGCTTCGGCTGGGCCGCACTGGGGCTCGGCGTCCTGACGGTCGTCCTCGCCGCCGTCGGGTATGCCTTCGCACCTGACTTCGCGTCCGAGGCCGAGGCGGCGGCTGCCTCAGGAGAGTTCGACTCGCAGAGCCTCTACATGGTGGGCACGGTCACCGGGATCGCCGCAGCGGCCACCGCCGCTCTCGCCCTCAAGCGCGGCGACAGGGGGTGGCCGACATGGGTCGGGCTGCTCATCGGGGCGGCAGTCATCGGTGCCTGGGTGTACGTCATCATCTACGTCATGTTCAACCCGTACTGACCTCTCACCAGCCGCCCGTCTTTGGCGCTCCGCGCCGCGACACCTACCCTTGAACGGAAGTGGTGTCAAGAAGAGATGAGTAGAAACCTCTATGGCTGAAGCGAAGCGGGCTGCGAAGAAGACGACGGCGGGGACCATCTGGAAGCGGATCGGACTCACGACCCTTGTGCTGTTCATCATCACGGGGCTGACCGGACTGGGCGCCTTCGCGTACCTCTACGCCACCACGGATCTCCCGGACCCCAACGCGGACTTCCAGACCAACACCACATTCCTCTACTACAACGACGGGACCACACAGCTGGGCTCCCTCGCGGTCCAGAACCGTGTCACGCTGGAGTACGCGGAGATGCCACAGCTGATGAAGGACGCCGTCGTCGCGGCTGAGAACCGCAGCTTCTGGGAGGATCCGGGCTTCTCGGCCTCAGGCATCGCGCGCAGCATGGTCTCCATCGCCTCCGGCGGCGAGCTGCAGGGCGGCTCCACCATCACCCAGCAGTACATCAAGATCCTCTACCTGGACTCCGGGCAGCGCCTGTCCCGCAAGGTCAAGGAGCTGTTCCTGGCCATCAAGATGGGGCGGGAGCTCTCCAAGGAGGAGATCCTCGAGGGCTACCTGAACACCATCTACTTCGGCCGCGGCGCCTACGGCATCCAGGCGGCAGCCAAGTCCTACTTCCTCAAGGACGCCAGCGCCCTCACCATCGAGGAGACGGCGGCGCTGGCCGCGATCCTCAACAACCCGGCCGGCTTCAACCCGTCCGGTGGCCCGGAGAAGGTGGAGCGACTGCTCGGCCGCTACCAGTACGTGCTCGACGGCATGCTCGAGATGGGCGCCATCACCGACGCGGAGCACGCCGCGGCGCGCCCGCAGCTGCCCGCCTTCCCGGAGGTGCCGGTCAACGACCGCTTCGGCGGCCCGAAGGGCTTCCTGATCAAGGCCGTGGAGGACGAGCTTCTTGCCAGCGGTTTCACGGAGGCCGAGATTCAGGGCGGCGGGCTGAGGGTCACCACCACCTTCGACGAGGCCATGCAGGCCGCGGCCGTGGAGACGGCCCAGAAGTACACCGCTCAGGCCGCTGAGGACGCGGAGGGCGACCAGGATCCGGCGGAACTGCACGCGGCCATCGCCTCCGTCGACACCGCCACCGGGGGTGTGCTCGCGATGTACGGCGGGCCGGACTACGTGGCGAGCTCCCGGAACTGGGCCATGACCGACCGTCCCGCGGCGTCGACGTTCAAGACGTTCGCCACCATTGCCGGCCTCCGCAACGGTTTCTCGCTCAAGTCGGTCTTCAACGGCGACACGTTCACCCCCGACGGCGACACCCAGACCATCCGCAACGAGTTCAGCAACCAGTACGGCCCCGTCACGCTCCGCGAGGCGACGGCGGAGTCCATCAACACCGCGTTCGTCGACATGACTCAGCAGATCCCGGACGGCGCCAACCAGGTGATCACGGCCGCCAACGACGCGGGCGCGCCCACCAGCCGCGGCTGGGACGCCAACAACCGCATCGCGCTCGGCGCCGCCGAGGTGAGCCCGGTCAACATGGCAACCGCCTACGCCACGCTTGCCAACAGTGGCCGGCGCAACCCCGCGCACGTCGTGGCGAAGGTGGAGGGGCGCAACGGCGAGGTGCTCCTCGAGGCCAACCCTGAAGGCGTGCAGAGCATCGACCAGAACGTGGCCGCCAACGTGACGGACTCCCTCACCGCAGTGGTGCAGGAGGGCACCGGCCGCCGCGCTTCCGAGCTGGGACGCCCCGTCGCGGGCAAGACCGGCACCAACGGCGTCGAGGACGACATCACCTCGGCATGGTTCGTCGGATACACCAGGCAGATCTCCACCGCCGTCATGTACGTGGCGGGCGACTCCGGAAACGAGGACCTCGACGACTACAAGCGCCCCCAGGACCCCACCTTCTTCGGCTCCAGCTATCCCCTGATGACCTGGGTGGAGTTCATGACCCGGGCCACCGACGGCATGCCCGTCGAGGAGTTCGACGAGCCCCGCGAGATCCGGGCGACGAAGGGCTCGGAGAGCGCGTCGCCCTCACCCACGCCCACCCCCTCGCCGTCAGAGACGCCGTCGGAAACCCCATCGCCCACGCCGTCGGAGGAACCCACCACGGAGACTCCCACCCCGGAGCCGACCGAGGAAGAGCCGACCGAGGAACCCACAGCGCAACCCACGCCTCCTGGCCAGAGCGGCAGGCCGACGCCACCCGGCCAGAACCCCGAGCCCACACCCACTCCCACTCCCAGCGAGACCGCCGCCACGGACGCCCCCGGCGCCGGTGCAGGGGTGGGGGCCGGGGTACCGCCCTCGCCCAACCCCACCACCTGACGCTGACTCCGGCCGGGTGACCCCCGGCTAGAGTGTCCGGCGTGGACAACGCGCTGCTGCCCGGCCTGGGTGGACCGATGGGCCGTCACGCCGCGGGGCGCGGGCCCTGGTTCGCGGCGCTCCCCTGGGCGATCGCCGTCGGCACCGTGCTGTTCCTCCTCCTGTTCCTGCGGCACACCCAGTGCGTCCAGACCGACGCCGAGGTCCAGATCAACAGCTACGCACTGCTCTGCTACTCGGACATTCAGGGCACGTTCCTCGGCCAGGGGTTCGGCCTCGGCGCCACCCCTTTCAGCGGGGAGACGCTCGCCTTCTCCCCGCTGGTCGGCGTCGCCATCCTGCTGGCCGCCCGCGCGGCGGTGATCGTGGGCGCCCCCGTCGGACCCGGGGCGCCCCTGCAGGACCAGGTCGACGCCAGCGTCGCGTTCTTCGGCCTCACCGTCGTCGGCCTCTTCCTCTGCTTCCTCCTCCTGATCGCCGCGACCTCCCGGCTCGGCCGCCGAGGACGGGCACCGTCGTGGGATGCCATCCTTGTGGCCGGATCGCCGATCGTGTTCGCGGTGGGCCTGATCAGCTGGGACCTGCTGCCGCTGGCCATCACGGCGCTCGGGCTGGCCCAGTACGCCCGCGGACGTGCGCTGGAGTCGGGCATCGTGCTGGGGTTGGCCGCGTGCGCAGGCACCATGCCGTTCGCCGTCGTCCTGGCCGTGACGGTCGCGGCGGGACTGCGCGGCGGGGTGCGGCAGGCCCTCACCTTCGCCGGCCCGGCGGCGATCACCGTCGCGGCGGTGCACCTGCCCCTGCTGCTCGCCGACGCCGGGAAGGTGTTCGGCTTCTATCACCAGGAGATCCACAAGGAGGCCGGCTACGGCTCGCTGTGGTACCTGATGTCGTTGCTGGGCCGCCCGCTCAGGCACGCGGGGTCACTGGGGTTCCTGTTCCTGGCCCTGTTCCTCGCGGTCCTGGTGGCGTACCTGTACGTGTCGCGGCGGCGGCCACGCGTCGGATCGCTGGTGGCCGTGATCATCCTCGCAGCCACCCTCCTCGGGCCGTCCTTCCCGCCGCAGACCTCTCTGTGGGTGATGCTCGCGGTGCTGGTGTCGCGGCCGCTGCGGCAGGAGTGGGTGGCGGTGACGGTGGCCCACGTGGCCCACTACCTGGCAGTCTGGGGCTGGCTGGCGGGGAGCCTCACCGTCAGTCAGCTAGGCCCCTACGGCGTGTACTGGGGTGCGATCATCGCCCGCGCCGCGGTGGAGGCGTGGGTGTTGGCGTCGTCGCTGACCGACATCGTGGACCCCGGACGGGATCCGTTGCGCAGCCCGGACCAGCCGGACCCCCTGGGGGGCGAGCTCAACACCGGCGAGCTGGCCCCCATCGCCGCGTGAGGCGGGCGGGCTCAGACCTGGCGGATCTCGTCGACGGTGACCGTCGTCATCCGGGTGGTGACCGGCACCTCGTCGCCCACCTTGGCGGGGGCGTCGGCTCCCGGCACAAACACCATGGACGCGTGCATGTGCGGCGGCTCGGCGAAGGCGCGCTTCCGGCCGCCGATCGTGAACGGCGAGAGTGAGCGGCCCAACGCGTCGAGCACGCCCTGAGCCACCGTCACGCCACGCTGCCGCAGCGACCGCTGCGGTGTGGGTGCGCTCATCGCCACCCCATGGGCGGTGCCTCCGGACACGATGACGATCCACCCGTTGCCCGGCGCCTTGACGCCGTGATAGCCCAGCGGAGAGCCCGACCTGATCCGGTGCACGTCGAGCACGGTGGCGGTGGTGGCATAGGCGCGCTTGTCGCCCAGCCACAGCCGCGTCCCCACCCGCAGGTGTGTCCGGACGCCCAGCGCGGTGCGCAGAACGCGGTAGTCGGTGACGCTCAGATGCGAGACCCATACCGGCCCGCGGCGGACCCCGAGGCCGGCCCCGGCCAGCCGCTTGGCCTCCTCGAGAGACCCGTTGGCCGGAAGGTGAATGGTCCAGCCCTCGAAGGTCAGCGGGCCGAAGTCCCGCTCCGTGAGGGTGCGGGGATCCAGTCCGTGCCGGTGCATGGAGGTCTCGATCTCGACGATGACCCGCACGCCCGGGTGCGCCGCGGCCAGCGCGCGGAGATCCTCGGCCCGCGACACCGTCGTGATCACCTTCGGGTCGTGCAGCAGCGCGGTGGCCGCGTCGTCGAAAGGGCGCCAGGGGTTGAGGACGACGATGTCGCCGTCGAACCCGCCCGCCCGCATGGCCGGCACCTCCTGGGCGATGCCCACCGCGATGGTCTTCACGCCCAGACGCGCCGACTCGGACGCCAGCAGCCTCAGCCCGAAGCCGTAGCCGTTGCCCTTCGCGACGGGAACCAGGCCCGGCGCGTCCTCCAGGATGGCGCGCTGGTGGGCGTGCCATCGGGAGCGGTCGATGGTGAGGGTGAGCGTCATCGTCAGCGCTTCTTCAGGTAGAGATCGAACGCCCGGTACAGCGCCTTGTTGATCGGGTAGTCCCATTCGCCGAGGTAGGACACGGCCTCGCCGCCGGTACCCACCTTGAACTGGATCAGCCCGAGCTCAGGGTCATCGGCGCCGACCCCCTCGACGATGCCGCGCAGGTCGTAGACGGCGCACCCGGCAGCGTTGGCGTCGCGGATCATCTGCCACTGCACCGCGTTGGAGCCCCGGACCTCCCGCTTGGCGTTGGTGGAGGCGCCGTAGGAGTACCACGAGTGCTCGCCGACCCGGACGAAGGTGGTGGCGGCCACCAGGTCGCCGTCGTGTTCGGCCAGGTAAACGCGCATCCGGTCTTCATCCTCGGCGTTGAGCGCGTCCCACATGGTCTGGAAGTAGGCCAGCGAGCGTCCCGTGAAGCCGTCGCGGGCGGCGGTCTCGAGGTAGGCCTGGTGGAAGGCAGCCAGGTCCTCGCGGGTGCCGCTGCGCACCTCGACGCCCTCCTTGGCCGCCTTCTTGATATTGCGCCGCCACAGCTGATTCATGCCCTTGAGGAGCTCGTCTTCCGACTTCTGCGTGCCGTCGTCGTGGCGCAGCGGGAGCTGGAAGTTGAACATGGGTTGACCGGCGGCGAAGCCGTGGCCGCTCTCGTCGGTGTGCCAGCCGCCGTGGATGAGCTGGTTGATCACGCGGGTGCCGACGAGTGTGGTCTCGTCCGGCGTGACGTCTGAGAGCCGGGTGACGGCCTCGTCGGCGATGGCGGCCTTGATGGTGTCCGCCCTCCAGCGGCGATGCACCAGCGCCGGGCCGATCCGCACTGCGAACGCCTTGCTGCGCTTCGCGTGGGCGACGAGCGCCTCCAGGTGGGCCGCAATGTCCGGACGGCCCCAATCCAGGACCGGGCCCTCGGGCAGATAGGCCAGGTAGCGGGGGAGCTTGGGCAGCTGCCGGTAGAGCACCAGCGCGGCGCCCGTGAGTTCGCCGTCGGCGAAGAACCCCACAGACTCCCCACGCCACTCCGGCTTGACCTTCGCCCAGGCGGGCGTCTGCAGGAACGACGCGGAACCGCGCTGCTCGATGAACGCGAGATGCTGCTCGGCGGTGATGGGTCCACAGGTGATACTCACCCCGCCAACTTACCGCGACGGCGGCTGCTTCAAGGCTTCACTGTCGCGGCAGACGCTCGTGGACGTCCTCGGAGAGCCGGACGACGGCGAAGTACAGCTCAAGCGTCATCCGGGCCATGGCGAGGTACACGATGGCGGCCAAGGGGACGCCTATGAGGGCGAGGACGATGAGGCCGGGTTCGCCGCTGACGATCGCGGAGAGGAGGAAGCCCACCGCGGTCAACCCGATGATCACGGTCACGACGATGTAGACGGCCTTGATGATCTTCGGCGTGATGAAAGTGTCGAAGTTGAAGTCGAACAGGGCCGCGAGGAAACCTTTCGCGGAGGCGCCGACGTTGGTCGCGGTGCCGGGGGCC
>DATITN010000145.1:0-8478 GCA_035467795.1 Arachnia sp. | reverse complement strand
TGCCGGACAGCCAGGCGCTGGTGGTGCGGTCGATGCGTCCGGACGCGGCGACGGCTGCGCCGGCGAGCGAGGCGTGGTTCCGGGCCAGCACCGAGAGCTGGCCCTCGGTCTGCACCGAGCCGCCGTCGATCCCGGCGCGGGCCGAGCTGGAGGCCGCGAGCAGTTCCGCGTCCAGCGGGCGGCTGCCGCCGTCAGTGGTCGCGGACACGGCTCGGGCGTCGGACGAGGCCAGGAGAGACACGGGGCCGTCGGACAGCAGACGGCTGTCGCGGACAAGCACGGCGGCCGACGATGAGGCGGTCGACCCGCCCAGCGCGCGCGCATGGGCCTCAAGCGTGATGCCGCCGGCGGCGAGGGTCGCGTCGTTGACCTGCACCAGGGCGGAGGACCCGGTCTCGCGTTCATCGGACGCGATCATCGTGATGGCGCCGGAGCCGGTGTCCACGACGGAGCCCGCGGCGACGGTGATGTGCCGGGCGCGGATGATGAGTTCGGGGCCGGTCTCCGTCAGCCGGATATCCCCGGTGATCCAGAGCGAGCCGCCGGCGACGGTCACGACGATGCTGAGGAGCCCGGTGGTTGCGGTCGCATGCTCGGAGCCGTCGGTGGAGGTGAAGACGAGCTGCTCGGTCTCGGAGTTGTAGCTCAGCGTGCCACCGGCAACGGAGCCTTCGAGGGTGGCTGTGGTCCCGTTCACGTTCCACGCGGCGGCGGCCTCGGGGGCGGCGAAGGCAGCCGGCGGAGCCTCGGCTGAGGGGGCGCTCGACGCCACGCTCTCGGCGTCGTCGGACTCCGGGGTGGTGGCCGCGGCAGCGTCGGTCTCGGGGGTGTCGGCCTCGGCGTCGGCGCCGGGTTCGGTCGCAGCCGGAATGTCACCCTCACCAGCAGCGGTCGCGGCACCCTCGGCCGCGGGGTCCGGATCTGCTGCGGGGTCCGTCGTCTCGGTTACCTGCGCCGCGGCGTCCGTGGAGTCGCCAGCGGGAACAGCGTCGGCAGGCGCGGCGTCGCCGGTGGCCTGGGTGTCGAGTGCCTCTGCCGGTGCCGCCTCGGGCTCGGGTGCCGGGGCGGGCTCGGGTGCCGGGGCCGGCTCAGGTTCGGGGGCCGGCTCAGGTTCGGGGGCTGGCTCAGGGGCCGGAGTGGGCTCAGGTTCGGGGGCCGGCTCAGGGGCCGGAGCGGGCTCAGGTTCGGGGGCCGGAGCGGGCTCAGGCTCGGGCAGGAACGAGGCGCTGACGCCGTGACTCTCGCCCGGCTCGAGCGTGTCGTCCATCAGCCCGGAGCTGTGACCCAGTCCGATCGCGTGACCCACCTCGTGGCGGACCACCGTGATCAGGCTCATCCGAGACCATCCCCATCCCGCGGCGTCGCCGTCGATGGTGATCGAGCTACCGGACGCTGATCCGAGCCCCGTCCCGGAGAGGTCGCCGACGGACGCCGAGATCCCGGAGGTGTCCGCGCCTGCGGACTCCCATTCGGACTTGGCCTGCGACAGGGCGGCGGCGAGGTCGCCCGAGCTCAGGGAATCCGTGACCGGATCGTCGGGCAGCCCGGACGCGGACATACCCTCAGCCTCGTCGGCAGGCTCTGAGGAGCTCGGCTCGGGCGAAGGCGAGGGAGAGATGCTGGGGGTCGGCGAAGGCGAGGAGGCCGGGGTGGGCACGACAACTTGAACGTTGTCGTCTCCAGAAACCGTTGCCTCACTGCCGTCCGCCATGGGGCAGGAGATCGAGGCCTGGGTGCCGTTGGTGCCGCCTACGGTGGTGCACTGGCTGGTGGACAGCGCCTTGGCAAGGGCCGCGAGTGCCTCCTGGAGCCTCCTGTTCGCCTCCTCCTGCGCGGACTCGGCCTCCGAGATGGCCTCGGCCTGTGCCTGGACCTGCTGCTGTTGGCGAACCGTCTGCTGCTGCTGCTGCTGAACCTGCTGCTGGACCCGGACCTGGCGGGCGTGCCGCTCCTGCTCCACCCGTCGGGCCTGCTCGATCTGCGCCTCTAGCTCGGCGAGGGCCTCGTCGATCTGGGCCCTGGCCTCGTCCGCGGGGAGCACCACCACAGTGGCGGACTCCGGAAGTCTGAGGATCCGGGTGACCGTGCGGGGGGTGCCATCGGAGAGAGGCGTCTGGGCGGGATCGGATGCGGGTTCACTGACCGGCTGCGGGGGCTCGGGCTCAGCCGATGCCTGCTGGGGCACGAAGACGGTGAGCCCGAAGACCAGGGCCAGGGAGGTGGCCAGGCCGACGACCCGGCGGCGCGTAGGGGCCGCGGTGGACCTGCGTCGGTCACCCTGGTGGGTGGTCGATGCTGGTGAATCCGCGTCCATGACACCCCCCTTGCTGGCTGCCTCGAAGTCCGGACGAATGTGCGTGACGCTAGGGGCGTTTCTCAACCGCCGCCAGTACTCACTTTCGTCAGGAGTCGCTGGCCCGTCCGTGCCGGAGCCTCGTCGAACGCGGCTGCGGGCCCATGGACAAGGCTTTGACTAGGCATTTAACCGGATCCGCATGAATGGGAAGTCTGACCTTCGCCACTTCCGGCCCAACAACGCACACACCCCAGTTGTTGCCCCGCAGAACAAACCGCCACCCCCGAACCGCCTTCCCTTTGTACTACTATCTGTCGTAGTCATCCCGTTTTCACTGCCTTTGGGCGGCCCGCCAACTGGGCAGAGATATGGCCTCTCAGCAACCTCGTCTACAGTTGCCCCACCTCAACGCCCCGTTCCTGGAGGAACTCCGATGCATGATGCCCTGACGCGTCCGCGCCTGGCCGTCGTCGGCAGGGGTCGGCTCGGCACGGCGCTCGGTGCCCGCCTCCGGGACGCCGGTTGGACCGTCGAGGGACCCCTCGGACGTGGGGCCGAGCCGCACGCTCAACTTGTGCTGCTCTGCGTCCCGGACGCTGAGATC
Source organism: Arachnia sp. (assembly GCA_035467795.1). Taxonomy (GTDB): domain Bacteria; phylum Actinomycetota; class Actinomycetes; order Propionibacteriales; family Propionibacteriaceae; genus Arachnia. The sequence goes on along the minus strand of DATITN010000145.1, from coordinate 5,578 downwards.
GGCGCGGCAGCCACGGCGCTCGAGCCGCGCGAGGGACTGCTCGTCGGGCACTGCTCCGGTGCCACCGGGCTAGGCGTCCTCGGCCCCCACGAGGCCCTCGGCCTGCACCCGCTGATGACCGTCCCGGCCTCCGGCGCCACGGTGTTCGCCGGGGCGACGGCGGCGGTCGCGGGGACCACCGCGCGGGCGCTCGTGGCCGCCACCACGCTGGCCACGTCGCTCGGCATGACCCCGGTGGAGATCGCCGACGACGCGCGCCCCGCCTATCACGCTGCCGCCTCGGTGGCCTCCAACTTCCTCCTCACCCTTGAGGACCTGGCCGAGCGGCTCGCGGCCTCGGCGGGGGTGCCGCGCGAGCGGCTGGTGCCGATGGTCCGCGCCACCGTCGAAAACTGGGCCCGGGAGGGCGCGGCCCCCGTGCTGACCGGGCCCGTGGCTCGCGGCGACCACGCCACCGTCGCCCGTCAGCGCGCCGCCGTCGAGCAGCTGAGCCCGGCGGACCTGGACCTGTTCGACGCCATGGTCGCGGCCACCGGGCGGCTCGCCGAGAGGGGACGCGCATGAGGATCGTGCGGACAGTCTCGGCGCTGCGCGAGGCCCTCGCCGACGCCGGCCGCGTGGGGTTCGTCCCCACCATGGGCGCATTGCACGAGGGACACCTGACGTTGATCTCCTCTGCCCGCGACGAGTGCGACACGGTGGTGACCTCCGTCTTCGTCAACCCCACACAGTTCAACGACCAGACCGATCTGGCCGCCTACCCACGCGACGAGGCCCGCGACGCCCACCTCGCCGACAGCGCCGGCGCGGACCTGCTGTTCGTCCCCGCCGTCGAGGAGATGTACCCGCAGGGCTACGCCACCACCGTGAGCGTGCGCGGGGTGAGCGAGCCGCTCGAGGGCGCGCACCGCGGCGCCGCGCACTTCGACGGCGTGGCCACCGTGGTGGCGAAGCTGCTCATCGCCGTCGCGCCAGACGTGGCCTACTTCGGACAGAAGGACGCGCAGCAGGTGGCCGTGGTCCGGCGCCTCGTGACGGACCTGGGGCTGCCGGTCGAGATCGCGGTGTGCGCCACGGTGCGCGAGCCCGACGGCCTGGCGATGTCCAGCCGCAACGTCCGGCTCGGCCCTGACGACAGGCTGCGGGCGCTGGCGCTGAAGGCAGGGCTCGAGGCAGCTTCGGCGGCAGTGGCCGGCGGCGCCGACCCGCGTGCGGCCGAGCGCGACGGGGTGGAGGCCATGCTCACCCGCGGCGTTGAGCCTGAGTACCTCGCCGTCGTGGACCCGGGCACCTTCGCCCCCGCCCAGGATTTCACCCGTCCCACCCTCGCCGTCGTCGCCGCCCGTGTGGGCGCCGTCCGGCTCATCGACAACCTGCCCATCCCGCCCGTGACCCCCAGCCAGGAGGCCCGCTGATGCACCGCACCATGTTGAAGTCCAAGATCCACCGCGCCACCGTGACCGATGCGGACCTGCACTACGTCGGCTCGATCACTGTTGACCCGGACCTCCTCGAGGCCGCCGACATCCTCGAGCACGAGCAGGTCGCGGTGGTGAATGTAGACAACGGCGCCCGCTTCGAGACCTACACGATCGCGGGCGAGCGCGGCTCCGGCCAGATGAAGGTCAACGGCGCCGCCGCGCGCCTCGTCCACCGCGGCGACACCATCATCGTCATCTCCTACGCCCAGTACGACCGCGCCGAGCTGGCCACCTACGAGCCCCTCGTCGTCCACGTGGAGGCGGGCAGCAACGCCATCATCGACATCGACGCAGAGGTCGCCACCCTGCTCACCGGACGCTGAGGCGCCCGCCCGTGTCAGCCCGGCCCCGCCACGGAGGCGCCCCCGCCGCTGGATCCCGCGTCACGACGTCGGACCTGGCGGACATGAAGCGCGCCGGGGAGGCGATCGTCATGGTCACGGCCTACGACTATCCGGGCGCGCTCGCGGCGGAGGAGGCCGGCGTCGACGTGGTCCTGGTGGGCGACTCGGGTGCCATGACGGTGCTGGGCTATCCCAGCACCACCGAGGTGACGGTCGACGAGATGCTGATGCTGACCGCTGCGGCGCGGCGCGGCCTGGGCGCTCCGATGTTGGTGGGCGACCTGCCCTTCGGCTCGTACGAGCACAGCGACGAGCAGGCCGTGGCGACGGCGCGTCGCTTCGTCGACGAGGCGGGCTGCGACGCGGTCAAACTGGAGGGCGGCGGGGAGGCGTCGGTGTCGCGGGTCCGGGCGATTGTCGCGGCAGGGATCCCCGTCATGGGGCACGTCGGTTTGACCCCGCAGACCGCTGCCGAGCTGGGCGGATTCAAGGCCCAGGGCCGGACCGCGGAGGGTGCTCGACGGGTGGCCGCAGAAGCCCTCGCGCTGCAGGAGGCGGGCTGCTTCTCGATCGTGTTCGAGGCCATCCCGGCCGCCGTGGCGGAGGCGATCATGCCCTCGATGGACGCCGTCGTGATCGGCATCGGCGCAGGCCCCTCCACCGACGGGCAGGTGATGGTGTTCCACGACCTGCTGGGCATGTCGTCGGGTGGGTCGGCGCGGTTCGTCAAACGCTACGCAGACCTGCATGGCCGGGTGGTCGACGGCATCCGCGGGTTTGCGGCCGAGGTCCGCGACGGCTCCTACCCGGCGCCCGAGCACTGCTACGGCATCAACGCCGAGGAATTGGCCGCCTTCCGCGGGAAGTCCGCCGCCCACTCCGCCGGCTGAGCCCGGCTACCCTCCCGCCGGGCGAGCCGAGCTACCGAGTGGAGCCTGGACCCCCAACCGTCGGCTGAGGTGCCGCGTAGCGGCCTCGAAGCTGTCCTATGAAACGTAGGCTGACAAGGTCACGTTTCTCACAGCTTCGAGGCTCGTCGCTGCGCTCCTCACACCTCAGCCAGCGGTGGACGGGTCGTCGCTTCGCTCCCCGACCCCGACGGCACGTGCTGCCCGGGCCTAATTGTCACGTTCAAGGTCGTACTCGACAAGGTTGTACTCGACTCTCAGCGTGACATCTCGAGGGGCGAGCCCGCCGCCCCGCCCCGCCTTGGACACCGAGCGGGCGCACCGTCGAGGTAGCGCGACGAGATGCACAGCCAGACCAGATGCACAGCCATGCGAGAGACTCGCGGCCCGAGTCTCCCCGCGGCGGCTCCCTCAGAACGCCGCGATCTCCAGCTTCTTCATCCCCATCATTTTCTGGAAGGCGCCGGGACGCTCCATGAGTTCGCTCATGTTCGACGGCGTCACCTGCCAGTTGACCCCGAACCTGTCCGCGCACCACCCGCACGCCTCGGCCTCGGGCACCTCGCTGAGCGCCGCCCAGTAGCGGTCGATCTCGGCCTGGTCGTCGCACCTGATCTCGAGCGAGACGCCGGGATTGAACGTGAAGTCCTGCTCGACTCCCGAGTCCATCACAGCGAACCACTGCCCCAGCAGCTCGACGTCGGCGAACTGCACGGTGCCAGGGCCGGCCGGGCCCACCTGCTCCTGATACTCGGCACGGGTGCCCACCCGCGATCCCGGGAACACCGACAGGTAGCGGTCCAGCGCCTCCGCGGCGCGGTTCTGCGCGGCGCCTCCGAAGAGCAACGACGGCACAATGAGCGGGCGCGGATCCCCTTCCGGATCGGTCAGGATCAGCTGCCAGCTGACTCCGAACTTGTCCTGAACCCATCCATACCGGCGGCTGAACGGGTACTCGTCGAGCGGCATCAGCACCTCGCCGCCGTCGGAGAGCCCCTCCCAGATCCGATCGAGGTTGTCGCGGGCGGCGTCGTCCCGGGACGGGTCGAAGTTCAGCATGAACGAGATCGATGGGTTCACCGTGAACTCCGGGCCGGCGTTGATCGCCCCGAACGCGTACCCGCCCACCTCGAACTCGACGTAGAGCACATCGCCGGCGAAGTCCTGCTGGAAGTCGGCCAGCCCCTCCGTCGGATAGTGCTGCGTGACGGTCACACTGGCGTCGGGCAGAACGGAACAGTAGAAGGCGGCCGCACTCGCGGCGGAGTGGTCGAACCAGAGGTTCGGCACTATCTTCTGCATCGCATATCCCCTTGTCATCGGGATGTCGACGGCGAGCGTCGACGCTCATCCAGTAGAGGCCCTCGACCTTACGCCGCCATCGCCGGCGGAACCAGGGCTGTCAGGGGTACCGTCGGATGGATCGAAAGGATCCGCCATGCGAGAGACCCACCTCCGCCAGGGGCGGCAGACGGTCAAGCTGGGCTTGATCAAGGTGATCCACGACCTGTTCCCCGACGAGCGGCTCAAGACCTCCTATTCAATCCTCGAGGGGGTCTTCTGCAACCTCGTGGGGTCGGCGCTGTCCACCCGGGAGGTGAGCCTGATCGACGCCCGGCTCAAGGAGTGGGCCGCCGACCCGGCGAGCACCATCGTCTCCCTCGGCCGCGACGGCGGCTATCACGTCTACCAGGTGGGCGACCTCGTGGCCCGGGTCGTGTATCCGGTGATCATGGACCCGGCGCAGGTCGAACCGTTCCAGGTGATCCCCTTCGCCCACGGCTTCATCGTGGACTTCGGTGATGTGGACAAGGGCAACGGCGTCCCGCTGATCCCCCCTACGCACCTGTCGGCCGCCTATTCGGAGAGCCAGGAGTGGCTGGACCGCATCGACGTCGAGGTGGTGGCCGACGTCAACGACTACATCCTCTCCGGACGCTCGACCAAGCTGATCAGCATCGCGGAGGCCCTCCACGAGAAGTGCCTCGCCGACATCGCCGACGACATCCTCGCCGAGCGACGGGCGCTGCGCATGCTGGCGATCTCCGGGCCGTCGTCGTCCGGGAAGACCACGACGACGCAGCGCCTCGCGACGCAGCTCGAGGTCAACGGCCTGAAGCCCGTGGCGTTGTCGCTGGACAACTACTTCCTCAGTCGCGATCTGACCCCCGTGGATGCGGATGGCCGGTACGACTTCGAGAGTCCCGATGCGCTCGACCTCCCGCTCCTCACTCACCACTTGGCGGAACTGGTGGAGGGCCGACCGGTCGAGCCGCCCACGTTCGACTTCGTGACCGGCCAACGGCTGCCGCCCACCGGCCTGTTCCAGGTAGGGCCTACCGAAATCCTGCTGATCGAGGGAATTCACGCGTTGAACCCCCGGCTCGTGGGGGGCGTCAAGCGCAGCGCGGTGTTCAAGGTGTATGTCAGTGCGCTCGGCGGGCTCAACATCGACCTGATAAACCGGGTCCCGACGACGGAGGTGCGCCTGCTTCGCCGGATCGTCCGCGATCACAGGGATCGCGGCATCTCCCCGGAGTTCACCATCGGCCAGTGGGACAGCGTGCGTCGCGGGGAGTACGCGCACGTCTTCCTGTTCCAGGAGGACGCGGACGTGATGTTCAACTCCAGCATGCTGTACGAGCTGAACGCGTTGCGCCCGTTCGCGGAGGCGGCGCTGGCGACGATTCCCGACGGCAGCCCGGCCGTGGACACGCGAGACAGGCTGCTGAACCTGCTGACCTTCTTCGAGCCGCTCGACACCGACAGGGTCCCGTTCAACTCGATCCTGCGGGAGTTCATCGGAGGAAGCCTCTACGCGCCGCCCGTTGGCTGAGGCGCGAGG
>DATITN010000144.1:0-11370 GCA_035467795.1 Arachnia sp. | reverse complement strand
ACTGCTCGAAGGAGCCGCGGACCTTGGTGACCATCGCGTGGCGGGTCACGAACGTGAAGGTGCTGTGGGAGGCGTCGAGGATGTAGGTGCCGTTGAGCTCGTTGACGGTCATGGGTGGGTCCTTTCGTGGGCTGTTGATTCAACCTTAAACGAGTTTCGTTGAAACGTCAACCAGATCTGGAAACATCCTGCCCGGGTCGGTTTCGACGCCGCAGCGGGCGGCTTCGTGCCGCGGCGCCTCAACCACCGGGGCATCCTCCCCCTGGGCATGGCTGAGGCCCGCTCCCACGCGTGGGTGCGGGCCTCGGCGAGCAAATCAGCTCGAGAACGGAGGACGGTAGCCGCCCCCCTCACCCTGCGTCGGATTCTGCGACGGCGGGGGCACCGCCGGCTGGGCCGGCGGCTGATCCTGGGCGCGCTGCGGCGGCTGGTAGGGCTGGGCCACGTCGTCGTATCTGGGAGCCTGAATCTGCTCCTGCTGCGGCTCGGGTGAGGCGGTGGGGCGCTGCGAGATCTCCCCGAAGTTCACGTCGGGGGCCTGGCGCACGATCGGGTCGTTGACCTCGAAGTAGGTGGCCTTCTCGAACTTCGCGAAGCCGGCGATGATGTTGCTCGGGACCGACTCGATGCGCGTGTTGTAGTCACGCACGTTGGCGTTGTAGAAGCGACGCGAGGCGGCGATCCGGTCCTCGGTGTCGGTCAGTTCGCGCTGCAGCTCGAGGAAGTTGGTGTTGGACTTCAGATCCGGGTAGGCCTCGACCGAGACCAGCAGGTTGTGCACGGCCTGCGTCAGCTCGGACTCGACGGCGGCGCGCTGTTCGCTCGGCTGCCCGTGGCTCTGCTGGGAGAGGGAGCGGGCGGTGTTGCGCAGGGCCGTGATCTGCTCGAGCGTGTTGCGCTCGTGCGCCGCATAGCCGCGGACGGTCTCGACCAGGTTGGGGATCAGCTCGTAGCGACGGTTGAGCTCGACGTCGATCTGACGCCACGACTCCTGGATCAGGTTGCGGCTACGGACGAAGCCGTTGTAGGCGCTTACGCCCCAGCCCACCACGGCGAGCGCGACGACGACCAGGACGATGAGGATGATCAGGATGATGTCCACAGGGGTCTCCTTCTAACAGTCGTCTTCACGGTAGCGCAGCCGAGGATTCACCCGCAGCAACACCACACGCCCGCTACTGCTGGTGATGGGCGTCCAGGAACTGGTACACCTCGGTGTCGTCGACGCCGGGGAAGGTGCCGGGCGGCAGCGCGGCCAGCAGGTGGGCGTGGGTGCGGGCGCTCGGCCAGGAGTGCCCCGACCACCTCGTCGCCAACGCCTCGGGGGCACGCCGACAGCAGGAGGGGTCTGGACACGTGGACACGGAGTGCTCCCTCGTGTCGCGGCCGCGGAACCACTTCGAGTCCCGGTACCGCACCCCGATCCCGGTGGAGAACAGGCCCGAGCTGGTCTGCTCGACCCTCGCGGTGCACCAGAACGTGCCCGTGGGGGTGTCGGTGTACTGGTTGAAAGCGTTGAACTTGTCCGCGACATCGAACACCTCGCGTGACGTCCAGTACCTGCAGGCGGGCTGGCCCTCGATGGCGCCGAGGTTGTCGCGGGGGAACGCCACCCCGTCGTTCTCGTAGGCCTTGTAGATGATCCCCGACTCGTGGACGCGCTGGAAGTGCACGGGGATCCCGAGGTGCTTCGTCGCCAGGTTGGTGAAACGGTGCGCGGCCGCCTCGTAACTGACGGCGAAGGAATCCCGCAGGTCTTCGAGCGCCAGCTCGCGGCGCGCCTTCGCCTTCTGGAGGAACTCGACGGCGGGCGCCTCCGGGAGCAGGAGGGCCGCGGCGAAGTAGTTGGTCTCGATGCGCTGACGGAGGAAGTCGCCGTAGTTGGCCGGCGGAGCGTGGTCCAGGATGTGGTGGCCGAGCGCCTGCAGGAGGACCGAGCGGGGGTCGTACTCCCTGGACCAGGCCGCGGCCAGGTAGATGCGCTTGTTCCTCAGGTCCATCACCGAGCGCGTGGAGTGCGGGAGGTCCCCCACGTGGTGCAGCGTGAAGCCGAGGTGCGTCGTGATCTCGCCGATGAGGTGCTGAGAGAGGGGGCCGGAGACGTAGCCACAACGCTTCAACAGGGCGGCGGCCTGTTCCTCGATGGCACCGAAGTAGTTGTCGCGCTCCCTCATCTCGTCGCGGAGATGCGCGTTCGCGCGCCGCGCCTCCTCAGGGGTGGCCATGCGTTCGGCGGCGTCGTGAGCCAGCTCCCGGTGCAGGGCGACGAGCGCCTCGAGCACGTCGAGGGGCATCCGGGGCGAGATCCGCACCAGGGGCAAACCCTTGGCCCGGGCCAGCGGGGACCGCATCAGGCGTTCCAGCTCAATCTCGAGCTGCGCCCGGCGGCTGGGCACGGGGGCGGTCAGGTCCTCCAGGGTTGCCCCATAGACGCGGGCCAGCGTCTGGAGCTGCGAGAGGCGGGCCTCGCGTTTGCCGTTCTCCATGAGGGAGAGCTGGGAGGAAGCGAGCCCGGACTCCTCAGACACCTGCGCCAGAGTGAGGCCGCGCTCCTTGCGGAGGTGGCGGAGCCGTCGACCCAGTGAAAACGGGTCGAAAGGCCCCTCGTGGTCTGGGGCTCGGACGGGTGCATCGTCGTCGACTCGCATGAAATTGATGCTAACGGAATTTCTGCGTTTCTTCACGAAGAATTTCTGACCAAATGCTGGCCAATCCGCCCAGGATGGAGACATCGCACCACCGAGGCAGCAGAGAAGCCGCCACCACCGGAAGGAAAACCCATGAACGATCCGATGTCCGCAGAGCTCCTGAAGTACGACTGGAAGATCAACCCCCGCTGGACCCACGTCCAGCGCGACTACACCGCCGACGACGTCGTCCGCCTCCGCGGCCGCGTCCAGGAGGAGCACACCCTGGCACGGCGCGGCGCCGAGAAGCTCTGGGAGCAGCTGCACAGCGAGGACTTCGTCAACGCGCTGGGCGCGCTGACCGGGAACCAGGCCGTGCAGCAGGTCAAGGCCGGCCTCAAGGCCATCTACCTCTCCGGCTGGCAGGTGGCCGCAGACGCCAACCTCTCCGGCCACACCTACCCGGACCAGTCGCTGTACCCCGCCAACTCCGTGCCCCAGGTGGTTCGGCGGATCAACAACGCTCTGCTGCGCGCCGACCAGATCGAGCATGCCGAGGGCATCCGCACGGTCGAGGACTGGCTGGTCCCCATCGTCGCCGACGCCGAGGCCGGCTTCGGCGGGAGCCTCAACGCCTACGAGCTGATGAAGTCCATGATCTCCTCCGGCGCGGCCGGGGTGCACTGGGAGGATCAGCTGGCGGCGGAGAAGAAGTGCGGCCACCTCGGCGGCAAGGTGCTCATCCCCACCAAGCAGCACGAGCGCACCCTCAACGCGGCCCGGTTGGCGGCCGATGTCGCGGGCGTGCCGACGGTGATCATCGCCCGCACGGACGCCGAGGCAGCCACTCTGATCACCTCCGACGTGGACGAGCGCGACCAGGAGTTCATCACCGGCGAGCGGACCAGCGAGGGCTTCTACAAGGTGCGCCCCGGCATGGAGCCGAGCATCGCCCGCGGCAAGGCCTACGCCAAGTACGCCGACCTGCTCTGGATGGAGACCGGCGTCCCGGACCTGGCCGCCGCCAAGGAGTTCGCAGAGGCCATCAAGGCCGAGCACCCGGACCAGATGATGGCCTACAACTGCTCGCCGTCGTTCAACTGGAGGAAGCACCTCGACGACGACACCATCGCGAAGTTCCAGCGCGAGCTGGGCGCCATGGGCTACACGTTCCAGTTCATCACCCTGGCCGGGTTCCACGCACTCAACTACTCCATGTTCGAACTGGCGGAGGGCTACGCCACCCGCCAGATGAGCGCCTACGTGGAACTGCAGGAGCGCGAGTTCGCCGCCGAGGAACGCGGCTACACCGCCACCCGTCACCAGCGGGAGGTCGGCACCGGCTACTTCGACGCCATCGCCGCCGCGATCAACCCCTCCAGCTCCACCACCGCCCTCGAGGACTCCACCGAGTCCGCGCAATTCTGACCCCCACCTCGCACTGAAGCAAGGAGCACTCCCATGACGATGACACTCACCGCCCCCACCCAGCCGCACCCCCCGTCGGCGACCCACGCCCCCGTCGGGCACCTGTGGGTGGACCGGACGCTCGTGGACTTCCTGGACCGCGAGGCACTGCCCGTGGCCGGGGTGGACCGCGAGCGGTTCTGGGCCGGCTTCGAGCGCGTCTTCGGGGAGTTCTCCGAGCGCAACCGCGGCCTCCTCGACGAGCGGGACCGGATGCAACGCGCCATCGACGCCTTCCACCGCGCCACCCCCGGCACCCCCTACGCGCCGCACTACCGGGCGCTGCTGCGGGAGATCGGGTACCTGCTCGACGAGCCCACCGGGGTCCGGGCCCGCACCACGAACGTGGACGCGGAGATCGCGGAGATGGCGGGCCCGCAGCTGGTGGTCCCGGTCACCAACCGCAGGTTCGCGATCAACGCCGCCAACGCCCGGTGGGGTTCGCTCTACGACGCGCTGTACGGCACCGACGCCATCAGCGACGACGGCGGGGCGGGCCGCGGGGCCAGGTACAACCCGGCGCGCGGACAGCGGGTCATCGCGTGGGCCAGGGAGTTCCTGGACCGGGCCGCTCCCCTGGCCTCGGGCTCCCACAGCGAAGTGGTGAGCTACGGGGCCGGGAAGGAGCTGCGGGCGACGCTGGGCTCAGGCGAGACTGTCGGACTGGCGACGCCGTGGGCGTACGTGGGCTACCGCGGTCCGGCGGAGTCGCCGTCGGCCATCCTCATCGAGAACCACGGCCTCCACATCGAGCTGAGCATCGACGCATCCGGACCCATCGGAAGGTCGGACCGCGCCGGGATCGACGACGTCATCCTGGAGTCCGCCGTCACCGCGATCATGGACTTCGAGGACTCGGTGTCCACCGTCGACGGCCCTGACAAGGTGATCGGCTACCGCACCTGGCTTGAGCTCAACGCGGGGACCGCCTCGGAGGAGATGGAGAAGGGCGGACACTCGTTCCTCCGGACCCTGGCCGACGATCGCACCTTCACCCGGGCCGACGGCGGGGAGCTCACCCTGCACGGGCGGGCGCTGATGCTGTGCCGCAACGTGGGGCACCTGATGACCACGCCCGCCGTCCTCGACTCCGAGGGGCGCGAGCTCCCCGAGGGCATCCTCGACGCGCTGGTCACCAGCCTGTGTGCCATCCCGGGGATGTCGTCGCACAACCCGCGGCGCAACTCGCGCACGGGATCGGTCTACATCGTCAAGCCCAAGCAGCACGGGCCGGCCGAGGTGGCCTTCACCAGCGACCTCTTCGCCGCCGTCGAGGACGTCCTTGACCTGCCCCGCACGACGCTGAAGATGGGGATCATGGACGAGGAGAGGCGCACCACCCTCAACCTCGCGGCGTGCATCGCGGAGGCGGCGGACCGGATCATCTTCATCAACACCGGCTTCCTGGACCGCACCGGCGACGAGATCCACACCTCGATGGAGGCCGGGCCGATGATCCGCAAGGCGGAGATGAAGCAGGCCGCCTGGATGGAGGCCTACGAGGACTGGAACGTCGACGTGGGCATCGCCTGCGGACTGCCGGGCCGGGCGCAGATCGGCAAGGGCATGTGGGCCAAGACGGACCTGATGGCGGACATGGTGGCCGAGAAGATCGCCCACCCCGACGCGGGCGCCACCACGGCGTGGGTTCCCTCCCCCACCGCCGCGACACTGCACGCCACCCACTACCACCGCGTCGACGCGCGGGGGCGGCTGGACGAGATCGCGGAGCGTGGGCGGCGGGCGTCGCTGGATCAACTGCTGGAGATCCCGCTGGCTCCCAGCACCCGGTGGACCGCCGAGGAGCGGCAGCAGGAGGTGGACAACTCGTGCCAGTCCATCCTGGGCTACGTCGTCCGCTGGATCGACCAGGGCGTCGGGTGCTCGAAGGTGCCCGACATCACCGACACGTCGCTCATGGAGGACCGCGCCACCTGCCGGATCAGCTCCCAGATGCTGGCCAACTGGATCCGGCACGGCATCGTCACCGAGGGCTTCGTCGTCGAGGCGCTCAAGCGCATGGCGCGGGTGGTCGACGGGCAGAACGCCGACGATCCGGCCTACCGGCCGATGTCGCCGGATGTCGCGGGCGGCGGGGCGTTCGAGGACTCGATCGCGTGGTGCGCGGCAAGGGATCTGGTGATCCAGGGCGCGTGGTCGCCGTCGGGCTACACCGAGCCGATCCTCCACGCGCGGCGCCGCGAGTTCAAGGCGCGGTACGGGCTCAGCTGAGCCCCATCCGCTCCGGTGAAAGAGCCACTCAAACCCGCGGCGGAGGACCCTGAGGGAGCGACGGCTCAGAGGCCGAGGTCCGAAAGGTCCACCGCGTAGCGATACTCCAGACCGGCGTCGCCGACCTTCTCGGCGGCGCCGGTCCCGCGGTCCACCACCACGGCCACCGCGACCACCTCGCCCCCGGCCTCGCGCACGGCCTCGACGGCGGTGAGGGCCGAGCCCCCGGTCGTGGAGGTGTCCTCGACCACGAGCACGCGGCGGCCCGCCACCTCGGTGCCCTCGATCCGGCGCTGCATCCCGTGCCCCTTGGCGGACTTGCGCACCACGAAGGCGTCGAGCCGGCCGCCTGCGGCGGCCTTGGCGTGCAGCATCGCGGTGGCGACGGGGTCGGCGCCCAGGGTGAGCCCACCGACGGCGTCGAAGTCCAGGTCCGCGACCAGCTCGTTCATCACGCGCCCCACCAGGGGCGAGGCGGCGCCGTCGAGGGTCACTCGGCGCATGTCGATGTAGTAGTCGGCCTCCTTGCCGGAAGCCAGCGTGACCTTGCCGTGCACGACGGCGAGGGTCAAGATGTGCTCGATGAGTTCGCTGCGGTCTGTCATTTCGTCTCCGTTGTGTCCAGGACGCCGAAACCGACGGCGCGGTCCGGGGTGTCAATGAGGTCTTCGTGGGTGGTCAACGTGAGGATGGCCTCGGTGGGCGCGAGGTCGGGTTTCCCGGGGACTGGCTCGAGGACCCAGGAGTCGTCGCGGTGCACGGTCAGCTGGGAGGGCGGGAGCGTGATCCGGTAGGTGTAGACGGCCAGCGCAGTTTCTATGACCACCTCGTCGCCCTCCGCAAGGTCGAGCAGGTCCGCGAACGGCGCTCCCTGGGTGAGCCGGAGGCCGGCGAAGGCGACGTTGCCCACCTGCCCCGGGAGCGCCGTCGACGGGTACCAGCCGACGGCTTCTGTGAGCAGGTCTTCGTCCACGCCGGCCGCGATCGGCCACTCGACGCCGAGCGACGGGATGCGCAGGATCCAGGCCAGCTCGCCCTGGGCGGGGGCCAGCTCCGCGGGGAGTTCGCCCTCCTCGGCGGGTGGCCTAGGTGTCGCGGTGGCCCATTGGTCGCGGAGTTGGGCCACGCTCTCGGCGGCGGCGCTTCGGGCGAGCCACGTGGTGCCGAAGACCTGCCAGCCGAGGAATCCGCTGACGGCGAGTGTCGCGGCGAGGAGGACGAGCCCGAGGACAGCCAGAGGCGAGACTTCGCGTCGCCCGGCCGGCGTCGGGGCGCCCCGGGTCGGCTGTGGCTCCGCAGCTCGGGCCGCGGCGCTCACCGTTTCCCCGTCAAGGTCGGGAGCGGGGGCGACGGGAGCCGGCTCCACGCCGTCGCCCGCGGCCCGCTTCGCTTCCATGCGCGCCATTCTTCCCTACCCGGCACATTCAGGCAGTCCGCTCCCGGGCGCCAGGCACAATCGCGATTGTTGGGGCAGCCTCACGTCACGACTCCTGGAGTCAGGCGCGATGTCCGCGGCAGCGGGACGCCAGTGCGGGGCTTCCCGCTCAGGCGGGGGTGGGGTGACCGGCACTTCAGGCACGATTCCGCGCGTCCCTGCCCCTCACCGACCACCTGGTGGATGCCGATGGGGGCACGACTCCTCTCGGCCATGCCACTCATGCCCCAGGTATGAGGGGACCCACTCCGCGGAGTCGTGCCGGTAGTGCCGGTCACCTCGCCCCCGCTTGAGCGCAGAGGGCTGCACTGGGGTCCCGTCTCCGCGCACGAGCGTCTTGGACCGGGGGCGCCGGGAGGCGCGGGTTGCCGTCAGCCCTCCGCGACACCCGCGGAGTCGAACGTCGCCATCTCCCGCAGGATCCGCGCCGCCGCCTGGACCGTCGGAAGCGCCAGCGCGGCGCCGGTGCCCTCGCCCAGGCGGAGGTCCAGGTCCACCAGCGGCTGAAGGTCCAGCCAGGTCAGCGCCGCCTTGATCCCAGGCTCGACGCCCGCGTGACCCGCGATCAGGTATCCGGTCACCGACTCATCGAACCCCGCCGCGACACACGCCGCCGACGCCGCGATCACGCCGTCGATGATCACCGGAACCCGACGCGTCACCGCGCCGAGGATGAACCCGGCCAGCGCGGCATGCTCAAGCCCGCCGACGGCGGCCAGCACCCCCAGCGGATCCGTCGGGTCCGGGCGGTGCAGGGCCAGCGCACCCTCGATCACGTCGATCTTCCTCGTCAGCATGTCGTCGCCTGCGCCGGCCCCGCGGCCCGTCACCGAGGTCACCGGCAGCTGGGAGAACGCAGCGATCAACGCGCTCGCCGGGGTGGTGTTTCCGATGCCCATCTCGCCGGTGAGAAGAATGTCGGCACCGCCGTCGACGGCCTCATTCGCCGCCTCGATGCCCACTTCGAGGGCCGCGCGGGCCTCGTCGCGGGTGAGGGCGGGCTCGACGCTGAAGTCGCGGGTGCCCCGTCGGACGTTGCACGCACGGATGCCCGGGTGGTCGGGCACCTCCGCCGCGACACCCACGTCCGTGACCCACACGTCCGCCCCCACCTGTCGGGCGATGGCGTTGATGGCCGCGCCGCCGGAGGCGATGTTGAGCGCCATCTGCACCGTGACCTCCTGAGGCCAGGGGCTGACGCCCTGCGCGCAGACGCCGTGGTCGCCGGCGAACAGGCCGACGACCGCGCGCTCCGGGAGCGGCGGCGGGCATTCACCCGCGATGGCCGCCAGTCGGTTGCCGATTTCCTCCAGCCGGCCGAGGCTGCCCGCCGGCTTGGTGAGGCGGAGCTGGCGGGCCTCAGCAGCGGCGAGCGCCTCGGCGGAGGCGGGGCGGATGGCGTGCAGGGTGTCGTCGAGGAGGGTCATGGGTGGCCTTTCATCGGATGGTTGGATGGGGTTCGTGATTCTGATCCTGGGCGGGACCGCGGAGGGCCGACGGCTGGCCGAGGAGTTGGTGGGGCGCGACGCTGTGCTGTCGCTGGCCGGCCGCACCCGCGCCCCGCTCGTGGCGGGAGAGGTGCGGATCGGCGGGTTCGGTGGGGTCGACGGGCTGCGCGACTACCTGCGCGGACGTCGCGTGACGGCGGTCGTCGACGCCACGCACCCGTTCGCGGACCGGATGTCGGCCAACGCGGCTATGGCGTGTGCGGTCGAGGGCGTCGCGCTCATGCGGCTGGTCCGGCCGAGCTGGGCGGCGCATCCCCTCTCGGAGACGTGGCGCTGGGTGGACGGCCACGACGATGCGGCCCGCCTCACCGCGACACTCGGCGCCCGCCCCCTCCTCACCGTCGGCCGTCAACACACGCCTGACTACGTGGCGGACCTCGCGAACCACGACCTGCTGGCACGCGTGGCTGAGCGGCCGTCGGCGTTCCTCCCGGCCAACTGGACCCTGATCACCAGCCGCGGCCCATTCACCCTCGACGGGGAGCGCGCCCTGATGACCGCCCACAGAATCGACGTGCTGGTGGCCAAGGACGCAGGCGGCTCGCACACCGACGCGAAGCTCACGGCGGCTGCCGAGCGGGGCTCCGCCGTCGTGATGATCCGCCGTCCTCCGTCGCCCGCGGGTGTGCCCGAGGTGGGGGACGTCGCGGGGGCGCTGGCGTGGCTGGGCTGACGTCATCGCGCCGCCAGGTCGGCGAGCGTGGCAGCCAGCCGACGGTGGACCTCCGGCGTGCGCACCGCGAAACGCAGCCAGGTGGGGCCGAGACCGGGGAACGTCTCGCCGCGCCGCACCGCGAATCCGCGCTCGGCCAGGGCCGGCCGCAGCGACGACGGGGACAGTGCGCCGGCGTCTGCCAGGACGAACGGCGCCTGTCCTTCAACGACAGCGAGGCCTGCGTCGGTGAGGCGGGCGGCGAGGTCGGCGCGGGCCAGGGCGGCCTCCTCCGCGAGGCGGGTGGCCTCCGCGACGGCCCGCTCCGAGACGCAGGCGACGGCCGCGCGGATGGCGGGCGAGGACACGGACCATGGAGGCTGC
This sequence comes from Arachnia sp., assembly GCA_035467795.1. GTDB lineage: Bacteria > Actinomycetota > Actinomycetes > Propionibacteriales > Propionibacteriaceae > Arachnia. The sequence continues at coordinate 1,065 of DATITN010000144.1, read as the reverse complement.
TGGCGGGCCAGGTCTGCAATGAGCGCTGGGTCGCCGACGACGTAGCCGATCCGGAGCCCGGCCAGGCCCCAGGTCTTGGTGAGCGAGCGTAGGACCAGGCGCCCGGGCATGGTCGGCGCAATAAGCGTCTCGGGTTCTCCGGGGATGGCGTCCATGAAGGCCTCGTCGATGACCAGGATCCCGGCCGGGAGCGCGGCGAGGTCCGCGGCGCGGTGGAGGACCCCCGTGGGGTTGGTGGGGTTGCCGACGATGATCAGGTCCGCCGCCGGAACCTGCGAGGGGACGAGCCGGAAGCCGGCGTCGGGGCGGAGGAGGTGGCGTCGGGGGTCGCGGCCGGCGGCGCGCAGCGCGGCCTCGGGCTCGGTGAACTGGGGATGGACGATCAGTGCGCCGCCGGGGGTGGCGCGGGCGATCAGGGTGAACGCCTCAGCGGCGCCGGCGACGGGGAGCACCATCGCGGGGTCGACGCCGTGGTGGGCGGCGATGGCGTCGCGGGCGGGGCGGGGGTCGGGGTAGGCGGCGAGGTCGCCGTCGCCGAAGATCTCTGCGGCCAACCAGGCCGGGGTGGTGGGGACCCGGACGTTGACGGCGAGGTCGACGAGGCCCGGGGCGAGGTCGCGGTCGCCGTGGTGCAGGAGGTCGACCGTGTCACGCGCGGGTCGGGTCGCCTCTACGGTGCGCGGTTGCTGTTCCTCCAGGAGAGGTCTCGGGCCCCTCTGGGAGTCGGGAACCGATCTGGAGGAACAGTGGCCGCGCGGGTGGGTCGAGCCCGCCTCGGGAACGTCTTGGTCCATGAAGAGGTCGCCCCGCGAAGCGGCGGTGGCCGTCTCGAAGAGTCGTGACCCGGGTCCCCAGACAGAGTCGCCTTCTCTACCGTCCGAGACGTCCCTCGCGCCTACGGCGGAGGAACTCCTCAGGGAACGGGTGGGGAGCGCGAGCACCGCGTCGGCGAAGCGCTGGGCCAACTGAGGATGGCCGGCCCAGTGAACGTGCAGGTACGACGCGTGCAGGGTCTCCTCCGCGACCCCGTCAGCCCTCCCGTCCAGCAGCCACGCCGACCCGACG
>DATITN010000143.1:0-6839 GCA_035467795.1 Arachnia sp. | reverse complement strand
GGGGACTTGGCGTGAGGCTTTCATGGATCCTCCCTTGACGACTGGAGGCGCGTCGGCGGCTATTTGGTAGGTCTGGTGTCCGTAGTCGGCACCAGACCTACCAATTAGTCTCTTGGCCTGTGAGACGTGCGCAGGGCGGCCGGCTGTGGTGCCCGATCGCGCGGTCGGGCTACTGATCCCACTGGCGGGTAAGGCCTTTGGGGGCGACGCTCCGGTATGCATCGGTGAGCAGGTCGGCCAACTCATCCGCGTCGAGGTCGCGATCGAGGCGGATGCCGAGCCAGCCGCGGTGTCCCACGTACGGCGGGCAGAAGAACGTGTCCGGACGGCTCGAGACGAGGGCGTCCTGGAAATCCGGGAAGGCAGCGCACCACATGTGGGGGAAGCTGTCGTCGTGATGGCCGTCGAGCCACGCGGTCGCAAAGGACTTGCCCCGCACGAACCAGAAGGGCGCGCCGTGGCTGTGGCGCTCGCTCACCTCAGGAAGTGCCCCGCAGGCGGCCCGGATTCTCTGCAACACCGCGTCCATGTCGCGATCGTAGGGCGCACCCGCGCCAGCCGTCGGCTGGGAACAACGCCGGGCACCGTCCGCTGCTCGACGACGGTGCTGCTGGTCGGCCGATGGGAAACGAATTACACGGCCGTAACTTGTACACATCTGTGGATAAAGTTGTGGATGAAACCCGATGCGGGGCTCAGGCAATGCCCGCGAGGCGGGCCAGGGCGGCTGCCGCGGCGCCAATGACCACGACGGCGAGAAATGGAGCCCGAAGGAAGAGGGCGACGCCCGCGGCGATAAGCGCAACCACGCGGGCGTCGACGGTGATGGACGTGCCGGAGAGGAAGGCGTTGGTGGCCACGAGCGAGGCGAGCAGCCCCACCGTGACCCCGTGCGAGAGCGTCGCGACCCACGGATTCTCGAGCCACCGCTCGGGAAGCAGGTAGCCGATCAGCTTGGTGAGGTACGCGATCGCGCAGGCGGCCAGGATCCAGAGCCACATCGTCATCGTGGTGCACTCCGATCGACGTCCGGCGCGGCCGTCGAGGCGCCGCGATGCTGCGCCAGAGTCATCGCCACCGCGACACCCGCCGCCACGATGATCGGGATCCCCGCCGGCACGAACGGTGCCACCGCCACCGTCACCACGGCGGACACCATCGCGATCGCGATCGGGTCCCGGCCCCGTAGCCGCGGCCACAGCAACCCCAGGAACGCCGCGACCGCCGCACCATCGAGCCCCCAGGCCTTCGGGTCGCCCAGCGCGTCGCCCAGGAGCGCCCCCACCAGGGTGAACAGGTTCCACAGCACGAACACCGCGACACCTCCAGCCCAGAAGCCCCGCCGTTCCTCGACGGGGTCCTCCGCGGCCGACGCGGTGGCGATCGACTCGTCGATGGTCAGATGTGCGGCCGCGAACCGTCGCCACCCGCTTGGGCGGAGCATGGCGTTGGCGGTGACGCCGTAGATGGCGTTGCGGACCCCCAGCAGTGAGGCGGCCGCCGTCGCCGACGCCAGCGCCCCACCTCCGCCGACGACGCCGACGAACGCGAACTGCGAGCCGCCGGTGAACATCAGCAGGCTGAGCACGCACGCCTGCCCCACCGTCAGGCCTGCGGCCACGGCCAGCGCCCCGAACGAGATGCCGTAGAGCCCCGTCGCGACGCCCACCGACAGCCCGCGCCGCTGCGCGGGGCTCAGCGCCACCCTCACTCCACCGACCTCACAGGACAGGCTGTTCCGCGGACTCGGCGATCACCGGCAGCCGCAGCACGAACTTCGCCCCGCGGTCCGGGTCGTTGCCCGCTCGCACCGAGCCGCCGTGGGCCCGAGCCGTGTGATCCACGATGGACAGCCCCAGCCCCGTGCCGGGGGTGTTGCGCGCCCGGTCCGAGCGGTAGAAACGGTCGAAGATCAGCGGGAGGTCCTCGTCGGCGATGCCCGGGCCCTCGTCGACGACGGTGAGGGTGCCGTCCTCCAGCGTGACCACGATGGTGCCGTAGGAGGGTGAGAACTTCACGGCGTTGTCCAGCAGGTTGGTGATGGCGCGCTCCAGCGTGGACGGATCCCCCATCACGGGGGTGGGCTCCAGGGTGACGTCGAAGGTGATGTTGGGGCCCCGACGGCGGGCGCGCTCGATGGCGGACTCCGTCACCTCCGCCATGTCCAGGATCTCATGCGGGCGCTGGAGGTGGTCGTCGCGGGTGAGAGCAACGAGGTCTCCCACCAGCGCGGAGAACTCGCCCAGCTGCGCGGCGACGTCGCCCAGGATCACCGAGCGGGCGCCCTCCGGGAGCATGCCGGAAGTGTCGTCGGCCAGCAGCAGCTCGATGTTGGTGCGCATCGACGTCAGGGGGGTGCGCAACTCGTGCCCGGCGTCGGCGATCAGCTGGCTCTGCTGCTCCCGCGACGTCTGCAGCGAGCGCAGCATGAGGTTGAACGACTTGGTCAGCTCACCCAGGTCATCGCGTCCGTAGATGCGGATGGGGTTGAGCTGATCTGTCTGCGTGACGGACTTCACGGCCTGCGAGAGCCGACGCACGGGGGCGAGCACAGTCTGCGCCGCCCACAACGCCGCGAGCGTGGTGGTCATCACGCCCAGCGCGCCCGCCGCCAGCAGCGAGGCCCAGAGCGAGGCGAGCGTTGACTCCAGTGCGACGGTGGGCCGCCCGTAGATCACGGCGTAGAACGCCCCGTCCACCGACATCGGCACCGACACCACGCGGTAGGAGGTGCCGTCCGCGTCGAGGGTGCGGGCCGAGGACCCCGACTGCATCCGCGCCACCGCGATCTCCTCGGACCCCGCAGGCAGGGACACGGGTTGGCCGGGCACCTGCTTGACCAGCCCATCTGCCGCGACCAGGGCGAGCAGCCCGTCGGAGGACCCCATCAGGTCACCCGAGAGGCCGCCCATGTTGGACACGTTCGACGCGATGGTCCCGGACGCCGTCTGGGCCACCGCCACCAGCTCACGATCCAGCTGCTCCAGCAGGGACCACCGCGTCACCACATAGGAGGTGGTGCCGACGACGAGGACCGACAGCGCGACGCTGATGCCCGTCAGGAGGGCCAGCCGCCACTGCAGCGACTGGCCGCTGACGAGGCGGCCCAGGCCGCGGCGAAGCCGGATCCACCAGCTTCCGATCACGGGGGAGTTTCACGCAGGACGTAGCCGATGCCGCGCACGGTGTGGATGAGCCGAGGCCGGCCGCCAGCTTCCGTCTTGCGGCGCAGATATCCGATGTAGACCTCGAGCGAGTTGGCCGTGGTGGGGAACTCGAAGCCCCACACCTCGTTGAGGAGAGTGTTGCGCTCCATGACGCGGCGCGGGTTCTCCATGAACACCTGCAGCAGGGCGTACTCGGTGCGGGTGAGAGAGATGTGCTGCCCGGCGCGCGTCACCTCCCGGTGCTGCGTGTCCAGGGTGACGTCCTGGAAAGTCAGCACCCGCGACTCCGCCTCCGGCACCGGCTTCGAGCGCCGGGTGAGCGCGCGGAGGCGGGCCAGGAGCTCGTCGAGGGCGAAGGGTTTGACCATGTAGTCGTCTGCCCCGGCGTCGAGGCCATCCACGCGGTCCCCGACGGCGTCCCGCGCAGTCAGGATGAGGATGGGCGTGTCGTTGCCGCCGTCACGGAGCATCCGGGTGGTCTCGAGGCCGTCGAGACGGGGCATCATCACGTCCATGATGATGGCGTCGGGTGTGTAGCTGACCAGCTTCGCGAGGGCCTCGACGCCGTCTGCGGCGGTCTGCACATCGTCGCCCGTGTAGGTCAGTGAGCGGGCGAGCGAATCGCGTACCGCCTGATCATCGTCAACCACCAAGATCTGCATGATCGTCCCCCAAACCTTCCTCCACGCCGGTGGCTCATTCTACCCACCCGCGCCCCGGCCTCGGTGAGCCTGACCCGCGCGGCTAAAGTGTGACCAATGTCAACGATTCTCTTCGTATGTTGGGGCAACATTTGTCGCTCTCCGATGGCCGAGCGGGTTGCGCGGCGCCGAGCCGAGGAGCGGGGGCTCGACGTGCGGATTGCCAGCTTCGGGGTGTCCAGCGACGAGGTGGGCAATCCCATCGACCACCGCGCCGCACGCACCCTCGAGCGCGCCGGCTACGACGCGTCGGGGCATCATGCGCGCAAGATCGGGGCCGCCGACATCAAGGGCGCGCAACTGGTGGTGGCCGCCGAGCCGCTCCACGTCGCCCGTCTGCAGCGCATCGCCCCGTGCGCCAGCAACATTGTGCTGCTCAACGACTTCAACCCGGACAAAGCCAAGGGGGAGCCGCTGACTGACCCGTGGTACGGCACGGACGAGGGGTTCGAGGAGACGCTGGCAGACATCGAGGCCGCCGTCGACGGCGTGCTCCAGGCCGTCACCCGCAACTGATCCGGGGCGCGGCGATCGTGCCCAGTCCGCACGGGCCGTGCTGGCTGGATGGGAGGATGCGGGGATGGCACTCACACGCAATCCTCTGGACATGCTGTTCATCGGCGGCAGCGGCATCATCAGCCACGCGAGCGTTGAACGGGCCGTGCGGCTCGGGCACCATGTGACTGTCCTCAACCGGGGGCAGTCCACCACGCACCCGCTTCCAGAGGAAGTGGAGTTCCTGGTGGCCGACGTGCACGACGGCGCCGCCGTCGACGAGGTTCTCCGCGGCCGAGGGTTCGACGTCGTGGCCCAGTTCATCGCCTTCACCCCGGACCACGTGGGGCGCGACGTGGCCCGCTTCGCCGGGCGCACCGATCAGTACGTCTTCATCTCCTCGGCCTCGGCCTACCAGAGCCCGCCGTCGCGGATGCCGGTGACCGAATCGACACCGCTGCGCAACCCGTTCTGGGAGTACTCCCGCAACAAGATCGCCTGCGAGGACCTGCTCGTGGCCGAGTATCGGGACAACGGATTCCCCGCCACGATCGTGCGCCCCTCCCACACCTACGACCGCACGCTGCTGCTGACCACCGGGGGCTGGACGGACATCGCCCGGCTTCGGGCCGGGAGGCCCGTGGTGGTGCACGGCGACGGCACCACGCAGTGGACCGTGACGCATTCGGCCGACTTCGCCGTCGGGTTCACCGGCCTCCTCGGCAACCCGCAGGCGGTGGGCGACACCTTCCAGATCATGGGCAACCACGCACCCACCTGGGACCAGATCTACACGTGGCTGGCCCACGCGGCCGGGGTGGCCAGCCCCGAGCTGGTGCACGTGGCGTCGGAGACCATCGCGCGGGTATTACCCGACGTGGGACCCGGGCTCCTCGGAGACAAGGCGCACTCCATGGTCTTCGACTGCTCGAAGCTGCGCGCACTGGTGCCGGAGTTCAACCCGACGATCACCTACGACCAGGCCGTCGCGGAGCAGGTCGCCTGGTGGGACGCCCACCCGGAGAGGCAGATGGTCGACCGGGCGATGGATGCGGGCTTCGACAGGCTCGTGGAGCACGCCCGATCGGTGTGACGGCCGGCCGCAGCGCGCCGCAGACGGCGCGGTAGCCTGTGTCCTTCCCTGGATCGCGAGCGAAAGGCGACGACGATGAGCCTGCTGGGCCGCAGCTTCCTGAAAGAGCTGGACTTCACCCCCGACGAGTGGCGCGGTCTGCTGGACCTCGCGGCCGAGCTGAAGGCGCAGCGCCGCGAGCGTCGCGAGACCCCGCTCCTCGCCGGAAAGCAGGTGGCCCTGCTGTTCGAGAAGACCTCCACCCGCACCCGGTGCGCGTTCGAGGTGGCTGTCGCGGATCAGGGCGGCACCACCACCTATCTGGACCCGGCCGGCTCGCAGATCGGCCATAAGGAGTCCGCCGCGGACACCGCCCGCGTCCTCGGCCGCTGGTACGACGCGATCGAGTACCGCGGATCCGGGCAGGACGTCGTCGAGACCCTGGCCGCCCATGCCGGCGTCCCCGTCTACAACGGGCTCACCGACGACTGGCACCCCACCCAGATGCTGGCAGACCAGCTCACCATGATCGAGCACAGCGGCAAGCCGTTGGAGGAGGTCTCGTTCGCGTTCCTCGGCGATGCCCGCAACAACGTGGGCAACTCGCTGCTCGTCAGCGGTGCGCTGATGGGCATGGACGTGCGGATGGTGGCGCCGGCGTCGCAGCAGAACGCGGCCGAGATCGTCGCTGAGGCCCGCCGCCTCGCGGAGGCGACGGGGGCGCGGATCACCGTCACCAACGACGTGGCCGCGGGTGTCGCGGGCGTGGACTTCGTCTACACGGATGTCTGGGTCTCGCTCGGCGAGCCGAAGGAGGTGTGGGCTGAGCGCATCGAGCTGCTGCGCCCCTATCAGGTCAACGCGGAGCTGATGCGGGCCACCGGGAACCCGGCCACCAAGTTCATGCACTGCCTGCCCGCGTTCCACGACCTCAATACGACGGTGGGTCGGGACTTGAAGGAGCAGTTCGGCATCGAGGGCGTGGAGGTGACCGACGAGGTGTTCGAGTCTGAGGCGAGCGTCGTCTTCGACCAGGCGGAGAACCGGATGCACACCATCAAGGCGGTGCTGGTCGCCACCCTCGTCGGCTGACCTCCTCTGCTGAAAGGTGACCTTGTCATCTCACGTTTCTTGGGCCTCGAGGCTCGTCGCTGCGCTCCTCGCTCCCAAGCCAGCGGGGGGTCTGCCCGCGGGGGTCTCTATCGAGGCGCCCAAGACGTAAGCTACGGATGCGTAAGTTAGTGGAGAGGAGGCCGCGTGCGCGGTCAAAGCCAGGACATGGTGCAGCTGCTGACCCCGGAGGGTCGTCCCGTGAGCCACGACGACTTCGAGTCCGCCGGCACCACCGCGGACCTCGTCGGCTACCTCCGAGACATGGTCCTCGCCCGGCGCTTCGACGCCGAG
>DATITN010000142.1:0-26953 GCA_035467795.1 Arachnia sp. | reverse complement strand
CGACGCTCCAGCTCGTAGGCGAACAGCTCGCCCAGCAGCTGCATCGCCATGTCCTTGAACGCCACCGACGGCCCGTTGCTGAGGTGGGCCAGCCATAGCCCGTCGCTCAGCCGGGTGACCGGCACGACGGCGGGGTCCAGGAACTTCGCCGGTTCGTAGGCACGCTCGACGATGCCGCGAAGATCAGCCTCCGGGATGTCGTCGACGAAAAGCCGCACGATCTCGAACGCCAGGGCCGCATACCCCTTCTCGGCCAGCAGCGTGCGCCACTGGCCCAGAGTCTCCCGCGACACCGTCGGGTAGGTCTCCGGGAGGTACAGCCCCCCGTCGGCGGCCAGGCCTTCGAGCAGGATGTCGCTGAACCGCTTGCCGGGCAGGCCTGCAGTGTCGCGGGTGGAGACGTAACGCATGGGCGCCATGCTACCGAGCTACCCGTGGTCCCCTAGTTCTTGATGTCGCGGCGTTCGAACAGCGGGAGGGTGACGGCCGCGGCCACCGCTGTGACGCCGAGGTGGTACGCCACCGCCTCGGCGCGACCGATCTCGTACATCTGCCGCCCGTGTGCGCCCTGACCGAGGACGAAGCCGTCCAGCAGAGCGATGCCCTGCTGGGTGGGGAGCAGATGTGGCAGCCAGGCCGCAGCCTCGGTCTCGGAGCCGATCCACTGGGCCAGGACGTCGGCCACGAAGACGCCGACCACCAGCACTCCGGCACCCGAGGCTCCACCGAGGAGCACCGTGAGCAATGCCCCCAGGATGCCCAGGATGGCCCCGTAGAAGCCGGCTGACAGCACCAGCGCGAGCAGGCTGGTGGTGGCGTCGAGGGCGGCGTATCCGTTCATCGCCACGAACCAGACCGCGGACACCACGGTGCTGGTGACCAGCGCCGTGGCCATCAGGGCGGCACCGAGCAGTCCGGCGACCGCGGCGCGGGCCGCGACCAGCGCCGATCGACGGGGCGTGAAGGTGAGCTGGGTTCCGATGGCCCCGGAGCGGAGATCGGAGCCCACCGAGAGCATCACGATCAGCAACACGAGCGCGCCCATCAGCATGGCGTACGGCATGAGGCCGGAGTCCACGACGTCGCTGAACGCCCACGGGGTGCGAAGGTAGTCGGAGACGCTGCAGTCAGGGCACTGTTCGGCGGGGATGGTGGCGAAGACCTCCGCCGCCTCGGCGTGGTCCGCGTCGGTCAGGGGATGCGCGCCCTCCATCCACAGCACCGGCACCATCAGGCTCATCAGCAGCACCCCGGCCAGGCTCCACATGGTGCGACGCCTGTAGCGCAGCCGCGACAGTTCGGCTCTCAGCTGATTCATGCCACGTCCCGACGGCGGCCCTGGGAGCCCACGAGATCCGCGCCTGAGGTGAGGTCCAGGAAGACCCGCTCCAGGCTCTGCCGATCCAGCGAGAGGTGATCTGGCCACAGGTCCGCGCGGCCGAGTTGGCGCGCGATCTCGGCCGGGTCCGGCGGTGCGGCGTCGCGGCCGAGCACCCGCAGGCCTCCCTCGGCCGGCTCCACCCGCCACCCGCCGCGCCGCAGCACCTCGGCGGCCTCGACGGGGCGGTCGATGCCGAGCCGGACGTGCGGCGCGGCGCCGGAGAGAAATTGATCCATCGGACCCTCCGCCACCACCCTGCCCTGCGCGATGATCGACACCGAGTCCGCGATCTGTTCGATCTCGGAGAGGATGTGCGAGGCCACCAGCACCGTGATGCCGGCGTCGGCGAGGTCGCGCATGGTGGCGCGGATGTCGCGGATGCCGACGGGGTCCAGGCCGTTGGTGGGCTCGTCGAAGATGAGCAGCTCGGGGCGTTTGAGGAGGGTGGCTGCTATGGCGAGCCGCTGCTTCATGCCGAGGGAGTAGGTCGTGAAATCCCGCTCCGCATCCGCCGCCAGGCCCACCTCGAGCAGCACCTCGGTGACGCGACGGCGGCTCACGCCGATGGAGTCCGCCAGCACGTCGAGGTTGTGCCGCCCGCTCATCCGCGGCGCGAACTTCGGCGATTCGACGATGGCGCCGACCCGTCCGATCACCGCGGGCAGGTCTCGGGGCACGTCGTGCCCGAGGAGCGTGACGGTGCCCGCCTGCGCCCTGACCAGGCCGAGCAGGATGCGGATGGAGGTGGTCTTGCCGGACCCGTTGGGGCCGAGCAGGCCGTGGACGCCGCCGCGCGGCACGTGGAGGTCCAGGCCGGCGAGGACCCGATGCCGGCCGTAGCGCTTCACCAGGCCGGTGGCCTCGACGGCCCACTCTGTGCCGCCGTCGGGCCAGGAGATCTCTGACATAGGACCCGACGGTAGTCCGGCCGGCCGCTGCCGCCATCCCCCCATGGTCCCTGTCCGGGTCAACGAAGCGAGGACCGCGGAGGCAGCGGCGAGACGCCCCGCCGCGACATCTCACTCCACAGCCACCACAGCGGCACCGCGAGCAGAGGCATGGCGATGAGCGGCGCCATCATCGTCTGCAACGCCGGCAGCAGGGTGAAGCCGACCACCACCACCAGCCACGCCCGGTCCCAGCGCGGACCGGCGAGCCAGAACACGTAGAGCGGAAGCAGCATGGTCAGATACCAGGGCTGCAGCGCCGGGCCGAGCACGCAGAAGGCCGCCAGCACCGCCAGCATGAACGCCCACGGGCGCCTGGGGTCGTCGCCGCGGGGGCCGAGCCTGACCCACAACGCGACGAAGGCCGCCAGCAGCAGCATCGTCGAGACGGTGGTGACGGCCGGGTTGACCACGTCGTCGGGCAGCGGGTAGCGCAGCGCCTCGGCCAGCCAGGACAGGGGCGCGTTGCTCATGGCCCCGATCGGGTTGCCTGCGGTGGGGTTGCCCCAGCCGAAGCCGAACCGCAGCGACACCAGCGCGAACACCGCGACCGTCACCGCGCCGGGCACCGCCGCGACCACGGCAAGCCTCCACCAGCCCGCCGTGGGACTCGCCGCGCCTGAGCCGTCGCGAGGCGGGGGCGCAAGCCCGTGCGGGAAGCGGGCAGCCCATCCGACGGCGACCACCCCGAGCCCGTACAGCGCCGCCGTCTGTTTCACGCCCATGGCGAGCCCCAGCAGCACACCGGCGACGAGGAGTCCTCGCCACCCGCGCCACCCCAGGTCCGTGACGGCCAGGACGGCGGCGACGGCGAGGGTCACCATGAAGGCGTCGTTGTGCACCCCGCCGATCCACTGCACGAGCATGATCGGGTTGAGCACGCCCGCCCACAGCGCGAGGCCCTCGTCGACGCCGAAGCGCCTCGCCAACCGTCGCACCACCCAGGCGAGGCCGAGCAGGGCCAGCACGTTGGGCACCCTGAGCGCCACCGTCGTCCAGAAGAGGTCGCTGCCGGTCAGCCGCGCGATCATCCCGAACAGCTCCAGCGACAGCGCCGGGTACACGGCCGTGGTCTTGTGCCAGTGAACGCCCACCAGCAGCCCGGGCAGGCCGGCCTCCCCCAGGGGGGTGGTGTAGGGGTCCAGGCCGCGCGCCACCATCCAGCCCTGCGCGGCGTAGGCGTAGGCGTCGCGGGAGTACATGGGGAGGGCGAACATCATGGGCGCGGACCAGATTGCCGCCGTCAGCAGGGGGTGCCGCCACAGCGGGCCCAGCTGCCACCAGGCCAGCACGAGGACGCTCAGCGCGGGCAGCGACACGAGGGGCCGCCACCAGCTGTCGCCGCGCTCCAGAAGCCCGGGCGCGTCCGCGAACTGGGCTCCGACAAGGATCAACACCGCCAGCAGGCCTGCCGTGATCCACCACCACGGGTGCACGGGACGGCCGTGGGGTGTGGGTCTGAGCCAGGCGGCCAGCGTCACGCGGGGGCCCTCCTCCTCGGTCCAGGACGGTTCAGCCTACCCCGGCCGCGATCCGCAACAGTGCGGTGCCCCGCCTGCGGGCGGTTACCCTTTCTGAATGAACGACACGGCCGGCACCCTCCCCCAAGCCCCCGAGGCGGCAGCATGAGCAGGCATCGCGTAGTCATCATCGGCTCCGGATTCGGCGGGCTGTTCGCGGCCAAGGCGCTGAAGCGGGCGGACGTCGATGTCACGCTCATCGCGAAGACCACCCACCACCTCTTCCAGCCGCTGCTCTACCAGGTGGCCACCGGGGTGCTGTCCGAGGGCGAGATCGCGCCCGCCACCCGCGAGATCCTGCGGAGGCAGTCCAACGCCCAGGTGCTGCTGGGCCTCGTCGAGGACATCGACCTGACCAACCGCGTGGTCAAGTGGCGCTTCCACGACCAGTTCAGCGAGACCCCCTACGACTCCCTCATCGTTGCCGCCGGCGCCGGCCAGTCCTACTTCGGCAACGACCAGTTCGCCACCTTCGCGCCGGGCATGAAGTCCATCGACGACGCCCTCGAGCTGCGCGCGCGAATCTTCAGCTCCTTCGAGATCGCCGAGTTCACGCGGGACGAGGAGGAGCGACGGCGGATGCTGACCTTCGCCGTCGTCGGCGCCGGCCCCACCGGCGTCGAGATGGCCGGGCAGATCCGCGAGCTGGCCACCTCGACGCTGCGCGACGAGTTCCGCACCATCGACCCGAGTACGGCGCGCGTCCTCCTCATCGACGGCGCCGCGCAGGTGTTGCCGCCGTTCGGCCCGGAGCTGGGCGCCAAGGCGCAGAAGACGTTGGAGCGGCTGGGGGTGGAGGTGAAGCTGAACGCGCTCGTCACGGGCGTCGACGAGAACGGCCTCACCATCAAGTACAAGGACGGGACGCAGGAGCGCATCGAGTCGTTCGCCAAGGTGTGGGCGGCCGGCGTGCAGGGCAACGAGCTGGGCCGCACGCTTGCGGACCAGTCGGGGGCCGAGCTGGACCGCGCCGGACGTGTGGTGGTGGCCGAGGATCTGTCGCTGCCCGGGCATCCCGAGGTGTTCGTGGTGGGTGACCTGATGTCCGTGCCCGGCGTGCCGGGCGTGGCCCAGGGAGCGATCCAGGGCGCGCGACACGCCGCAGCCAAGATCCGCTCGCGCATCGAGCACGCGGGGGATCCGGGATCCTTCAAATACAAGGACAAGGGCTCCATGGCCACCATCTCCAAGTTCGCGGCCGTGGCGACGATCGGCTCCATCAAGCTCACCGGCTTTGTGGCGTGGGTGGCCTGGCTGTTCCTGCACCTGCTCTACATCGCCGGGTTCAAGCAGCGCGTCACCACTTTGCTGAGCTGGGCGTTGACGTTCCTCACCAACGGCCGCTCGCAGCGCGTCGTCACCAATCAGCAAATGGTGGGACGGCTGGCGTTGGAGCACCTGGGATCGAGAAGTTCTGGCAGGCTGATCAGAGGTAAGAAGGACGAACTGAAGCCTGGGAGCTGATCATGAAGGCATTTCTGCGGGTGGTGCGCGACATCGCGCTGCTGATAGCGCGCATCGTCGCCGGCGTCACGCTGGTGGCGCACGGGTGGCACCGCTGGCAGGAGACGGGCATCGACGCCCAGGTGGCCCTCCTCGAAGCAGCCGGGCTGCCCTACGGGATGGGGCTGGTGGTGACCACCATCGCGTTCGAGCTGATCGGCGGCGTGCTGCTGGCGTTCGGGCTCGCCACGCCCCTGGTGGGATTGGGCATGGTGGTGCTCAACGTTGCCATCATCCTCACCACGAACGCCGACGGCCCGTTCTACCTGCATCTGGGCGGCTGGGAGTACAACGCCATCCAGGCCGCGCTCGGCCTGATCTTCCTCGTCTACGGCTCCGGACGTGCGGGGCTGGACAACCTGTTCGTGCGGCCGAGGGACGAGACCGACAGCCTCATCGACGAGGCGCCGGGCACACAGACTTCTCACAGGTAACCCATAGCTCGGGCCCCAGGTGGGGTGCCACAGTAGTGCCATGGCAATCACCGATCCCCTCACGCGCCCCGACGGCACCGCGATCCGCATCCTCACCGTCGACGACGAGCCCAGCCTGATCGAGTTGCTGTCGATGGCCATGCGGTACGAGGGGTGGGACGTGCACACGGCCTCCACCGGCACCGACGCGGTGCGTGTCGCCCGCGAGGCGCAGCCGGACGCGCTGGTGCTGGACATGATGCTGCCGGACTTCGACGGCCTCGAGGTGATGCGCCGCATCCGCACCGAGCAGCCCGACGTGCCGGTGATCTTCCTCACCGCCCGCGACGGGGTGTCGGACAGGGTGGCCGGGCTCACCGCCGGCGGCGACGACTACGTCACCAAGCCGTTCTCGCTGGAGGAGGTCATCGCCCGGCTGCGTGGTCTGCTGCGGCGCAGCGGCGCCACCAGCGTGCGGCCCGACACGCAGCTCGTCGTCGGCGATCTGGTGCTGGACGAGGACTCCCACGAGGTGACGCGGGCCGGGGCGCAGATCAAGCTGACCGCCACCGAGTTCGAGCTGCTGCGCTTCCTCATGCGCAACCCCAAGCGGGTCCTGTCCAAGGCTCAGATCCTGGACCGCGTCTGGAACTACGACTTCGGCGGCCAGGCCAACGTCGTCGAGCTCTACATCTCTTACCTGCGCAAGAAGATCGACGCGGACCGCGAGCCCATGATCCACACCATGCGCGGAGCCGGCTACGTGCTGCGCCCGGCGGGCGCATGACGCGGGAGCAGCGGCGGGGTTCCCTGGCCGGGCAGCTGCAACCGCGGCTGGTGCTGACGGTGGCTGTGATGGCCATCCTCGTGGCGCTCACCACCGTGCTGGCGCTGCGCACCATCCTGTACAACCAGCTCGACGCGGAGCTCGACGCGGCGCAGGTGCGTCAGAGCCGCAGCGACGAGCGCGACGACGGCCCACCCGGCCTGGAGACCCCAGGCATGAGGGTGGGCACCGTGATCGCGGCCGAACTCACCAACGGCACGGCGCTGGGCGGGGTCGTCGGCGACGGGTCCACCAGCTCTTCGATGACGGTGGAGGCGTGGGACGCGCTGCTCGCGGTCCCCGTCGACGATGACAAGCACACCGTCCGCGTGCCCGGGCTCGGCGACTACCGGGTTCAGGCGCGCGAGACGCCGATCGGAACGGTGGTGGTGGGGCTTCCCGTGGCGGACATCCAGCGGACGGTGCTGTGGTTGTCGCTGCTGGCGGCTGTGGTGAGCCTCGTGGCCATCTCGGCCACCGCCGCGGTGACGCGGGCGGTGCTGGTGAGCGCAACGCAGCCCCTCGTCGCGCTGACGGACACGGCCGACGAGGTGAGCCGGCTGGAGTTGGAGCGCGGCTCGGTGGCGGTGCCCCGGGTGGAGACCGGGCCACTGCCCGAGAACAACGAGGTGACGCGGCTGTCGACGGCGTTCAACCAGATGCTGGGGCGCGTCGAGGGGGCGCTGCTGGCGCGCGAAAGCTCGGAGGCGAAGCTGCGGCGGTTCGTGGCGGATGCGTCGCACGAGCTGCGCAATCCCTTGGCGGCGATCCGCGGATACGCGGAGCTGGGGCAGCGCTCACCGGAGGGAACACCGCACGCGTTGAACCGGATCGGGGCCGAATCGGAGCGGATGACGAAGCTGGTCAACGACCTGTTGCTGCTGGCCCGGCTGGACGCGGACGCGTCCGTCGAGCTGAAGCCGGTGGACGCCGTCGAGGTGGTGCTCAACGCCGTCAGCGACGCGCAGGCGGTCAGCCGCGACCACCGCTGGGTGCTGGACCTGCCGGAGCAGGGCGTCGAGGTGCTGGCGGATGCCGATCAGCTGCACCAGGTGATGGTGAACCTGCTGTCCAACGCGCGCACCCACACCCCGCCCGGCACGACGGTGACCACCGCCGTCTCCGCGCTGCCGGGGGCGCCGTTCGGGGGGCACCCGGCGGGCGCGGGTGTCGCGGTGATCCACGTGATCGACGACGGGCCGGGGATCCCGGAGGAGGCGCTTCCGCTGGTGTTCGAGCGGTTCGTGCGGGCCGACGATGCGCGGGCCCACTCGGCGGCCCAGTCCACCGGGCTGGGGCTGGCGATCGTGCGCGCAGTCGTCGAGGGATTCGGCGGGACGGCGTCTGTGGAGTCGCGGCCGGGGCGGACGTGCTTCACGGTGTCGCTGCCGCTGGCGACGCACGCCTGATCAGGGAATTCCCTCGGTCTGGCGTTGAGCGGCGGATCTGGGGGCGTAGTCGCCACCAGAAGCGCCGCTCAAGCAGCGCGGACTTCGCCGCGGGGTCGCGGCAGTAGGCTCGATGCGGTCGGCCCCGTTGGGCCCGGAGAGAGGACAGACATGGAGATCACGCGCTCGGCGCTCGCCCAGATGGTGGACCACACGCTGCTGAAGACCGACGCCACCCGGGCGCAGGTCTCCGCGCTCGTCGCGGAGGCGCGCGAGCTGGGCGTGTACTCGGTGTGCGTGTCGCCGTCGATGCTCCCCATCACCGAGGAGCTGGGCGACGTGAAGGTCGCCACGGTGTGCGGGTTCCCGTCGGGCAACCACACGGCGATGGCCAAGGCTGCGGAGGCGGCGGAGTCGTCGCAGCTGGGCGCCGACGAGATCGACATGGTGATCAACATCGGCCTCCTCAAGGAGGGCCGGCCGGAGGAGGTCGAGGCGGAGATCCGCGCCGTGCGCGAGGCAACGACCGGGCTGCTGAAGGTGATCATCGAGTCCGCCGCGCTGACCGACGACGAGATTGTCGCGGCGTGCACGGCGGCCGAGGCGGCTGGCGCGGACTACGTCAAGACCTCTACCGGGTTCCACCCGGCCGGCGGGGCGTCGGTGCACGCGGTGGAGTTGATGGCAGCGACGGTGGGCGAACGCCTGGGCGTCAAGGCCAGCGGCGGGATCCGCGACTACGCGACGGCCAATGCGCTGGTCGAGGCGGGGGCGACGCGGCTGGGACTGTCGGGGTCGCGGGCGGTGCTGGACGGAGCCGACGCAGATGCGCCGCAGGCGGCCGATGCGTCCGGGCACGTCGGAATGGGCTCCGCCTACTGACCCGGTCAAGTCGCTCCGCGCCAGCGGAGGGGCGCGTTGTGCGGGGAGACGGGAGCCGACGCGCGGGCGGCCAAACCGCGGGTTGAGCCCGCCGCGGCGCGCAGCGCCCGCTGCGGCGTCGAAACCAACCTGCGCCGACGCGTCTCGCTGTCCGCTCCCCAGGTGGTGGGGGCCCTTCTCGCTAATGGTCAGACTTGTGGTCGAGTACGACACCAGCTGTGACATTCAGACTCCTTGGCCCAGCCGCCGAACACTCGCAGCGTCCCGGAGCCCGACGATCGGCGGGCACGGAAGTTGGCCGCGAGGGTGGGGGACGGCAGGGCGGCTCCGCGTCGGGATGCCCAACCGGGGGGTCACCTGGCTGGCGTCCCGCCTGAGCAGACTGTTGCCAGCGCCGCCCTGACGGGCCGCGCCCGGACCCGACGACGCCACGCGCAGAACGAGTGCGGGGAGGCGGGAATCGAGGCCCGGGCGGCCTCCCTACCCGACCCAGACAGACGTGCGGTGCGAACAGATCCTGGACCAGCGGCCGCTCGGGTCACGACTCACGGCTCCCGGCACCGGCAGCCCGTTTCGGTCAGCCGGTCGGATCGCCGTCGCGACCTCAGTCGCTGAACTGGGTGGCGTACAGCGTGGCGTACGATCCGCCCGCAGACAGGAGTTCCGCGTGGGTTCCCCGCTCAACGACCCGGCCGTCCTCCACCACAAGGATCTGGTCCGCATGGCGAACCGTCGACAACCGGTGGGCGATGACGATGGCTGTGCGGCCGGCGCGGGCGGTGTCGAGCGCCCGCTGCACCAGGGTCTCCGACTCCGAGTCCAGGTGCGCCGTCGCCTCGTCGAGGACCAGGATGGGCGGCGCCTTCAGCAGCAGCCGGGCGATCGCGAACCGCTGGCGCTCCCCACCGCTCAGCCGGTACCCGCGCTCGCCGACTACCGTGGCCAGCCCATCCGGAAGCCGGCGGACCAGCCCCGCGATCTGCGCCGCCTCCAGCGCCGCCCACAGCTCCTCCGCCGTCGCCGAAGGGCGGGCGTAGCGCAGGTTCGCCTCGATCGTGTCGTGGAACAGGTGCGCGTCCTGGGTGACGTAGCCGATCTCATCCTGCAGGGAGGCCAAAGCCAGCCGTCGCACGTCCTCCCCCGCGATCTCGACCACGCCGGAATCCACGTCGTACAGCCGCGCGAGCAGGTGGGTGATGGTGGTCTTGCCCGCCCCTGACGGCCCAACCAGCGCCACGGTCTGCCCCGGCTCCGCTTCGAACGACACGCCCTGGAGCACCGGCTGGTTGGCCGACTCCCCAGCGGCGGCCGTCGGCTCCAACGACTCCAGCGACACCGTCGCCGCATCTGGATAGGTGAACCACACGTCGCGGAACGCCACCGACGGAGGACCCGAGACCGGCTTGGCGTCAGGCGCGTCCACGATCAGGGGCTCGAGGTCCAGCACCTCGAAGACCCGCTCGAAGCTGACCAGCGCGCTCATGATGTCCACCCGCAGGTTGGACAGCTGCATCAGCGGCCCGTACAGCCGGGCGAGGAGGGCGACCAGCGCGGTGAGCGTCCCGACGGTCAACTGGTCCTGCGCCGCCGCGACGCCGCCGAACCCGTAGAACAGCGCCGTCGCCAGCGCGCCGACGAGCCCCATCGTGGTCATGAACACCCGCGAGATCATCGCGATCTTCACACCCGAGTCCGCCACGTCCTTGGACTGCTTGGCGAAGATCCGGTGCTCGGTGTCGAGGTCTCCGAAAAGCTTGACCAGCAGCGCACCGGAGACGGTGAACCGCTCGGTCATGGTGGCCGACATCTCCGCGTTCTGGGTCATCCGCAGCCGCGACAGGTCCGCCAGCTTCGTGCCCACCATCCTTGCCGGCACCATGAAGATCGGCAGCAGCACCAGCGCCGCCAGGGTGAGCGGCCACGACAGCGCCAGCATCGACGCCAGCACGAGCACCAGGGTGATGGAGTTGCTGACGACGGTGGACAGCGTCGAGGTGAACGCCTGCTGCGCGCCGTTGACGTCGGATTGCAGCCGCGACACCAGCTTCCCCGTGTGCGAGCGGCTGAAGAACGCGATGGGCATCCGGAGCATGTGGTCGAAGATCTGGGTGCGCATCGAGTAGATGAGCCCCTCACCGATCCTGGCCGAGCACCAGCGCTCCACGATCTGCAGCAGCGCCGACCCCACGGCCATGCCGGCGACGGCGACCGCCAACCAGATGATGACCTCGACATCGCCCGCGAGCACACCGTCGTCGATGATCCGCTGGAACAGCAGCAGCGGCGCCACCGACAGCGCGCTGCTGACGATCACGGTGATGAGGAAGACGATGATGAGGCCCTTGAAGGGCGAGCCGTAGGCGATCACCCGGCGGGCGGTTCCGCGGTCCAGCTTGTGCTGCTTGATCTCGGGATCCGCCGCGAGGCGCCCGAGCATCCGGCCGCCGCCCATGCCGCCGCCTCCGCCGTGACCGACGCTCATCCGCCACCCCTCGCCGCCCGCCGTCGGGCTGGTCGCCGGGACCCGCGTCGCGGCTCCCCCAGCCTAGCTGCGGCCCGTCGCTAACCGGCGGGCAGCTTCAGCGCGGCCCAAGATGCGGCACTACGCTGCAGGCATGCTGCTGAGCGACCGCGACATCCTCGCCGAAGTCCACACCGGTGGGATCCTCCTCGAGCCCTGGGATCCTGGCATGGTCCAGCCGTCCAGCGTGGACGTGCGGTTGGACAAGTTCTTCCGCGTATTCGAGAACCACCGCTACCCGTCGATCGACCCTGCGGTAGAGCAGCCGGATCTCACCCGCCTCATCGAGACGCCGGTGGACGAGCCGTTCGTTCTGCACCCCGGCGAGTTCGTGCTGGGGTCGACGTACGAGCGGGTCACGCTCGGTGCAGCTGTCGCGGCGCGATTGGAGGGGAAGTCGTCGCTGGGCCGCCTCGGCCTGCTCACGCACTCGACGGCGGGCTTCATCGACCCGGGCTTCTCCGGCCACGTGACCCTCGAGCTGTCCAACATGGCGACGCTGCCGGTGAAGCTTTGGCCGGGAATGAAGATCGGCCAGCTGTGTTTCTTCCAGCTCAGCTCGCCCGCGGAGCATCCGTACGGGTCGTCGCAGTACGGGTCGCGGTACCAGGGTCAGCGCGGGCCGACGCCGTCGCGCTCGCACCTCAACTTCCACCGCACCCAGGTCTAGCGTCCCGCTGTCGACACGCGACTCGCCTCGGCGGGACCTGCCTAGTCAGCACCATCACGCAACCGGGGATTCTCCGCCTCTGAACGGGCGTCCGGGCGCGGCCTGAGTCCGAGAGCCTCAATGTCATAACTGGTGTCGACTACGGCATCAGCTATGACACTCAGCGAAACGGGGATGAGCCGCAAGGGCGCTGACCGTCACTTCTGATGTCGACTACGGCATCAGAAGTGACAGTGAGGCGACGGTGGCGAGTTGCGAGGAGTCGGGAAGTGGACGCGAGGGTGGGGGACGGCAGGGCGGCACTGCGCAGCGGTGCCCAACCCGACGATCACCCAACTGGCATCCCGCCCAGACAAGCCCGACCCGAGGCCGCCCTGCCGGGTCGCGCCCGAACTCGACGACGCCACAGGGAATCCAGTGCGGGGAGACGGGACCCGGGGCACGGGCGGCCTCACTCCCAGACCACAGCGCCGCGGCCACTCAGAACCCGACGGTGGACAACGGCCGCCCGAGCGACGGAGCCCGGCTCCCTGCACCGGCGCGCGGGTGGGTTTCGACGCAGCAGCGGGCGCTTCGCGCCGCGGCTGGCTCAACCAGCGGTGCTGTTTCGACGGGTGCAGCGGGCGCTTCGCGCCGCGGCTGGCTCAACCAACGGGGAGGGAGGCTCACCAACGGATGGGTCAGCGGGGAGGCTCGATCCGCAGCGACACTCCTTCGCCGATGTCGAGGATTGTCATCATCTCCACCCGCGCGGACGCGCCGTCACGCAGCGTGAACGGCGTGCCGTCGGGCGGGATCACGAGGGTGCCGTTGACCGCGTGCAGGTCCCGCACGAGGACCTCGCCTCCCCCCGACACCTCGACCGCCAGATGGTTGCGCGAAATGTCCAGGTGCGGGCTCGGCACCCGCAGCAGGTCGGCATCGATGAACCCGGCTGCCCGCCTGGGGTCCCGGCCGATCACCACGGCGGTGGTCACGTTGACGAAGTCCCCCGAGTTGGTGTGCACCCCCGCCAGAGGGGGGAGCGGCATGGGCGCCGTGGGGGGTCCGGCGTGGGTGACGGCGGGCATCGGCGCGGTCGGGGGCCCCGCATCGATGATGGCGGGCATGGGTGCGGTCGGGGGTCCGCCGTCGGCCACGGCGGGCATCGGCGCCGTTGGGTGCCAAGTGTGTAGGCCGACGGTGGGCTCGCTTCCCGGCACCTCCGCGTACCCGCCCAGCAGGGGCCTCTCGTCGTCGCGACCGGGCCTGTCCGCCAGGTCCCACTCGTCCACGATCGGCTCGGCCCGCCGGGCGCGCACTGCAGCAGACTCCGCGCGCACGCCCACCAGCGAGGACGACATCCGCTCCACAGCTTCCGCGATGATCTCCCGTGACGTGGCCAGGTTCACCCGGACGAACTGCTTCGTGTCCGGCGAGAACTCGCGGCCGAGGTTGAACCGGACCCGCCCCACGTCATGGAAGTGCTTGCCGGGGCTGTCGAGGCCCAGCGCGGCGCAGTCCAGCCACGCCAGGTAAGTGCCGGCGGAGGGCGTGTAGCTCAGCTCAGGCACCTGCAGCGACAGCTCGTCGGCGAAGAACTCCTTGTTCGCCGCGACCTCCGCAGCCGCCTCGGCCACCCAGTCGCGCGCCTCGTTGAGAGCCGCGGAGTGTGCGAGCACTCCGAAGTAGCTGGCGCCGTCGGGGGTCATGGGGTTGAGCTTCTTCAGCAGCCCCCGGTCGCCGATGATGAGCCCGGCCTTGATCGCCGCGAGGTTCCAGGACTTCGACGCCGACGTCACGATCAGCGCGTTCGCCGCCCCCGGCACCGCGAGGTACGGCGTGTGCTCCTCCCCCGCCAAGGGGGCGTGAATCTCGTCGGAGACCACCACGACGCCGAAGCGCTCGGCCAGCTCCGCGACCGTCGCCAGCTCGTCGACGGTGTGGATAGTCCCGTTGGGGTTGTGCGGCGAGCACATCAGGAACACCTTCGGCCGCTGCTCGGCGAACGCCGCCTCAAGCCCCTCCAGATCCAACCGATCCGACACCAGCGGCACGTCGACGATCCGGCGCCCGGTGCTGGTCACCACGTGCCGGAACGGTGGGTAGATCGGGGAGTTGATCACGACGGCGTCCCCCGGTTCGGAGCAGGCGAGGACCGCCTCGCGCATTCCGGTGACCACGTCCGTGGCGAGCTTCTGGTCCGGCACGTCGATCCGCCAGCGCCACTTCCATTCGGCGTAGTCGGCGAACGCCTCCTGGTAGGTGGGTAGCTCCGGGTAGCCGGTGTCGCCGTCGGCCAGCGCCCGTTCCAGTGCTTCCCGGATGGGCGGCGCCAGGTGGGCGTCCATTTCGGCAACGAACAGGGGCAGCACGTCGGGCTCCCAGCGCCGCCACTTGATGGTGCCGCGCCGGCGCAGCTCGCGAAGGGGGACGTCGAAGATCGCCATGGCCCAAACCTAGTGGGCATCGCGACAGCGGGACCCCAGTAACCGCCTCCGCGCTCAAGCCCGGGGAGGGAGACCGCCACTACAGGCACGTTCCCGCGGCCGAGCCTCTCCCACCGGCCCGTTCGCCTCATCTTGACGCCAGCGGCATAATGGACCCGTCCGCACGGCACTGATGAGGCCATCACCTCGGAGCTGCCGGAAGAACGGCGGGATCACCCGCTCAGTAGAACCGGCCGCGGCATGAACAAGAGGGGTGCCCCGGCACCCAAGGAGGGTGGTACCGCGGGCCCCGGCTCGTCCCTTCACAGCTCAGCGAAGAACGATGAGAAGGACCACCCGATGACCGAGCATCCCTCCACCCTGGCCACCCCCGGCTACCGCGCCGTCCCCGCCCAGGTGGACTTCCCCGCGCTCGAGCACGAGATCCTCAGCCTCTGGGGCGAGCGCGACACCTTCACCCGCTCCCTCGAACGCACCGCGGGCGGCGAGCCGTGGACGTTCTACGAGGGCCCGCCCACGGCCAACGGCATGCCCGGCACCCACCACATCGAGGCCCGCGTCTTCAAGGACCTGTTCCCCCGCTACAAGACGATGCGCGGCCACCGCGTGGAGCGCAAGGCCGGCTGGGACTGCCACGGCCTGCCCGTGGAGCTCGCCGTCGAGAAGGAGCTCGGCTTCTCCGGCAAGGCGGACATCGAGGCCTTCGGTATCGAGGCCTTCAACGCGCAGTGCCGCACCTCCGTGCTCCGCCATGTCGACGCGTTCACCGAGCTCACCGAGCGGATGGGCTACTGGGTCAACATCGACGAGGCGTACGTGACGATGACGCCGGAGTACGTCGAGTCCCTGTGGTGGGCGCTGAAGCAGATCCACGGCAAGGGCCTCCTTGAGGAGGACTACCGCGTGGCGCCTTACTGCCCGCGCTGCGGGACCGCCCTATCGGACCACGAACTGGCGCAGGGCTACGAGGACATCACCGACCCGTCGATCTACGTGCGCTTCCCGCTCACCTCCGGCCCGCTTGCCGGGCAGGCGGACCTGCTGGTGTGGACGACGACTCCGTGGACGCTGGTCAGCAACACCGCCGTGGCGGTGCATCCGGAGGTCACCTACCGGGTGGCCACGCACCCGGAGCAGAAGGCCCTCGTCATCGCCGAGCCCCTCGCCGGCAAGGTGCTGGGCGAGGAGTGGACCTTGACCGACACCTTCCTCGGCCGCGACCTCGAACGCTGGGCCTACCAGCGCCCCCTCGAGCTGGTGGAGTTCCCGGCAGCCGCTCACTTCGTCGTGCTCGCCGACTACGTGACCACCGAGGATGGCTCGGGTCTCGTGCACCAGGCGCCGGCGTTCGGCGAGGACGACATGCACGTCTGCCGCTCCTACGGCCTCCCGTTCGTCAATCCCGTGCGCCGCGACGGCACCTTCGAGCCGGACCTGGAGCTCGTCGGAGGACAGTTCTTCAAAGACGCCGACAAGGCGATCGTCGCCGACCTCCAGGCCCGCGGCCTCATGTTCCGGGTGCTGGACTACACGCACAGCTACCCACACTGCTGGCGCTGCCACACCCCGTTGCTCTACTACGCCATGCCGTCGTGGTACATCCGCACCACGAAGATCAAGGACGAGCTGCTCGCGGAGAACGAGGCCACCACCTGGCACCCGGAGACCATCAAGCACGGCCGCTTCGGTGACTGGCTGAACAACAACGTGGACTGGGCGCTGTCTCGGACCCGCTACTGGGGCACCCCGCTGCCGATCTGGCGCTGCGAGGACGACCATCAGGTGTGCGTCGGGTCCCGCGCCGAGCTGAGCGAGCTCACCGGCACGGACCAGAGCGCCTTGGATCCGCACCGCCCCTTCGTCGACGACATCGCCTTCCCCTGCCCCACCTGCGGGAAGGAATCGCGACGGGTGCCTGAGGTGATCGACGCCTGGTTCGACTCCGGCGCCATGCCGTTCGCCCAATGGGGCTACCCGCACGTGCCCGGCTCTGAGGAGGTGTTCGCGGAGCGCTACCCGGCGGACTTCATCTGCGAGGCCATCGACCAGACCCGCGGCTGGTTCTACTCGCTGATGGCCATCGGCACCCTGGTGTTCGAGCAGTCCTCCTACCGCAACGTCGTGTGCCTCGGGCACATCCTCGCCGACGACGGCCGCAAGATGAGCAAGCACCTCGGCAACGTGCTGGAGCCGATCCCGCTCATGGATCAGCACGGCGCGGACGCGGTGCGCTGGTTCATGGCCTGCTCCGGCTCGCCGTGGGTGGCCCGCCGCGTGGGCCACCAGGCCATCGGCGAGACAGTCCGCAAGGTGCTGCTGACCTACTGGAACACCGTCGCCTTCCACACGCTCTATGCGCGGGCCGCGAACTGGACGCCCTCAGGCGAGGCACCGCCGGTGGCCGAGCGCCACGTGTTGGACGTCTGGCTGACCTCGGCCACCCACCAGCTCATCGTCGACACCACCCGCGCGCTGGACAACTTCGACACCCAGCACTACGGCGCCGTGCTCAGCCAGTTCATCGACACGCTGTCCAACTGGCACGTGCGCCGCTCCCGCCGTCGGTTCTGGGCGGGCGACGACGGCGCGCTCTGGACGCTGCACGAGACGCTCAACGTGCTCACCCGCCTGTTGGCGCCGATCATGCCGTTCGTCACCGAGCGCGTGTGGCAGGACCTGTTCTACGCGGCGGATCCCGAGGGCCCGGACTCGGTGCACCTCGCGGACTGGCCGGTGGCCGACGAGTCGCTCATCATCCCCGAGCTCAGCGAGGCGATGGAGCTGACCCGCCGCACCGTCGAGTTGGGCCGCGCCGCGCGGGCGGAGTCGAAGGTGAAGATCCGGCAGGCGCTGCGCCGGATGCTGGTGCCGTCGGCGATCTTCGAGCGGCTCTCGCCTGAGCTGCAGGCCGAGATCCGTGCCGAGCTCAACGTGGAGTCCATCGAGTCGTTCGCCGCCCACGGCGATCTGGTGGACTACTTCGCCAAGGGCAACTTCCGCAACCTCGGCAAGAGGTTCGCCAAGCGGACCCCGATCGTCGCCAAGGCTATCGCCGAGCTGGACGCCACCTGGCTCGCCACGCAACTCCGCGACCTCGGCCGGGCGGTGCTGCAGGTCGACGGCGAGGACGTCGAGGTCACACCAGAGGACGTGCTCATCACGGAGCGCCCCCGCGAGGGCTGGTCGGTGGTCAACGAGCAGGGCGAGACGGTGGCCCTGGACCTCGAGCTGACGCCCGAACTGATCCGCTCGGGCCTGGCCCGCGAGGCCATCCGGTTCATCCAGGAGTCGCGGAAGCAGGCAGGCCTGAACGTGTCGGACCGGATCGTGGTGCTGCTCGAGGCGGACGCCGAGTTGGCGGAGGCCGTCGAGGCTCACCGGCAATTCATCGCCGACGAGGTGCTTGCGGTGGAGCTGATCGTCGGCCCCGTCGAGGCTCCCACGGACGAGGACGCCGAGCTCGGCATCCGGATGGCGCTGCGCAAGGCCTGACCACCTGCCGAGGGCCCCGGACCCTTGACAGGGCACGACGACCACGGTTGACTCGGCTACATCCATCGTGTGCTCACCACCAGTCCCCGCACACCGGATATGGGGGGACGAGGAGGCTACCGTCACCCCAGGTCGACGGTAGCCTCCTGGTGTGTCATCCCGGCCTGCCGCAGGCACGCCTCCGCGATCCGCATCACCTCGAGCGTGTCATCGAGCGGCATCGTCGGAGATTCCGTGAGCCCCTCGCGGATGCGCTGGGTCACCTCCGCAAACTCGTGGGAGTACCCGCGCCCCGTCGGCATCGCCTCAATGATCCGGGGAAGCACCCCGTTGCGATGCACGGTGAGCATAGACGGGTGGTGGAAGCGGGGCTCCACCTCGATCCAGCCCTTCGTCCCGACGATGACCATCCGGCCCGGGCCGTAGCCGTCGAACCCGAACGTCAGCGACGACAGGGCGTCGCCGGCATGGACGAGGTTGACCGCCGAGGCCCGCTCGACGCCCGACGGGTACAGCCGGGACCGGCTGCAGATCTCCTTCGCGTCGCCGAGGAAGGCCTGGGCGAAGCTGATGGGATAGACGCCGAGGTCCAGGATGGCGCCGCCTCCGAGCTCGGGCGCGAAGAGGCGATGCTCCGGCTGGTATTCCCGGTACGAGTAGAGGTCGCCTTGGAGGCCGACGACGTCGCCGATGCGTCCCCAGGCCACCACCTCACGCGCCGCGGCGATCACGGGGAGGAACCGGGTCCACATCGCCTCCATCGCGAACACGCCCTTCGCGCGGGCTGCGTCGACCACCTGTTGCGCCCCGGCAAGGGTGGCGGTGAAGGCCTTCTCCACCAGGACGGCCTTGCCGTTGGCGATGGCCGCGAGCGCCACGTCGCGGTGCTGCGGGTGGGGCGTGGCGATATAGACCACGTCGACGGCTGAGGACTCGAGCATTTCGCGGTAGGAACCGAACGCGAGCCCGATGTCGTGGTGGGCGGCGAACTCCTGCGCCTTGCCCCTGGTCCGCGACGCAACCGCCACCAACTCCGCCCCGGGGACGAACTGGAAGTCACCGGCGACGCCGTGCGCGATAGCGCCTGTTCCTACGATCCCCCACCGGACGGTATTCATGGCCCCAGGCTAGTGCCGGACTATCGCCCAGGTGCGGGAACCTCGTCGGGACATCCGGACGGGGAGGTGTCAGCCACAGGCGATGAGGTAGAGGCGCTCGACCGGCTCATCGTCGGAGACCACGTAGGTCTCGACGTAGCCGAGCCCCGCCGCCTCCACCGCCTTGCGGACCTCCCCCACGTCGTGCCGTACGAACGTGAGGTTCACTGCCTGCCCGAACCACTCGTCGCGCTTGTCCAGGGTTGCGCCGGTCTCAATCGCGAGGGCGAGCACTCCGTCGGGCAGCAGCACCTCCGCGAGCCCGCGGATGATTCCCCCGAGCTCGCTGGGTGCGAAGTGCGCCAGCGAGTGCCATGCCACGACGGCGCCCCATCCGGCGGCGGTCGTGGGGCGGAGCAGCCGGCGCATGTCGCCCACTTCGACATCGATGTTCGGGTGCCGCGCGGCGGCCTCCGCGACCATCGCCGTCGAGACGTCGAAGCCCACGGGATCGGCCCCCTCCTCGGCCAGGAACGCAGTGACCGCGCCCGCTCCGCAGCCGACGTCGGCGGTGCGATGCGGGCCGGCCAGCTTGGCGATCCGGGCCAGGAACCACTCCTCGAACGGCGCCAGCGCCCGGCGGTCCTCCGCGTAGGCCGCCGCGACCGCGTCATAGGCGGCCACGACGTCGGCATCGCGCGCCGCGGCCCCCTCCGCCAGCACCTGTTCCCGGTCCACGCCGGCGGGAGCCGCGCCGACGGGCGGCTCCCCGAGGAGGTGCAACCACCGGGCGTCCTGCTGTCCGGGCTTGCGTTCGAGTTGGATCACGAGCGGCTCCTCGCGCGCCGCCATCGCTGCCAGGCACGTCTCCACCGCCGCCCGATCAGCGAAGGGGCGCAACCGCTCGGCGCGGGTCTTCAGCTCGCCCGCGGACTGCGGGCCGCGCAAGAGCAGAAGCGTGAGCAGCGCCCGCTCGTCGTCGGCGAGCCCCAGCGCCGGCACCACCGACTGCGCGTACTTGAGGGTGCGTTTGCCGTAGTCAAGCCATGTCACCCGCACCCAGGCGCGTTCCTTCAGGGAGCGCAGCGCGTCCTGAACGGTCCGCTCGTCGTACTCGACGACGGGCTCGCGGCTGTTCTTCTGGTTGCAGGCGCTGCGGAGCGCGTTGAGGGTGAGGGGGTAGGTGTCCGGGACGGTGATCTCCTTCTCAAGGAGGCACCCGAGCACGCGCTGTTCTTCGGCGGTGAGGATCGGCAGCGTCACACGCCTGACCCTACCCTCGGACGAAGTTCCCGCCCATGCCCCGCGGCAACTATCCTGTGACGGGTTCCAGGGAGGTCTTGCATGGGTCGCATTGTCCAGAAGTTCGGCGGGTCGTCGGTGGCCGACGCCGAGTCGATCAAGCGCGTCGCGAGGCGCATTGCCCGTACCCGGGCTGACGGTCACGACGTGATCATCGTCATCTCGGCCATGGGAGACACCACCGACGAGCTGATGGATCTGGCGCTCCAGGTCTCCCCGCAGCCGAAGTCGCGGGAGCTGGACATGCTGCTGACCACGGGTGAACGGCAGTCCGCCGCCCTGCTGGCCATGGCGCTGTCGGACCTCGGGGTGGACGCCGTGTCCTACACCGGCTCACAGGCGGGTGTGATCACCACCCCCACCCACGGCAACGCCCGCATCATCGACATCACCCCCGGCCGCGTCGAGAAGGCGCTGGAGGAGGGCAACGTGGCCATCGTCGCCGGCTTCCAGGGCGTGTCGCAGACCACCAAGGACGTCACGACGTTGGGTCGCGGAGCCTCAGACACCACGGCCGTCGCCCTGGCCGCCGCCCTCGGTGCGGACTTCTGCGAGATCTACTCCGATGTCGACGGGGTCTACACCGCGGATCCGCGGATCGTCCCGTCCGCGCGCCACATCCGCGCGATCGGCTACGAGGACATGATGGAGATGGCCGCCTCGGGCGCCAAGATCCTGCACCTGCGCTGCGTCGAGTACGCGCGCCGCGAAGGGGTGCCGGTCCACGTGCGCTCCTCCTTCTCAGACAAGCCGGGTACCTGGGTGAAGAGCCAGGACGAGATCGACAAGGACGAATCCATGGAAGAAGCCATCATCACCGGTGTCGCGCATGATCGCGGCGAGGCCAAGGTCACGGTCGCGGGAGTCCCGGACAAGATCGGCGAGGCCGCGCGCATCTTCAAGGCCATCGCGGAACACGACATCAACATCGACATGATCGTGCAGAACGTCTCCCGCCTCTCGGACGAGCGCACCGACATCTCCTTCACGCTGCCCATGGCCGACGGGGCCCGGGCGATCGCCGCGCTCGAGGCCATCAAGGACGACGTGGGCTTCGACGAGCTGCTCTACGACGACCAGATCGGCAAGGTGTCGGTGGTGGGCGTAGGGATGCGCTCCCACCCAGGCGTGTCGGCCACCTTCTTCGAGGCGCTGGCCGGCGCCGAGGTCAACCTGCAGATGATCTCCACCTCTGAGATCCGCATCTCGGTCATCGTGGGAGCCGACGAGGTGGACCGGGCCGTCATGGCCGCCCATTCCGCCTTCGGGCTGGACGCCGACGAGGCAGCGACCGTTTACGCGGGCACCGGCCGCTGACCCGGGCCCTGCGGCGAAGGGCCGCGTTCGGGGGTGGCTGGGGCGTGGCCTAAAGTTGCTTGGGTCACCGGAGGAAGCCCATGTCTCGTCCCAGCCGTCGTAGCGTGCTGTCGGCGCTCGCCGTCGCCGCCGTCGCGCCGCTCACGGCGTGCCCGGGCACCCCCCCGCCCGGCCCCTCGCCCTCCCCCTCCGCCACGCCTTCCCCCTCCCCTTCCCCCAGCCAACTCCCCTTCGGTCTGGTCACCCCCTCGACGGTGGAGTCGGTCATCTTCGACGGCGCGTTCGGCACCGGCTACGTCGAGTTCGCCGCCGAACTCATGAAGGCCACCTATCCTGGGGTGCGGGTGCGGGTGACCGCAGTTGAGGATGTGCGGGCCGCCGTCGAGCCGCGCCTGGCAGACGACGCCACGCCTCCGGACCTCGTCGACAACTCCGGGGCCGGCCTGCTGCCCGTGGCCACACTGGCGGACCGGTTCGTCGAGCTCGACGACGTCGTCGAATCCACCTCCCTGGAGGGCGAGGTGTTGCGCGAGACCCTCTACCACGACGTCCTCGCCGCGGGCACCTTCAACGGAAGGCTACTGGCGATCAACTACGCGTTGAGCGTGTACGGGCTGTGGCATTCGGCCTCCGAGTTCGCCGCCCAGGGCTGGGAGGTGCCGCAGACGTGGGACGCCATCCTCGCATTGGGCGACGCGGCGCGCATGCTGGGGCGGTCGCTGTTCGTGTGGGGCGACGAGGCCGCCGACTACTACCAGGAGCTGGCCATCGCGTCGGCGATCAAGGAGGGCGGGGACGAGGTTCGGGTGGCGCTGGACAACCTGGCCGAGGACGCGTGGTCGCATCCCGCCGTGGCGGGCGTGCTGGACCAGCTCGAGACCTGCGTGCGCGAGGGCTTCGTCCTGCGCGGGGGCGACTACCTCACGGCACAGGCGGCCTGGGTCCGCGAGGGCGCCGGCCTGCTGTATCCGGCCGGAGCGTGGATCGCCAGCGAAATGTCCGGGGTGGCGCCTGCCGACTTCGCGATGACGGTCGCCCCGGTCCCCACCCTCACCGCGGCCCCCACCCTGCCGATCTCGGCGGTGCACGCCGCCCCGACGGAGCAGTTCCTGGTGCCGAGGGACGGGCGCAACGTCGCCGGCGCCAAGGAGTTGCTTCGGACGATGCTGTCGCGGGAGACCGCCACCCACTTCTCCCAAACCCATCTCATGCCGACGATCGTGCGGGAGAGCGTCCCTTCGGACATCGAGTCCACCGCGCTGACGTCCCAGGCGCGTCTACTGGCCGACGCCGGGGAACACGTGTTCTCGTGGCGGTTCGTCACCCACTACGGGTTGGGCCCGGAGACCAACGCCGCGTGGGCGGAGTTCCTGGGCGGCACCCTCTCCGCACAGGGCCTCACCGGGCAACTGCAGGCCCTCTCGGACCGCGTGCGAAACGACCCGGACGTGGAGCGCTACACCGTCGAGTGACGACGGTGCCGCTCAGCTACGCCGGCCGGTTCCGAAGATGCCGCGGATGATCTCGCGCCCGGCGGTGCGGACGAGGTCCTTGAACACGGTGGACTTGGTCACCTGCTCCACCAGCCCCGGGTTCTCCCGCTCGTAGCGGCGGCGGGCGGCCTCCTCGGCGCGGGCCTCCTTGTCGCGGCGGGCCTGCTCCGCCCGCGCCTCCCTCTCGAGGCGAGCCTGCTCCTTCTCGGCGGCCGCCAGCTCCTTCTCCGCCAGTTGCAGCTGCTTCACCCGCTCGGCCTCGAGGCGCTCGGCCTCGGCGGCGGCCGCCCCCTGGGCGAGCTTGTGGGTGAGAGCCTCGTAGGCGGAGTGCCGGTCCAGCGGCGTGCCGTACTTCGCGGTCAGCGACGACAGCGCCACCCCAGCACGGAGCTGGTCCTCAGGCGTCGGCCCCATCAGCGATTCGGGCGCCCAGATGCGCGTCCAGGCCACGGGCGTAGGGGCACCCTTCTCGCTCATCACGGTGACGATGGCCTCACCGATGCCGAGCTGCTGCAGGACCTCCTGCAGGTCGTAGCCGGAGTTGGGATAGGTGGAGACGGTGGCGCGCAGAGCCTTGGCATCGTTGGGGGTGTGGGCGCGGAGCTGGTGCTGCACGCGGGAGCCCAGCTGGGCCAGCACGTCGTCGGGCACGTCCTTCGGCGTCTGGGTCACGAAGAAGATGCCCACGCCCTTGGAACGGATGAGCCGCACGGTCTGGGTGATGGAATCGAGGAACGCGTCCGAGGCGTCGTTGAACAGCAGGTGCGCCTCGTCGAAGAAGAACACCAGCTTGGGTTTGTCGATGTCGCCCACCTCGGGCAGCGAGGTGAAGAGGTCCGCCAGCAGCCACATCAGGAACGTGGAGAACAGTGCCGGACGCGTCGACAGCTGGGGCAGCTCCAGCAGCGAGACCACGCCGCGGCCGTCGGGGGCCACCCGCAGCAGTTCAGCGGGGTCGAACTCGGGCTCACCGAAGAACACGTCCGCCCCCTGATCGGAGACGGTGATCAGCGAGCGGAGAATCACGCCGACGGTGGCGGTGGAGATGCCGCCGATGCCCTTGAGCTCGGGCTTGCCCTCGTCCGAGGTGAGGTACTTGAGCAGCTCGATGAGGTCCTTGAGGTCCAGCAGCGCGAGGCCGGCCTTGTCCGCGTAGTGGAACACCAGGCCGAGCGAGGACTCCTGCACCTTGTTGAGCCC
The DNA here is from genome assembly GCA_035467795.1 of Arachnia sp. Classification (GTDB taxonomy): domain Bacteria; phylum Actinomycetota; class Actinomycetes; order Propionibacteriales; family Propionibacteriaceae; genus Arachnia. The sequence continues at coordinate 2,572 of DATITN010000142.1, read as the reverse complement.
CAGCACCTTGGACAACAGGATGGGCCCGAACGACGAGATGGTGGCGCGCACGGGCACCCCGACGCCTTCGCCACCCAAGGCGTAGAACTCGCAGGGGAATGCCTTCGGCTGCCAGTCCTGGCCCTGCTTCGCGACTCGGGCCAGCAGCTTCTCCGACGGGGAGCCGGGTGAGGCCATGCCGCTGAGGTCGCCCTTGATGTCGGCGGCGAAGACGGGGACGCCGGCGTTGCTGAGCGCCTCGGCGAGCACCTGGAGGGTCACCGTCTTGCCTGTTCCGGTTGCCCCGGCCACCAGACCATGCCGGTTGAACATGGCCAGCGGGATGCGGATCTTCGCGTCGACGACGGGGCCCTCATCCTTGAGGACCCCGAGTGTCGCGGCGGGCGCGTCGAAGGTGTAGCCCGCGGTGATGGTCTCGATCTGTGCCTCGTTGCTCACCCCCCTACTCTGGCACAGGCCCACAGGGTCCCGCCGCCGATCTGCGGGTGGGCGGCACGGCAGCAGAGCCAAGTCAGGACACCTACGGCGCTTCGCTGGAGCCCCACGGTAGGGTGGCCCCGTGATCTTCAAGCGAGTTGGTGACTCCCGCCCCTACCCGGACCACGGCTTCACGCAGAAGCAGTGGATCGCTATCGCGCCGCACCAGGTACGGCTGGACGAACTGGTCACCACCAAGCGGACCCTGGATCTCGAAGCCCTCCTTGAGGAGGACTCGACATTCTACGGCGACCTGTTCGCCCACGTCGTGTCCTACCAGGGCGATCTGTACCTCGAGGACGGCCTGCATCGGGCTCTGCGCGCTGCGCTGCAGCAGCGGCAGACCCTGCATGCCAGAATCCTCGAACTGAACTAGCCCCCACCGGACGACCACGAAGGAACCCTCGCCCGTGCGCATCTTCAGGCTCATCGCCACCCCCATCCTGCTGCTGGGCCTGCTCGCCCTGCTCGTCTGGGGGGCGACGTGGGGGTGGAAGGCGCTGACTGAGCCGTTGCCGTCGCCCTCGCCCACCCCTTGCGTGGTTGGTCCGGCCGAGATGATCACCCCCGCGGACATTTCTGTTCGTGTGTTCAACGGTGGGTTCACCAGTGGTTTGGCCAACCGCGTGGGCGGCCACCTCGAGCGTGCGGGCTTCAACGTGGTCAAGGTGGGCAACACGGAGGAGCGCATCGTCGGCACCGTCATCCGAGCGAGCGAGCGGGAGTCGGTTCAGGCCGCGGTGACGGCCGCGCAGTTCATCGAACCCGTAGTTGAATACGACGATCGCGTCGACGGCACCGTAGACGTATTGGTGGGCACCGATTTCAAGGGCAGCACGCCCTCCCCCAGCATCACCGCGGCCGCACCCACCGACGGTCAGGTGTGCCGGGTTCCATCGCCGTCCCCGTCGGTGCCCGTGTCGCCCTCACCGACGCCGCCTTCACCGTCGCCCACGCCGTAACAGTTCCCCGCTCCCTGAGGGTTCCGCGTCGCGAAGCGACCGCTGGACGTCTCGAAGGGCCAAGAACGTAAGAAACCCCCAGCCCTGAGGCTGGGGGTTGTCTCGTCCTTACGGACTCCGCGGTGATGGAGGGATTTGAACCCCCGGTGGGTTGCCCCACTCTCGCTTTCGAGGCGAGCTCTTTCGGCCGCTCAGACACATCACCGCCGGAAAGTTTACCGAGGGCGCCTCACTTTGACCAATCGCATGCCCGTCGGGCGGGCCGGTGGGTATCGTCGGCCGTTTCGGTGGTCCGCGAGGCGCGGCCGTATCGTTGGGCCGGTGCGTGACTTTGCGGCGTTGATGAAGGCCCCAGGGCTTGCCCTGATCCTCATTGCGCAGCTGGCGGCACGGTTCCCCGCCGGCATGTACTCGCTGGGTGTCCTCATGCACGTGCGCGCCACCCAGGGCAGCTACACCGCGGCTGGGCTGGTTCTCGCCTCGTTCTCGGTGGGCATGGCGGTGGCCGGCCCCATCGTCTCGAGGCTGTTCAACCGGCTGGGCACCTTCCGCGTGCTCACCGCCACGCTGGCCATCTCGGTGACCGCGTTCGCGCTGCTGGCACTCCTGACGGTTCCGCTGGGCGGCGCCATGGCCCTGGCCGCCGTCGGCGGGGCGGCGATGCCGCCCGTGATCCCAGCGGTCCGCACGTTGTACCCGAAGCTGGCACCCAGCCACCTGCTCACGGCGCTGTTCAGCCTGGACGCCGCCCTGCAGGAGGTCATCTGGATCATCGGGCCGGTGGCCATCACGCTGCTGGTGGGTGCTCTCGGGTCCGGGCCAGCGCTGCTGGTGGTGATCGTGATCCAGGTGGTCGGCGGCCTGATGTTCATCCTGACCCCAAGGGTCCGCCACCTGGAGATTCCCGCCAACCGCCGACGCTTCGGCCGGGTGCTGGCAAACCCGGCGGTGCTCCTCATGACGGTGACGTCGCTGCTGATGATCGGCGCCTTCGCCGCCATGGAGGCCGCCATCGTGGCGTCATTCGGCGACGGCTCGGTCCTGGCCGGCGGCGTGCTCGCCCTGTCCGCGTTCGGGTCCCTCCTCGGCGGCCTGGCAGCCGGCAACCGCCCCATCACCCGCTGGTCGATGGC
>DATITN010000141.1:0-17598 GCA_035467795.1 Arachnia sp. | reverse complement strand
AGCCGGGCCGGATGCGCTTGAAGATGCGCGGCACCGTCTCGACGTTGTGCGCGAACACCTCGGGGCGGGCGTCGAACAGCTGCCCGAGCAGCTCGGCGCGCCCGGAGAAGTCCGGGGCCAGCATCTCGACGCCGACCCCCGGGTTGAGCGCGTGGATCTGGCGGATGGTCTCCGCGTACAGCCAGGCCCCCTCGTCGGGGAGGTCGTCGCGGCAGACCCCGGTGACGGTGGCGTAGCGGAGCCCCATCTTCTTCACTGACGCGGCCACCCGCAGGGGCTCCGACGGGTCGTAGCTCTCCGGCTTGGCGGACTCGATCTGGCAGAAGTCGCAGCGGCGGGTGCACTGGTCCCCGCCGATGAGGAACGTGGACTCGCGGTCCTCCCAGCATTCGTAGATGTTGGGGCAGCCGGCCTCCTGGCACACGGTGTGCAGGTCGCCCTCGCGCACGATCTTCTGCAGGTCCGTGTAGTTGGGGCCCATCTTCGCGGTGGTGCGGATCCAACTGGGCTTGCGCTCAATCGGGGTCTCGGCGTTTCTCGACTCCACGCGGAGGAGTCGACGTCCATCGGGCTGCACTGCGGTCACCCGCACAGCCTACCCGCTACCGGCCGGGGGGCCCCGGCCGTGGCGATAGCCTGAGCGGGTGCTCAAGCGCCCCGCCCCCTCGGCCCGTCCGGTGACCGCCGGTGTCGCGGCCCTGGTGGTCGCCGGCGTCGCCTGGGGGACCTCCGGCACGCTCGGCACCCTCCTCCGAGGCACGTCGGGGCTGGGATTCCTGGCCGTCGCGGGGTATCGGATCCTCGTCGGCGGGCTGCTGCTCATGCTCGCGGTGGCGCTGACCGGCCGCGTGCGGTGGCCACGGCGTCGCTCGGGCTGGACGCGGGTGGCGGCGATGGCCGCGTGCTCGGCCGTGTACCAGTTCGGCTTCTTCAGCGCGGTGGGGCTGCTGGGCGTGTCCATCGCCACGCTGGTCACCGTCGGCTCGGCGCCCGTGATGGTGCTCGTGGTGGACCTCGCGACGGGCCGGCAGCGCCTCACGCGGCCGCTGGCGCTGGCGCTGGGTTTCACCGCCGTCGGCCTGGCCCTGTTCATGGGTGCGCCGCCGCAGGGGGTGCCGGTGGCCGACGCACTGTGGGGGGCGGGGCTGGCCCTGGTGGCCGGGGCCGCGTTCGCGGTCATCAGCCTGCTGGGCGCCAGGCCGGTGCCGGACTACCACGACGCCACCGGCTCGGCCCTGGCGTTCCTCCTTGGCGGCCTCGTGGTGCTCGGCGTCGCCACCGGCGCCGGCCAGAGCATCCGGTTCGCTCCGACTCCCGCGAGCGTGGCCCTGGTGGTGGCGCTCGGACTCATCCCCTCTGCCATCGCCTACCTCGCCTACCTGCGCGGGCTGCGCACCCAGAGCTCGACGACGGGGGTGATGGTGGCGCTGCTGGAGCCGCTCACCGGGGCCGCGCTGGCGTTCCTTGTGCTGGGGGAGCGCCTCAGCCCCGCCGGGCTCGTCGGCGCGGCACTGCTGCTGGCCGCGGTGGTGCTGTCGTCGCGACGGGCGGCCGCGCCGCCCCACGCCGTCGAGTGATCAGCCGAGGATCGGCTCCAGCGCCCGGGTCAGGGGGGCACGTAGGTCGTCGGCCACACCCTTGACGCTCCACTGGCCGGGCAGTTCCTCGACGATCGACGTCACGCCCGCGTCGGCGATGCCGCAGGCGATGATGTTGCTGAAACGCTCGGCCGAGCTCAGGACGTTGAGCGCGAAGCCGTGCATGGTGGTGCGCCTGGCCACGCGCACCCCGATGGCGCAGATCTTGCGCTCAGGCCGCTCCCCGTCGGCGGGCAGCCACACCCCGGTGCGGCCCTCGACCCGGCCGCTGGTCAGCCCGTAGCCGGTGAGCAGTTCGATGACGCCCGCCTCCAGGGCGCGCACGTAGTCCACCACTCCGACACCCTCCCGCAGCTGCACGATCGGGTAGCCGACGAGCTGGCCGGGGCCGTGATAGGTGATCAGCCCGCCGCGATCCACGTCGATGACCGGGGTGCCGTCCTGGGGGCGCTGCTCGGCGGTCGTGCGGCGGCCGGCGGTGTAGACGGGGGAGTGCTCGACGTAGAGGACCTGGCCGGGGGCTCCGCCCGCGACCGCGGCGTGCAGGGCGCGCTGCCGGTCCCAGGTCTCCTGGTAGTCGGCCAGGGACTCGCCCAGGCCGTGATCGTCGAACGTGAACATGGTCCCGATGCTAACCGCTCAGAGCAGGGCGGCGGTGAGCGAGACCAGTGGAGGGGCCAGGAGCAGCGCGGGCAGCAGGTCGCCGACGGGGATCTGCTTGAGGTTGAGCAGCCGGAGCCCCAGCGCGAGCAGCACCACGCCGCCGGTGGCGGTCAGCGCGTCCACCTGCGCGGTACTCAGCACGTCGCCGGCGAAGTAGCCGACGGCGGTCAGCGACCCCTGGATGAGCGCCACCGCCCCGGCCGAGGCGAGCACCCCCCAGCCCAGCGTGGAGGCGAACGCCATGGCCGCGAAGCCGTCCAGCACGGACTTGACGAGCAGTTGGTCCGCGCCGCGGCCCAGCCCGTCGGACAGCGAGCCCAGGATGGCGAGCGGGCCCACGCAGAACAGGAGCGTGGAGGTGACCATGGCGTCGACGAACCGCGCAGCGTCCCCGGAGGCGGTGAAGCGCCCCCGCAGCCAGGCGGCGCCCTGCTCGAGGCGGTCCTCGACCCGCAGCCAGGACCCCAGCAGGGCCCCGACGAGCAGCGACGCGAGCACGATCAGCATCGCCGCGCCGTCGACCTCGGCCCGCAGGGCCTCTGATCCCATGGCCACCACTGACAATCCGCCCAGCACCAGGGTGACCAGGCCCAGCACGGAGGTGACGGTGTCCTTGGTCTTCTCAGGGATCCTGTTGCCCAGGGCTATCCCGAGGAGGGCGCCGACCACCACGGTGATGACGTTGACGACAGTCCCGACCCCGATGAACACGCCTGTCATCCAATCAGATCTGACGTTCTCGCCGTGCGCGGGGGTCCATCCGTGCCAGTCTGGCGGGGGGCCGTCCACCACCCACGAGAAGTTGTTCAAACTTTGTATAAGGTTTAGGCTGTGGGCACAGGTGGGAGAAGGAGGGGACCGTGCGCCGATTCCTGCACGAACCGCGCGCCTTCCTGACCGCCGCCCTGGTCAACCCCGTCGAGCGGATCCGCACGGAGACGCCGGCCGTGCGCCGCCGTCGCCGGATCGTGGTGGGGGTCACGGTGGTGCTGGGCACCGTCGCTCTGGGTCTGGCGCTCTCCATCGAACCCGGCGCGCCCGAGTTCTACGCCGCGACACTCGGCGTCGCGGCGCTCTGGATCCTCGGGGCGTTCATCTCCGGCCCGCTCTACCTCGGGGAGGGCCGCACCCGCGACGGTGGCCGCAGCAGAGGCGTGCTGCAGGGCTTCCTGCTGGGGCTCATGCTGCTCGCGGTCTTCCTGGCCGGCGCCCTCGTCGTCAACCGGATCCCGGTCCTGTCGGCCCCTGTGGAGGACCTGCTGGACTATGCCCGCTACGGGTCGCTGTGGCTGGTGGCGCTCGTCACGGCCGTCAACGGGGTGGCCGAGGAGCTGTTCTTCCGGGGCGCCGTCTACGCCTCGCTGGATCGACGGTTCAACGCCGTCGGCTCCACCGCCCTCTATGCCGCGTCCACCCTCTTCACCGGCGTCCCGCTGCTCACCTTCGCCGCGGTCTGCCTCGGCCTGCTCACCGCCGCCCAGCGCAGGGTCACCGGCGGCGTCCTCGGGCCGATCGCCTCCCATCTGACCTGGTCACTGGGCATGCTGATCCTGCTACCACCGTTGTTGTCCCTTGGAGGCTGACATGTCCACCCGCACCGCACTCGTCACAGGCGCCACCGGCCACGTCGGCGCCCGGCTCGTCCCCGCGCTCCTGGACGCCGGGTGGCGCGTCAGGGTGCTGTCGCGCAACCCTGGGAAGCTCGCTCCCGCCTGGCGTGACCGGGTGGAGGTCACCACGGGTGACGCCACCCGCACCTCCGACGTGCTCCGGGCGCTGGACGGGGTGGAGGTGGCCTACTACCTGCTGCACTCGATGGACGGTCGCGGCGACTACCGGCGGCGGGACCGCGAGCTCGCCGAGACCTTCGCTTCCGCCGCGCTGGTCTCCGGGGTGGAGCGGATCGTCTACCTCAGCGGACTGCATCCGGAGGGGAAGCTCTCGGAACACATGGCCTCCCGGGTGGAGGTGGGCGAGATCCTGCTCGGCTCAGGGGTGCCGACGGCGGTCCTCCAGGCCGGCGTGGTGCTGGGGGAGGGGTCGGCGTCCTTCGACATGCTGCGCCACCTCTCCGAGCGGCTCCCTGTGGCGGTGGGGCCCAAATGGCTGCGCAACCGCATCCAGCCCATCGCCGTCGACGACGTCATCCACTACCTCGTCCGCGCCGCCGACCTGCACCCCGACGTCAACCGCGCCATCGACGTCGGGATGGAGGAGGTGCTCACCTATGTGGAGATGATGCACCGCTACGCCACGGCCACCGGGCTGCAGCCTCCGCTGGTGGTCACGCTGCCCGTGCTGACGCCGCGCCTCGCGTCGCTGTGGGTGGGCCTGGTGACCCCCGTGGATTCCGCGATCGCCAGGCCCCTGGTGGGCAGCCTCATCCACGACGCCGTCAAGAGCGACGACGACGCCGCGGGCCTGCTCGGGGACCCCCCGGGTGGGCTGACCGGGTTCGACGACGCCGTCAGAAAGGCCACCGCCGACGTGGATCCGGCTCGACCCCGCCGCACCTACGCGCGCCTCGGCGTCGCATTGCTCGCTCTGGCCCTCGTGATCGCTGCCGCGAGTAGCCTGATCCGGCGTACGAATGGAGGCCGTTGAATGCACGATCACTACCGGGCTGGAAGTGTGACCACGACCGAGGCGTTCGACCGTGGTGCAGGGCACTACGACCTCATGGTGGCCCTCAACCCCGGATACCACCGCGAGCTCAGGCGCGCCGCCACGGCGCTGGTCGAGCGGGTGGGCGGGGATACCCGGCTGCGGCTGATCGACCTGGCGTGCGGCTCGGGTGCCTCGACGACCGCGTTGGTGGGGGCCGCCCCGCAGGGCACGGAGATCCTCGGGCTCGACGCGTCCTCGGGGATGCTCGCCGAGGCCGTGCGCAAACAGTGGCCCAGCGGGGTGAGCTTCGAGCAGGCCGTGGCCGGCACCCTGGACCTCGACGTCGTCGACGGTGACCGGGACGGCATCCTGACCTGCTACCTCTTCCGCAACGTGCCGCCCATGACGCGTGACCGCGCGGTGACTGAGGTCTTCCAGCTGCTGCGCCCCGGCGGGTGGCTCGTGGTCCAGGAGTACTCGGTGGCCGGCGACGACCGGGCCAAGCGTGTCTGGGACGCGGTGTGCCAATCCGTGATCATTCCGCTGGGCACCGTCGTGGACCGCGACGTGGACCTCTACCGCTACCTGTGGCGCAGCGTCCGGGACTTCGATTCGGTCGACCGCTTCGCGCACCGGCTCACCAGGGCCGGGTTCACCGACATCGCACACCGCACCGCCTCCGGATGGCAGCGCGGCATCCTTCACACGTTCGTCGCCCGCAAGCCCGAGGAGCATGCATGAGCACCACCACGTACCCCGGCCGCGACAAGCGGGCCGTCCGACATCCGGGCCCGCTTGGAGTGTCGCGGGTGGGGGACCCGAAGTCGGTGGCCGTCGTCGGCGGAGGGATCGCCGGCCTGGCCGCCGCCGCCGGACTGGCCGAACGGGGGGTGCAGGTCACGCTCATCGAATCCTCGGACCGCCTCGGCGGGCGGGTGGCGGCGTGGCCGCTGGACGACGGCCGCACCATGAGCCGCGGGTTCCACGCGTTCTTCCGGCAGTACTACAACCTGCGCGGGCTGCTGCGGCGCATCGACCCGCAGCTGAACTCGCTCGTGCCGATCGAGGACTACCCGCTGCAGCGCCCCGACGGGATGCGGGACTCCTTCGCCGGCCTCGCCACCACGCCGCCGTTCTCCGTGATGCAGTTCGTGTGGCGCAGCCCCGCGTTCAGCGCGCGCACCCTCGCCAAGGTCAACGTGCCCGCGGCCATGGAGCTGCTCCGGGTGAAGTTCCCCGAGACCTATTCCGCCTACGACGGCGAGTCCGCCGCCGATTTCCTGGACAGGTTGCGCTTCCCGGAGGCGGCCCGCGACCTGGCCCTGGAGGTGTTCGCCCGGTCGTTCTTCGCCGACCCGTCGCAGTTCGGCGCCGGGGAACTGGTTGCCATGTTCCACACCTACTTCATGGGATCGGCTGAGGGCCTGCTCTTCGACGTGCCCGTCGACGACTACGACACCGCCCTGTGGGCGCCGCTGGGCCGCTACCTCGCGGGCCACGGGGTGGACATCAGGGTCGGCCAGCACGTCGAGGCGATCGGCATCGGGCAGGGCGCCACCACGGTGGTGATCGACGGGGAGGCCGGCACCTACGACGCCGTCGTCCTCGCGACGGACCCACGCACCAGCCGGGAGCTGATCTCGGACCTGGCCGGCAGCAGCTGGGGGGCGTGGCAGCGACGGGTGGCCGGCACGGTCAACGCGCCGCCGTTCGTGGTGGTGCGGCTGTGGCTGGACACCCCGGTGGACGCGTCGCGCCCGGCGTTCGTCGGCACCTCCGGGTACGGGCCGCTGGACAACGTCTCCGTGCTGGAGCGGTTCGAGAAGGGCGCCGCGGACTGGGCGACGGAGCATCACGGCTCCGTGGTCGAGTTGCACGCCTACGCGGCGGACCCGTCGGTGTCGTCGGATCCTGGCGCGGCTGAGGAGGTCGCGGCGAGGCTGCAGGCAGAACTTCACCGGATCTTCCCCGAGACGGCCACGGCCGGGGTGCTGGAGCGCGAGGTGCTCGTGCGCGACGACTGCACGCTCATCGGGCCGGGCAGGTGGGCGGACCGCCCCGGGGTGAGGACGCCGTCGCCCCGGCTGGTCCTGGCGGGGGACTGGGTGCGCTGCCCGTACCCAGTGGCGCTGATGGAGCGGGCGGCCACGACCGGCTTCCTGGCGGCCAACGCCCTCCTCGAGGGGTGGGGCGTGGCCGGCCACGACCTGTGGACGGTGCCGATGGAGGGGCTGCTGGGCCGCTGGCCCCGCCGCTGACTCTGACTCAACCAGTGGAGTCGCGCGGCTCTACCGGCGTCGGAGGTGTCGGAAGCGCGCTGCTTGGTCCGAGGGCCTAAATGTCATAGCTGGTGTCGACTACGGCATCAGCTATGACATTTAGTGAAACGGTGTGAAGCGACAGGGCGGCTGCACCCTTCGGGTCCGTCAGGGGTCGAAGCCTCAGTGCGCGGCGGCGAAGCTCACCGACGGCATCGCCCCCACGACCGCCCTCACCGCGACACTCAACTTCTCACGGTTCGGCACCCGGATCCGGCCCGAGAACACGTCGTAGTCCGCGGCCTCGATCCGGTCCAGGATCCGGCTGTAGAGGACCAGCGCGGTGCCGACGCAGCGCTTGGAGGCCGGCGGCAGCATGTCGAGCCCCCGGATCCCTTCGGCGTACAGCTCCCGGTTCCGGGCCACCTGCTCGGCCATCATCGCCCGCCACTGCGGCGTGACGCGGCGCAGCCAGGGGTCCGCGCCGTGCCGGGCCAGATCCTCCTGGGGCAGGTAGACGCGCCCGCGGTCCAGGTCCTCGTTGATGTCGCGCAGGAAGTTGGTGAGCTGGAACGCCTGCCCGAGCGCCCGCGCCGGCCCCATCGCCTCCGGCGTGAGGGGCTCGAGCACCGGCAGCATCATCTCGCCGATCACCGCCGCCGAGCCCTCCATGTACCCGTCGCGCAGGTCCTCCCACGTCTCCCACGTGTCCTGGGTGAAGTCCGAGGCCATCGCGTCGAAGAACCGCTCGAAGCACTCCGGATCGGTTCCCCGCCGGTTGATGCTCTCGACGATGGCCGCCATCACCGGCTGCTCGGCCGTCCCGCGGGCCAGCGAGTCGAAGAACGTGGCGCGGAACGCCGCGAGCCGCTCCTCGGGGGTCCCGTCGCGCGGCACCGCGGCGTCGTCGGCCTGCACCTTGTCCGGCTCGTCGACGATGTCGTCTGCCAGCCGGCACAGCGCGTAGACGCTGTACACGTCCTTGCGCTGGGACTTCGGCAGCAGCAGCGCACCCCAGTAGTAGGTGGTGCCGTACTCCCGGGTGAGCTCGGCGCACCGCCGATAGCCGGCGTCCAGGGATGCGTTCACCGCCCCATCTCCGCGACCCTCTTCGCCGCCAGCTTCCCCGACACCAGCACCATCGGGATGCCGACGCCCGGGGTGGTGCCGGACCCGGCGAACACCAGGCCCGGGACGCGACGATCCACGTTCTTCGGCCGGAACGGGCCGGTCTGCGGGAAGGTGTGGGCCAGCGCGAACGGCGTGCCGGCCGCCATGCCCTGGCTCTCCCAGTCGGCGGGCGTGACCAACTCCTCGGTGACGATGTCGGTGGGGTAGCCCATCGTCTCGAGCGAGCCGAGCATCCGCTCCCGCAGGCGGGGTCCCTCGACGTCCCAGTCCAGGCGCCCCACCTTGAGGTTGGGCACGGGCTCCAGGTAGTAGAGGACGTGGCACCCCTCGGGAGCTGCAGCCGGGTCGTCGATCGACGGCACGGACAGGAACCGCGACGGGTCCGTCATCGCCGTCCCGCCGTCGAGCAGCTCCCGGAAGGACTCGTCCCACGCCTTGCCGAAGTAGATGTTGTGGTGCCCCACGCCGTCGGGCAGCGTGCCGCGGACGCCCACGTGCCACACCAGCGCGCTGGGGGAGTACCGGCCGTTGCGTGCCACCCGAGGCGCACGCACGTCGGGTAGTAGGCGCTCGTAGGCGACGGGGAGATCCACCGTCACCACGACGGCGTCGGCCGCCAGGACTTCGCCGCCCGGAAGGCGCACCCCTGCCGCTGAGCCGTCGGCGCGCCGCTCCACCCGCTCCACGGGGGTGGAGTAGCGGAACTCGACGCCGGAGTCGGCCGCGGCCTGAGCCATGGCCCGCGGGACGGCGTGCATGCCGCCCTCCGGGAAGAAGACGCCCTCGATGGAGTCCATGTAGGTGATCACCGCGTAGAGCGCCAGCGCCTGGGCGGGCGCCAGGCCCGCGTACATGGCCTGGAAGCTGAACATCCGATGGAGGCGCTCGTCGTCGAACCGTCGAGCGACGGCCGGGCCCAGCCGGCCGAACCCGCCCAGCCGGATCAGCTCAAGGGCGGCCATGGGAGACCGGAACAGGCTCAGGGGGGAGTTGAAGTTGGCGTCGATGAAGTGCGGGAGCTCCACATCGTTGAGCCGCTTGAGCCACACGACGAACTTGTCGAACGCGGCCGCGTCCTTCGCGCCGCTGTGCGCGGCGATCTCGGCGCGCATGGCCTCGTGGCCGGCGCGCACGAGCAGGGTGGAGCCGTCGGCGAAGTGCGCGTGGTAGGCGGGATCGAGTTGCTTGAGGGTGACGTAGTCCGGCACCCGCTTCCCGACGGCGCTGAACGCCTCCTGGAGCAGGGAGACCATGGTGAAGACCTTGGGACCGGTGTCGAACGTGAAGCCGTCCTTCTCCAGCAGGCCGTTTCGGCCGCCGGGGATGGACTCGCGCTCCAGCACGGTGACTCGGTAGCCGTCGCCGGCCAGGTGCATCGCGGCGGCCAGGCCGGAGAGCCCCGCACCCACCACGGCCACGTGGCGCTGCGCGCCGGACTTCCCCGGGATCCGTCGTCCGCGGCTCATGACTGCCTCCAGGCGAGCGATCCGGCGGCCTCGCGGAGGCCGGCCACGCCGGCTGCCACGAGTGGGGGCATCTCCAGGCAGGCCAACCCGGCGTCGACGGCCTCGGCGATCATCGCTTCGAGCTCGTCGGCCACGCCCGCGGCGCGGATGGCGTCGGCGAGATGGTCGACGTCCTCGCGGGCCAGGTCCGGGGTGCCGAGGCGGGTGAGGAGGTGGGCGTCGGGGCCGCTGAGGCGGTCCTCGGCGAGGGAGAGGAGCACGGTTGCCTTCGCTTCCAGGAGGTCGTCCCCGGCGGGTTTGCCGGTGATGTCTGGGTCTCCCCAGACACCGAGGTATTCGTCGCGGAGCGCGAACGCGCGGCCGAGATGGTCGCCACACTCCATGAGGGTGAAGACGACGGCGGGGTTGGCCCCGGCGGCGGTGGCCCCGATCTGGAGGGGCCGGGCGACGGTGTAGCGGCCGGTCTTGGCGCGGGCGATGTGCTCGGCGTGGGCACGGTCGCGGCGGGCCGCTGCGGCGCCGGTGAGGTCCGCGCGCTGCCCGGCGATCAGCTCGACCGACAGCGCGTACCAGACCTCGCGCAGGGGCTGCGGGAGGCCGTCGACGAGCCTGTCGGAGATGGTGTGGGCCAGGTCGCCCAGGAGGATCGCCATGTTGCGGCCGAACACGTCTGCGTCGCCGGAGGCCTTGGCCGCGCGGTGCCAGCCCGCGGAGGCCACGTGGGCCGCCGGCCGCCCGCGCCGGGAGTCCGATTCGTCCATCACGTCGTCGTGGATGAGCGCGAAGAGGTGCAGGGTCTCAAGCGCTGCGGCGGATCGGATGAGGTTGCGGTACCCGGAGGAGCCGTGGGTCCCGCCGGTGGCGATGAACCCCCAGTAGGCCAGGGCCACGCGGAGCCGCTTGCCGTGGCCGACCAGCAGGCCGCCGAGCCAGCGCGGGAGGTCCGCCTCGAGCACGTCGAGGCCAAGGTCGCCGGCGTAGCTCTGCCACTCGACGGTGAGGGTGTTGACCTCCGCGGCCAGGAGGGCGTCGACGTCCGCGATGGCCGCGCCGACGTCGATGGTGGGCGGCGCTGGCCGCCACACGGCATCGGGGTGCGCCGAGGCGATCTGCGGTACCTGCAGGGCGGCCCAGGGGCTGTAGACGTGGGGTGTCGCGGTGATGGCGGCGGACAGGTTCTCCCAGGGCACCCATGCCCACTCAGAGACCTCGTCGGGGTTGGCGATGGGCTGCTCGTCGGGCACGAAGGCCGCGAAGACGGGGCAGATCTCGTTCTCCACGATCCCAGAGGCGTCGACGGCGCGGTAGCGGAAGTCCGGAAGAAGGCTGACGAGTGGACCGACGTTGAGGCCCAGCTCCTCGCGGATCCGGCGCCGGGCCGCGTCCTCGAGTGACTCGCCGGGCTTGGGGTGTCCGCAGCACGAGTTCGTCCACACGCCCGGCCAGGTCTTCTTGGCCAGGGCGCGGCGGGTGACGAGCACCTCGCCGTGGGCGTTGAACACGTAGGTGGAGAAGGCCAGGTGGAGCGGCGTGGTGGTGGAGTGCACCTGCATGCGGTCGGCGCGGCCGATGGGCATGCCGTCCTCGTCGAGGAGGACCACGTCGTCGCGCTGGGCCGTGCGGCCTCGCGGTCTGGGGGAGCTCGTGTCAGCGATCATGAGTGTCCAATGTTTGTTCAACCTTTCGCACGACGATATCTAAAACGGCACCCGGATGCAACGCCTTGCAGAAGGTTTGTTCAACCTTTGGTACGGTGTTCATCAGACTGGCCTGGAGGGACGTGCGAATGTACACAGTCAAGCAGGTGGCCGCGCTCACTGGAGTGGCTGAGGCCACTTTGAGGGTGTGGGAACGCCGCTACGACGTGGTGCGCCCGTCGCGCACGCCCGGCGGCTACCGGCTCTACGACGATTCGCAGGTGGGGGCGCTCCGGGAGATGGCCTCGCTCGTCGAGGCGGGCGTGCCGGCGTCCCGGGCGGCCGAGGCGGTGCGAGGGCTGCCGGGCGCCGGGGACGCCCCGGTTTCGGGCCGTCCGGGTCCCGAGGCGTTGGTCACGGCCGCGGCGTCGCTGGAGCCGGCGCAGCTCGACGACGTGCTGCGGCGCGCGTTCGCCGCCGGGTCGTTCGAGGAAGTGGCCGACGGCTGGATACTGCCGCAGCTGACCCGGATCGGGGACGCCTGGGAGTCCGGCGAGCTGTCCGTGGCGCAGGAGCACTTCGCCAGCGCCGGCCTGATGAGGGCGATCTCGGCCGAGTTCGACGCTGCCCCGGCCGTCACCGGAGGCCCGACTGTGCTCGTCGGGCTCCCTGCGGGGGACCGGCACCAGTTGGCGCTGCTGACGTTCGCCACCTGCCTGCGTCGTCGCGGCGTCAACGTGGTCTACCTCGGATCCGACATCCCGGTGGAGGAATGGGTCCGGGCGGCCGACGGCCGACGCGCCCGCGCCGCGGTGATCGGGGTGACCTCCGAGCGCTCCGTCGAGCGCGCGCAGGCGGTGGTGGACCAGCTCGCCGCCGTGTCGCCGCCGCTGTCGGTGTGGGTGGGCGGTTCCTTCCGGGCCGCCGTGTCCGGGGTGCACCACCTGCCCGACGCGGTGGCCGAGGCGGCGTCGATCCTCCACATCAGCCTCGCGGCCGGACGAATCTAGCCTCCACACGACAACGACAAGGGGCGCCACCCCGAAGGATGGCGCCCCTTGTCGTCGATCAGTGGTGGCTCAGAGGCCGAACTCGCCCCCGAAGTCGCCCTCTTCGAGGCGCGACTTGACGGTGGAGAGGAACCTGGCCGCGACCGCGCCGTCGATGAGACGGTGGTCGTAGCTCAGCGACAGGTACATCATGTGCCGCACCGAGATGGACTCGTTGCCGAAGCGGTCCTCGACGACGACCGGGCGCTTGACGAGCGCGCCGGTGCCGAGGATGGCCGCCTGCGGCTGGTTGATGATGGGCGTGTCGAACAGGGTGCCCGCCGAGCCGTAGTTGGTGATGGTGAACGTGCCACCCGACAGCTCGTCCGGCGTGACCTTGCTGGCTCGCGTGCGGGCCGCGAGGTCCGCGATCTTCTTCGCCAGGCCGGTGAGGTTGAGGTCTCCCGCGTCCTTGATGACGGGCACCAGGAGGCCCTTCTCGGTGTCCACCGCGAGGCCGATGTGCTCACCGTCGGCGTAGGTGACCGTGCCGGCCTCCGTGTCGATGGTGGCGTTGACGATCGGGAACTGCTTGAGCGCCTCGACGGCGGCCATCGTGATGAACGGAAGGTAGGACAGCGACGCGCCCTCGCGCTTCTTGAAATCGTCCTTGACCTGGGTCCGGATGTGGCTGACGGCCGTGACGTCCACCTCGACGGTGGCGGTGAGCTGGGCCGAGACCTGCAGCGACTCCACCATCCGCGCGGCGATCGTCTTGCGCAGCCGCGACAGCTTTTCGGTGGTGCCGCGCACCTGAGCGCCAGCGGCGGGTGCCTTCGGGGCGGCAGCTGCCGGAGCAGCCGCCTTCGAGGCCTCGGGGGCCGGTGCGGGGGCGGCCTTGGCGGCCTCAGCCGCCGCCTTGGCTGCCTCAGCCGCCTCGATGACGTCCTGCTTCCGGATCCGTCCGCCGACGCCGGTGCCCTTGACGCTGGACAGCTCCACGCCGTGTTCCTTCGCGAGCTTGCGCACGAGTGGCGTGACGTAGGTGCCGTCTGCTGATGCTTCTTCGGCGCGCCGTGCAACGGCGGCCGCCACCTCGGGTGAATGCTCCGGCGTGGGCGCGGCCTGAGCCGGTTCCTGCTTGGGCTTCGGCGTGGAGGGCTCCTGCGCCGGCTCCTTTGTGGAGGGGTTCTCCTTCGGCTCCTCCTTGGGTGCGGGGGAGGGCTCAGCCTTGGGCTCGGGGGCAGGCTTCGGCTCGGGCTTCGGCTCCGGGGCGGCGGTTGCCTCGCCGACGATCGCCAGGACGGCGCCCACCTCGGCCACGTCGTCTTCCTTGAAGCGGATCTCCAGCAGGGTCCCGGCGACGGGGCTGGGGATCTCCGTGTCCACCTTGTCCGTGCTGACCTCCAGGAGCGGCTCGTCGGCCTCGACGGTCTCTCCCACTTCCTTCAGCCAGCGCGACACGGTGCCCTCGGTGACCGACTCGCCCAGTGCGGGAAGGGTCACCTCGACGCCCGACGACGAAGCGGCGGCCGTCGGCTCCTCCTGCGGTTCGGGAGCTGCCGGCGCCGGGGCTTCCTCGGCCTGCGCTTCCTCGGCGGGAGCCTCCTCGGCCGGTGCGGGCTCGGGCTCGGGCTCGGGCTCGGGGGCTTCCTCGGCGGGGGTGGCGGGTGCCGCGCCCGCGTCGTCGGCGTCACCGACGACGCAGAGGACTGCACCCACTTCGGCCACGTCGTCTTCCTGGAAGCGGATCTCGAGCAGGGTGCCCGCGATGGGGCTGGGGATCTCAGTGTCGACCTTGTCGGTGGAGACCTCGAGCAGCGGTTCGTCAACTTCGACGGTGTCTCCGACTGCCTTCAACCAGCGGGAAATGGTGCCTTCCGTGACGGATTCGCCCAGCGCCGGGAGAGTTACTTCGGTTGACATGTGAGATGGCTCCTTTGCATACCGCGATTTGACCCCAGCCTATATGCGATTCAGGCGTGCATGTGCAGTGCCCGCCCGGCCAACGCCCAGTTCGCTTCGGCGATCGCCTCGCTGAGGGTGGGGTGCGGGTGCACGATGCCGGCGAGGTCCTCGGGGGTGGCGTTCCAGCCCACCAGGAGGCTTCCTTCGGCGATCAGCTCGGCCACGTCCTCGCCCACCGCGTGCATTCCGACGATTGCGCCGCCCGCCTTCCGCACCAACCGCACCACCCCGGTCTCCCGCTCCCCGGGCGCGCGCAGGATCTGGGCGCGGCCATTGCCGGTGAGGTGATAGTCGACCACGTCGGCCTCCGGCCCGGCCTGCTCCGCGGTGAGGCCCACCGAGGACACCTGGGGGCTGGAGTAGGTGACTCGGGGGATGTCGGTGTCGCGGGGCAGTAGCGGCCGCTCGTGGTGCCTGCCCTGCAGGTGCGCGATCCGCTCTGCGAGGAAGATCCCGTGGGCGTAGCCGCGGTGCGCCAGTTGGGGCCCGGCCACCACGTCGCCCGCCGCGAACACGCCCTTGACGCGCGTCTGGAGGTGCTCGTCTACGACGAGGTGCCCGCCGGGTGCGATTTCCACGCCCGACTCGGCCAGCCCCATGCCGTCGGTGGCGGGGCGCCGCCCCACAGCCACGAGGAGCACCTCGGTGTGGAGGGTCTCGCCCCCGATCCGCACCGCCACCCCGTCGTCGGTGGCCTCGGCCGAGTCGACGGCGACGCCCAGCCGAACGTCCACCCCGCGACCCTTGAGCGCTCGCGCGAGGATCCGGGAGTGCCCCGGCTCCTCGGCGGGCAGCAGCCTGTCCATGGCCTCCACGAGTGTCACCGCGACCCCCAGGTCCGCCCACAGCGACGCGAACTCCACTCCGATCACGCCACCGCCGAGGATGACGGCCCGCTCGGGAAGGGACTCCAGGCGCAGCGCGTGGTCGCTGGTGAGGATGCGCACGCCGTCGCCGGCGAGGCCGAGCGTCACGGGGGCGGCCCCCGTCGCCACGACGACGGCGCGGGCACGGTGCACGATGGCGCCGGTCTCGAGGCCGGGCCCACGCTCGTCGACCGTCAGCGTGCCGCGCTCGCGGATCACCGTGATGCCGCGCTGCGAGATCAGCGACTCCAGGCCGCGGTGCAGGCCGCCGACCACGCCGTCGGCGTAACGCAGTATCCCTCCCGCGTCAGTCTCGCCGAGCGTGGCCGCGATCCCGAACGACGGTGCCTTCACCACAGTCCGCCGCACCTTGGCCGCCTGCAGCCAAGCCTTGGTGGGGATGCAGCCGCGGTGGAGGCAGGTGCCGCCGAGCGCGGTGTCGTCGACGAGGGCCACCCGCAGCCCGAGCTGAGCGGCGCGCAGGGCGCAGGCGTAGCCGGCCGAGCCGGCGCCGAGGATTGCCACGTCAAAGGGGTCGCTCATGCGGCCCAGTCTTCCATGGCCCACCGGCCCTGCGGCCGTCTGAAAGAGCCTCGCGAACATCGCGTGCGGGCCCGAGGACCGCGTAGTTTCGTCCACTCGGCATAATTGGCCCGTGGGTTGGTTTCGACGGCGACAGCGCGAGGCACAGGTGGCACGGGAGGACCGCCAGGTGCCGGATGCTCTGCGCGACCACCTGACCCACTTCGTCGCCACCCGTCGCGGCGTGGAGGCGTGGGTGGAGCAGCCGACGTCGTTCAACAAGCCGTCGCTGCTGCTCGTCGCGGCCGACGGCGAGTCCACCCGTCGCGGCCTGCCGAGCGCGGCCTACGGCTACGAGTTCGCGGCCCGCTGCAACATCCCGTGCTACGACGCCGGCGTGGTCCCGTATCCGAAGCGGATGCGCGAGTACGGCCTCCGCGCGAAGCGCGCCCGCCAGTAACCCCGTCCCGAGCCGTCGGCCTCCCCCCGCGGGCTGAGGTGCCGCGGAGCGGCCTCGAAGCCTAAGGAAAGTGAGCTGACAAGGGACTTGGCCCATCTTGCCTACAGGACCTGTGGTCGGGTTGGCGGCGTGTGGTGGGGGCCGGGCCGCCCATGATGCCGGTCGGCGGCGCTTCGCGCTACTGCGTCCGTCATCAACGCCCACCCAACCTGCCCCGGCCCCCACCACCCGCCGCCTCCTGATCAGTCGCGGCTCCTCCCCTCCCCTGGGAGGCGCCGTCCGCAGCGTCTCGAAGGGTTGTGTCCTACCCTCCCCCCGGTCCGCACCCGCGTCCGTGGTCATAGAGTGTGGACCATGTCAGCAGAGCCGCTGGAAATTCACATCATCGCCGACTCGACGGGGGAGACGGCCGCCCGGATCGCGCGGGCGGCGATCACCCAGTTCCCGAGCCGCGACTTCACCATCGTTCGCCATCGCAAGATCAACACCACCGCGGCCCTGCTGCGCGCCCTGGAGGCCGTCCGCGACAGCGCCCCTGCCGCGGCCGTGTTCTTCACCCTCGTCAACGAGGAACTGGCGGACCTGGTGCGCAACTTCTGCCGCGACGCCGACCTCCCGTACGCGGACCTGATGACCGACGCGATGCACGCACTGGAGCGGATCTCGGGCATCGAGGCGGACCAGGTGGCGATGCGTCCCCCCGGGGTCGAGGCCGAGTACTTCGTGCGGATGGCGGCCATCGACTTCGCCGTCCGGATGGACGACGGCTCCCTCCCGGCAGCGCTGCGGGAGGCCGATATCTGCCTGGTGGGGCCGTCGCGATCCGGCAAGACGCCCCTGTCGATCTATCTGGGCTACATGGGGTACAAGGCCGTCAACGTGCCGCTCGTGCCCGGCATCACGCCGCCCAAGGAACTGTTCGAGCTGGACCGGTGGCGCATCGTCGGATTGACCATGGACGCCGAACGGCTGCTGAAGATCCGCGGGCAGCGCGTGCGGGGCATGGGCGGCTTCGGCACCAAGGACGGCTACGCGGACCTGGTCAAGATCTATGACGAGCTCGACGAGATCGGCAAGGTCCAGAAGCGGCTGGGGTGCCCCATCGTCGACACCACCGGGGTGGCTATCGAGGAGGCGGCGTCGCGGATCATCGAGATGGTCGACGATCGCGCCAAGCAGGTGGGCGCACGCCTCCGCCGCCCGCCGGGCATCGTCCGACCGGGTACGCCCTGGTCTCCCTGATCCCACTAGGGGTGGGAGAAGTTCACCCCTGGCCCGCGGTGCCGAGGCGGCGGGTCTAGGCTGGGCGACGGATGGGGACATCGAGGTCCCCAGGGTTGTCAAAGGAGATTCCCCCAGCATGAGCGAGGATCGTTACATCTATGACCTGTCCGAGGGTGACGCCACGATGCGTAACCTTCTCGGAGGTAAGG
>DATITN010000140.1:0-3127 GCA_035467795.1 Arachnia sp. | reverse complement strand
TGTGCAGCTCATGACGCCCTGGCTGATCACCTTCGGCATGTTCGCCTTCCTGGGCTCCCAGCAGATGGCCGTGGCCGGCAAGGACCCCGTCACCGTCTGGTACCAGAACTCGGCGTTGGTCTACATCCCGTTCATCATCGTGGGGGCCATCTGGGCCTACATTGCGCTGCGTTCCGTGCCGATCAAGGCCAACATCAAGCAGCAGTTCGACATCTTCTCCAACCAGGACACCTGGTGGATGACCATCCTCTACATCATGACCTTCGGCACGTTCTCCGGGCTCGCGGCCCAGTTCGGCCTGCTGATGCTCAACCTGTACGGGGCAGGCAATGATGCCATCGTCGAGGGAGCGGGGGCCACGGCCATCATGCTCGTCGAGGGCTACTCGCTGCCGGATCCGGTGAAGTTCGTGTTCCTGGGCCCGCTCGTCGGCGCGGGCGCCCGCGTGGTGTTCTCGCCGTTGACGGACCGGATGGGAGGCGCCATCTGGACGCTCATCTCAGGCGTCGGCATCCTGGGCTCGATCCTCTTCACCATTCCGGCGCTCACCCCCGACACCTCCAGTGCCGCCGCGCTTCAGGGCGGGTTCAACCAGTTCCTGTGGGGCATGCTGCTGATCTTCCTGTTCTCCGGGATCGGCAACGCGTCGACGTTCAAGCAGATGCCGATGATCTTCGAGAAGCGGCAGGCCGGCGGCGTGATCGGCTGGACCGCGGCCATCGCGGCCTTCGGGCCGTTCCTGTTCGGCGTCGGACTCACCGTCATGAGCCCCACGATCTTCTACTCGATCGGCGCTGTGTGGGCTGTGATGTGCATCGCGATCACCTGGTTCCGCTACGCCCGCCCAGGCGCGCCGAAGCCCAGCTGACCCCTCGCGTTAGGGTGTGAGTGTGAAGCAACTCGCAGGGGTGACGGCCGACTCCGTCGACGCCGACGCGTTGACGGCGTTCGTCACCGATGACCGCGCGGGCGCCGTCGTCACGTTCGGCGGCATCGTGCGCAATCACGACCACGGGGTCGCGGTCACGGGCATCGAGTACGTCGGGCATCCGACGGCGGAGGCCGTGATGCGGGAGATCGTGGCCGAGTTCGAGGGCCGCGACGGCGTGCACGCGATCGCGGCGCAGCACCGCGTCGGCACGCTGGGCATCGGGGGAGTGGCCTTGTTCGTGGCGGTCGCGGCCTCGCACCGGGCGCAGGCGTTCGGCTGCGCGTCGGACCTGGTGGAGCGGGTCAAGGAGAGGCTGCCGATCTGGAAGAAGCAGTTCCTCGCCGACGGCACCCACGAATGGTCCCAGTGCCCGTGAACCGGGGCTGGGGATGCTGAGCGTCGAGGAGTACCTGGAGCGGGTGCTGGCGTTGGCCTCGCTCCTGCCATCCGAGGCGACGCCCGTGGGTGAGGGTCGCGGACGGGTGCTGACGGAGGACCTGGCGGCGCGGGTAGCGGTGCCGCCCTTCGACAACTCGGCCATGGACGGGTTCGCGGTGCGCGCCTCCGACGCGACGACCGGCGCCGTACTGAGCGTGATCGGCGACATCCCAGCCGGCGCCACCTCCACTCCGACGGTGGGGCCCGGGGAGGCGGCCCGGATCATGACCGGTGCGCCGATGCCACCGGGGGCGGACGGCGTCGTCCCGGTGGAGGCCACCGACCAGCCGATGGGCGCCGCGCCACTGCCCGATCGTGTTGTCGTCAGCGAGGCAGCGGTGCCTGGCAGGCACGTGCGACGGGCGGGTGAGGACGTTCGCGCGGGCGACGTCGTGCTGCCGTCCGGCACCGTGTGGGGGCCAGAGGCTGCGTCCGCGGCGGCCTCGATCGGCTTCGGGTCCGTGCCGCTGCGGCGGAGGCCGCGGGTCGCGGTGCTGTCGACCGGCTCCGAGCTGGCGCCCGCCGGTGAACCGCTCCGCTTCGGCCAGATCCCGGACTCCAACTCGATCCTGCTCGCCGGCCTCGTGGAGAGGTTCGGCGGCCGGGTCGTCCTCCGGCGATCGGTGCCCGACGACGGGGCCCAGTTCGCGCGGGTGCTCGACGAGGCCTCCGCCGCCGCGGACATTGTGGTCACCTCCGGCGGGGTGTCGGTGGGGGCGTTCGAGGTGGTACGGCAGGTGGTCGAGGGCGAGATCGAGTTCGTCAAGGTGGCGATGCAGCCGGGCAAGCCGCAGGCCTGCGGCGCACTGCGCGACCGTGACGGGCGGGCCGTGGCGTTCGTAGGTCTGCCCGGCAACCCGGTCAGCGTGTTCGTCTCCGCCTGGGCGTTCCTGCGCCCCCTGCTGGCCGCCTTCCAGGGCCTGCCCACACGGTGGCCGTCCGTCGAGCTCCCCGTCGCCGAGGGGTGGCGCAGCCCGCCGGGGCGTCGGCAGTACACGCCGGTGCGCATCGTCGACGGCGCGGTGCTGCCCACGCACCGGCTCGGCTCTGGCTCGCACCTGGTGGCCTCGCTGCACCTGGCCGACGGCCTCGCCGTCGTCCCGGAGTCGGTGGAAGCCGTCAGCCCGGGCGACGTCGTGGCGGTCCACGGCCTCAACTGACCTGAGGAGTGACGCCGGGTGCCGGGTGCGACACCCGGCGTCACTGCCTGCCGCGCTCGAGAATCAGGCGGCGGGTTCGTCCATGGATCGGCCCGTCTCCAGCAGGGTCTTGAGCCCCGACAGTGCCCACGGCCATCCACCGCCGCCGGTGCTCGGATCCGCGCCGCCCGTCACCTCGGCGAGGAGCTGCGGGTTGTTCGTCACGTCGTGGGTGAGGACGAGCTGGGTCAGGCCGCCCGGGTATTCAGTGAGCTCCCAGGTGACGCGGGTTGCCTCTGCCTCCGGGTACCAGGCGGGCGCCCAGTCGAGGACGAGCCGTCGCGGCTCGTCGATCTCCACCACCGCGCCGTTGACCGCGACCTCGCCCATCCCCATCTGCTTCATTTCGTCGGTGGTGAGGTTGCGGTACACGCCCCCGGGCCGCGGGTCGATCTCGACGTCTCCGCCGTAGCCCCAGCGCGACGTGTACTCGGAGGAGGTGATGGCGTCCCAGACCTTCTGCGCCGGGGCGTTGATGTAGATGCTGTAGATGACGGTGTTGTTCATGGTTCAGCCTTTCGGAGGGTCGTTCTCGACGACGTGTTTGAGCTGCAGCAGC
>DATITN010000139.1:0-8877 GCA_035467795.1 Arachnia sp. | reverse complement strand
GGCACCTACGCCGACCACGGCGAGGTTCCCCCCGCGCACGCGGCGGCGGTGCGCCGGGCGCGCCAGGCCGGCCACCTGGTGTTCCTGTGCACGGGTCGGCCGAAGTCGATGGTGCCGCGCCGGATGCTGGAGGCCGGGTTCGACGGGTTCGTCGGCGGAGCCGGCGCCTACGTCGAGGTGGACGGACAGGTGCTCGCTGACGTCCGGTTCCCGCCCGCGGTGGCCGCCCGCACCGTCGAGGTGCTCCTCGAGCACGACGTGGCGTTCCTCCTGGAGTCGACGGAGGGTCTCTGGGGCCCGCCGGGTGTCGACGTCCGCGTGGCCCGCCACCTGGAACCTCACCTTCGCGGAGATGACCCCACCAAACCGCGGCCCCTGGACCTCCTCGACAGCCTGCGCATGACCGACGACCTCTCCGACGCCTCGTTCGGGAAGGTCTCCTGCGTCGAGTCCCCCACCCCCATTCCGGAGCTGGCTGAGCTGATCGGCCCGGAGGTGGCTGCGCTTCCGAGCTCCATCCCGGACCTGGGCGCCGCGGCCGGCGAGCTCTACCTGGTGGGCGTGCACAAGGCCATCGGGATGCGCCTGGTCGTGTCGGCGCTGGGCGTGGACCCCGCGACAGTCGTGGCGGTCGGCGACGGGCTGAACGACCTGGAGATGCTCGACGAGGCCGCCGTCGGCGTCGCCATCGAAGGCGCCCACCCCCGCGTCCTGGCCGTGGCCGACCGGGTGGCAGCAGGACCCAAGCACGGTGGTCTGGCTGTGCTCTTCGCGGACCTCGGACTGTACTGAGGCCGCCCGGGGCCGCGAGGCTCGGCGGGTCCCGGCGCCATGATCAACACTTCCCTCCTACGATGGCGCTCACTACTTACCCGCGATCGCTGATCGTGCCGGTTGCTCCAGGCACGACCCGTGGTCGCACTGCCTGACAGAGGGAGTCTCCATGCAGGACACACAGCCGATGCGCGTCGGCGTAGTCGGCGTCGGGATGATCAGCGACACGTTCATCGGGAACATCAAGGACAGCTTCCGCAACCTTGAGCTGGTGGGGTGCACCGCCCGCGACATGGGCCACATCCAGGCCAAGGCCGCCCAGCACGGGATCGCAGCCATGACGATGGACGAGTTGATGGGCGACACCTCCATCGAACTCGTGCTCAACCTGACCCCCGTCGAGGCGCACGACGAGGTGATCGAGCGGGCACTGAAGGCCGGCAAGCACGTCTACACGGAGAAGACGCTGACCGGCGACTACCCCTCCGCCAAGGCCCTGGCAGACCTGGCCGACGCCCGCGGGCTCTATCTGGGGTGCGCCCCGGACACCTTCCTCGGCTCAGCCGTCCAGACCGCCGCCGAGGCGGTCGCAACCGGCAGGATCGGGCAGCCGACCGGCTTCACCATCATGCTGAACCGTGGCCTGGACCTGCTGTACGAGTTCATGCCCTTCCTGCTGCGGCCCGGTGCGGGAATGGGCTACGACTTCGGCGTCTACGGCCTCACCGCCGTGCTGTCGATACTCGGTCCGGCCGTCGAGGTGTGCGGTTTCCATCAGACCAACCGGCCGCAGCGCACCTACCGTCTGGAGGGCGGGCCCCACTTCGGCGAGCACTACGAGATCGCCAACGAGAACGTCATGACGGCCACCATGCAGCTCGAGAGCGGCGTGCTGGGCACGGTGTCCTTCAACGGCGACAGCGTCTTTCCCGAGGAGCCCTATCTGTGCATCCAGGGAACTGAGGGCCTCCTTTATCTGCCGGACCCGAACCAGTTCGGTGGCGACGTCCGTCTCACCACGGGGCTCCGCGACCCTCGCGAGATCATGGCCGGCGCCGCCTCGTCGGAGATCCTGCCGGTGCACCACCGCTACAGCGACAACTCCCGGGGAGTCGGGGCGGCGGAGATGGTCGAAGCGATCGCCCAGGGCAGGCCCAATCGGGCCTCGAAGGAGATGGCCTGCCACATCATCGAACTGCTCGACGGCATCGTCCAGAGCAGCGCGACGAGGCAGTACCACCGCCTGACCAGCAGCTTCACCGTCCCCGAGCGCCTCACCGGCGACGAAGAGTTCTGACCCACCGTGACGGGGCCAACGTAGAATGCCACCATGCCGCGTGACGCACGCCTCGACGAGCTCGCGCTGCTGCGCCGGGCGCGCGACGTGATGGACCGTCGCTTCGCCGAACCGCTCGACGTGGCCGCGATCGCCGCGGCGGCCTACATGTCCCCGGCGCACTTCACGCGCCGGTTCAAGGCCGCCTACGGGGAGACGCCCCATGCGTACCTGATGACCAGGCGGATCGAGCGGGCCCAGTGGCTGTTGCGCGGTGGTGGCCTGACCGTCACCGAGGTGTGCCTGGCCGTTGGCTGTACCTCGCTCGGATCCTTCAGTGCAAAGTTCACCCAGCTGGTGGGCCGGACACCCACCGCCTATCGGGCCGGAGACCATTCGGCTCTGATCGGGGTGCCCAGTTGCGTGGCCCGGCTCGCCACCCGACCGAGCAGGAATGGAGAAGCACCCAGCCCGCGACCCGTCTAGCGTTGCAGGCATGGACATCAAGCTCTCGACCTCATTCATCACTGTCAACGACCCGGATGCCGCCCTGGCCTTCTATCGCGACGTGCTCGGCCTCGAGGTGCGCATGGACGTGCCCCAAGGTGAGTTCCGCTGGATCACCGTCGGCTCGCCGACGCAGCCCGACGTCGGGATCGTGTTGTCGAACTACGTGGACGGCTCCCCCGAGGACATCGAGGTGATCCGTGCGCTCGTCGCGAAGGGCGGCATGAACGCGGCGCACTTCAGCTCCTCCGACGTCGACGCCGTCTTCGCCAAGGCCACGGAAGCCGGAGCCGAGATCGTCTCCGAGGTCGCGGACCAGCCGTGGGGGGTCCGCGACTGCGCGTTCCGCGACCCGTCCGGGAACCTGGTGCGCGTCGACCAGGCCTGAGCCCCCTCTGCCAACGACGGCGGCAGCGTCCTCGTTGAGCCACGGGATCTCTGACCGAATGGGGGGTTGACCGAGGAAAACGCCTAGCCAAAGATGTGTCTACCCAACCGGGGAGCCGCATCATGACCGTTCTCAGCGTTTCCGATCTGTACTCGATGACGGACTCCTCCGTCAGATCCACCGTGAGTGACACGCTCGTCCAGCAGCTGAAGAGCGCACCCGCGGTGCACTCGGTCTTCTTTTCGACAGAGCCGGCTGCGCCTCCACCCCTCGACCCCACCTTCATCGACGACCTCGCCACCGCCATGGTCTGCTCGTCGATCTCTCTGAGTTCGTTGTATGGCTTCAGTAAATGCGTCAACTCGAGCGCCGCCGGCAGCTTCTGGCAGACGCGGATGACCGACGCGAACGCACAGGCCGTGGCCGAGGGGCAGGCGCTCTACTCCTGGGCATTTCCCGACCACTGCCGCAGCGGCGAGCACACCTTTCGGGAGTACGCCGCGGACAACCCTGCGTCGTGGGGCGCGGAGCTCGCCACCCATGTCACCGCCGATCCGTTCATCAACACCGAGATCCTCAAGATCTTCGATCAGCCGAACTGGCTGGACCAGCTGAACCTGGTGTTCTACAAGATCCAGCGCCTCGACGCCGGCCTGGTGGATCACGTCCTCAGTGTGTGGAGTGCGGCGTACCCGGATCAGGGCATCGTGAACACCTGGGGCACCCGCACGTTCATCCCCGCCCAGGACTTCTCGGCCGTGCCGGAGCAGTTCATCGGCGCGGTCAACGCCGCGATCTCGGTGAGCTCGGTGATCGGCCACACGTACACGCCCGGGCAGGGCGGACCTGCCGGCTCTGCGGGGCGGAGCTGGGACCGCTACGGCTTCGGCGTGGCGGTCGAGCAGTTTCTGGGCGGGAAACCGAAGGCATTGGGCCTGACGACGGGGTCCAGCCCGGACAACGATCCGGAAGGCGGCTCGGGCTGCTTCGTGCCCGGGACCCCCGTCCGGCTCGCCGACGGCAGCGAGGTGGCCATCGAGTCCATCAAGGCGGGCGACGCCGTACTCGGGAGGGACGGCAGGGTGGCCATCCAGTCCGGAGAGCGGGTGGTGCTCGAACTGGAGCACGGCGAGTTCATCTTCGGCATCGACGACGGGACCACCCGGGAGGAGCCGTTCTTCTCCGCTGGACACCTCTTCTGGACGCCGGATGGCTGGAAGGCCGTCGACCCGGCCATCGCGCTCGGGGAGAACCCGCTGCGGGACGTGGGCGCGCTGAAACCCGGCGACGTGGTGTTCCGGCTGTCGAGTCTGGACCCGGTCAGCTACGAGCAGGTGCGGATCGTGGAGCTCACCAGGAAGTTCCTTCCGCAGGGCAGCAGGTTGCATGGCCTCCATCTCACCGATGGGCCGCCCTCCTACCACGCGAGGGACTACCTCGTGGCGATGAACTATCCCGTCCTCACCGTCGAGCGGCTGATCCACGGGTTCGGTCGGCTGACGGAGGCGGAGCGCCGACTCCTGGAGAGCCGCCTGACCGAGGTGATGCCCCTCCTGAGCCGGGCCGTCGGTCCGTTCATCAACACCGCCGTCCAGCGGGCCCTCCGCGCGTCGAGCACCCCCTGATCGTCCCTGATCCCAGAAAGGAAGACCCGTGCACACTCTCACTCAATCTGTCCGGATGTCACCCAGGCAGGTCGACCGTCTCACCGGCGCCTGGCCGGCGACCCTCGATCTCAGCAGGGCATCGCGACGGTTCGACCTCCGGGTCTTCGACCACGCCGTCGGCGAGCACCTCGACCACGACGAGTTCGCCCACGTCGTGGTCCACGACGGGGCCCTGTTCTTCAATGGCGACCGGGTCACGCAGGCCCAGTTCGGGCGCAACTTCGTCCGCTTCTCGTCGAAGACGGCCGATCGCTACGTCAGTGGGGTGCTCAGCTTCACGCCCGACGCCCTGGCCGTCACCGGGCGGGTCTTCCTCGGCGCCACCGAGGGTGACGCCACCGCTCACGACGTCGCGGGCGTGACTCCACCCACGGTCTACACCACCCGCACGGCCATCAGCGGGGCGGTGCCGAGCGGCACGGAGCAGTTTCCCACCTGGTCGCCCCCCGCGCCAGCGGACTCTGACGCCGCCGGGTGGACCGAAGGGCTGCACCTCGTCGTCGGCTACGCGTTCACTGAGGGGGGCCAGCTCCCCGTGCCGGTCATCCAACTGGTGGACCCGAAACGCCCTGCAGACCCGGTCGACCTGGGCGACTCCTGCGCCCTGACCGTCGACCCGAAGACAGAGAACCTGATCCTCACTCTCGTCATGGATGACCCCAGCCTCGGGGTGGACGAGTTCGGGCCCACGTTCCCGGGCGGCTTCATCGTGGAGTTCGACTCGTTCGGAGACTCGTTCCGCGGCGTCGTGCAGCGCTACGACGCCGACACGGCGCAGCTGGAGCCCACCCGGCTGGCCTGGAGCGGGACTGCCGTCCGGTCCCCGGCGAGGCCGGCAGCCGCGCTGGTCGCGGCATCCGCACCACCGGCCGCGGCTGAGGTGGCGGCCGACCTCAACGTGGCCGAGCTGTACTCGCTCCAGCCGGACGCCAAGAAGCTCCAGGACACCCAGTTCAATCTCCTGATCGAGAACATGAAGTGGGCGCTGGCCGACAACCCGGGCACCAAGGACTGGGTGTCGACGTACTGGGCGGAGGAACCGCCGTCGGGCTTCAGCGAGGAGCGCAAGACTCTGATCCGTTCCAACGCCTCGTTCTACACCGACCGGTTCGCCGTCTGCTACCTGGGCTCCTCGTTCGACAAGATGACCGGCAGCGGAGCCCCCGCCACGAAGCTCAACGAGCCCCAGAAGCTGAACCTGGCGTTCTACATGCAGGCCGGGCTGGCCACCGAAAAGGCTTACAACGCCCAGTCCCACGGTGTGTACACGCAGGCCTTCGTCCAGGCCCTGCCGCGGCTCAGGGACTACATCGCCGACCAGAACACCGACGACCCCGCTCATGACTGGGCGAAGCGCCTCTACGACCAGATCACCACCCCGGCCATGATCAACCAAGCGGTGCTCAAGGTCATGGCAGGCCACGGCATGGAGGAGGCGAATCGACACTCGGCGATCCTGCTCGCTCTTCAACCGTCGGGAGACTACGCGCGCCAGTACCACACCCTCATCGTCAACGCCTCCCTGTCCCGGTGCGTCGAGCATCTGAAGTTCGACAGCGACTCGATGAAGACCTGGCTAGGAGACAGCATCCAGGCGTTCATCGACGCCTTGATGTCCGGCGCGCTGAGGGTCGAAGGGACAGACCCGGAGGCCCAGGCCCGGCTGATCGCCCAGGCCGAAGAGATGCAGAAGGCCGCTGAGGAGGCCGGTGGCGTCGTCGCGCTCGCCGAGGCGCTGACGGACCTCAGCGTCGCTGCCGGCGGGAAGAACTTCTGGGAGACTCTGGCCAACGCCGAGACCACCTGGGGAAAGGTCGGATACAAGTTCGCCTCGTCGGTCTACTGCCTGGCGTTCGTGGCCGGCATCTCCCAGGCGGTGATCTCCTTCATGAGCTGGGACAAGCTGACCGGTGAGCAGAAAGCCTCTGTGGTCATCTCGACCGTCCAGATCGCGGCCAAGCTGGTGGGCAAGATGCCCACGATCATCGGCACCGTCGGGGACGCCGGCACGTGGGGAATGAACAAGGTTCAGGAGTTCTACCGCTGGTGCGCCGACAGCGAGGTGGGCATGGACACCGACGCGCTCGAGCGATCGTCGCTGACCGCCGACGAGGACCCGCTGGAGTACGGCACGAAGAGCATCTCGAACCTGATCAACCCCGAGACGGAGGTCCTGGAAATCGAGGGTTCGACGTGGGCAAAGACCTTCGACCAAACCGTCGGGCGGGCCTGCGAGGTGATCGGGGCAGTGGCCGCCGTGGCATTCGCCTTCCTCTCGGAGTGGCAGTTCCTGGAGGACCTCTCGAGCGGGGCACCATTGCGGACCGAGATCCTCGACGGCATCATCATGGCCGCCAACTTCGGTGTGGCGATCTTCGCCGTCGTGGGATTGTTCTCCGCGGCGAGCTTCATCCCCGTGGTCGGTGCCATCTTCGCGATCATCGGTATCGTCGCCGCCCTGATCGCGATGTTCTGGCCGCCAGACCCCAAGCCCAACCCGATCGAGGTCTTCATGAAGGACCACCTGGTTCCAGCAGCCAGCGGCGCAGGGCGCTGGATCCTGGATGCCCCCGCGGGATGGGCCAGGGACAAGACCGTGCCCGCCCGCAACGCCTACAACCCAGGGCCGGCACCCGCCACGGGCTGAGCCTCTCGGACGCTAGAGCCCCGGACGGTGGTGACGCTCCCGTCGCGGTCGACGAGGATGCCCGCGTGGTCACGTCGGTTGGCGAGCCAGCCGAGACCGCTGTGGCCGAGCACGAAGGCGGCGGTGGCGTAGACGTCGGCCCAGGTGAGCTCGGGGCCGATGACGGTGGCTGACAGCAGGCCCACCGACGCCGCGCCCGTGCCCGGGTCGGTGATGTGCTGGCCGCGGGCGGCCGTCCCCGACGTCGCAACGGCGCCCGTGCGCATCTTGAACCGCTGGAGGACCCGGCCACGGTCCCGGGGGTCCTCCACCGCGGCCACCCAGTCTGGGGTGTCGGTGCGCTCGCAGTGCAGGGCGATGTCGCCGCCGGCGTTGACGAGGGCGTCGTGCTCGCCGATCTCGGCCAGGCGCCTGAGGAGGCCCCTGAAGGCCTGCTCGACCGCCCACCCTTTGACGAGGCCGGTGGGATCGAAGCGGACGGTGCGGCCACCGTCGGGCAGCCACGCCGAGAAGGCACCCCCGGTCCGCTGAGCCGCGATCTCGCACAGCGCCGCGACCTGACGGATCCGCGGGTGCGCGTCCCGGAGCGAGTCCCGGCCGTCCCGGATCCGGCTGACGGGGCTGTCCGGCTTCCAGGTGCTGAACATCTCGTCGTCGGCCCGAAGCTCGTCGAAAGCCCGCTCGACGGCCTGCTCGACGGCGGGGTCGCAGGCACGGGGACCGCGCACGTGGATGCTCATCGGAAGCCCCATGATCTGGGCGACGAAGGCGCGGCGCGGCAGGCTTCCGGAGCGCACCGCGGGATCGGTCGCCGGACGCCCGACCACCGGCGCGGTGGTCACTGGAACGCCTCGTCAAGCGCGGACTGAAGCGACTGCGCGTAGCCGACGCTGGTGAACGTCGCCCCGGAGACCGAGTCGATGTCGGCGCTCTGGGCGTCGACCGCCTCGGCGTTGAGCACAGGGACGGCGTAGGAGTTGATCTGCTGATCGTGGCGGTCGCGGTTGGGGTACTGGATCGCCTCCGAGGACGTGATGACGCCGTCCTCGACGGTGATCTCCACCTGCACCGCGCCGTAGCGGGTCTCGACGGCGGCGCCGGTGAAGGTTCCCGAGACGGACCCGGTCGTCGACGATGCGCCGGTGCCGTCGTCGGAGCTGGACTCGGTGGCGTCGGACGGCGAGCTCTCTCCCGCGTTGGGGGTGCTGGTCGCGGACTGGCCGTCCCCGGTGGAGGTCGCCGCGACCGTGGCCGCCTGAGTGCCGGTGCTGGTGTGGTAGCTGAACAGCAGCACCACGCCGCTGATGGTGCCCATGAGGGCGGCGATGATCGTGCGCATGGGTTTCTCCTTGTCAGTGCTGGGTTGTCAGAGCTGGGGTCACCAGCTGAAGCGTTCGCTGTGAATGTGCTTGTCGGGCACCCCGCAGTCCTGCGCGGCCGCCGCGGCGGCGGCCATCCCGGCGGTGGCGCCGCAGAGGAAGACGTCGTGGTCGGCGATGTCGGGGATCAGCTGTCGGAGGGCCTCCCCGTCGGTGAGGTGGGAGGCGGACTCGGGGAGCCAGGTGTCGCGGCCGGGCGCGCGCCGGCCGAGGATGTAGACGACCCGGGCGCCCTCGGC
>DATITN010000138.1:0-10401 GCA_035467795.1 Arachnia sp. | reverse complement strand
AGGCCCGCCAGGAAATCGAGGTCCGTGGGGATGAGGCCCAGGTTCATGGCGAGTTGGGTGGTTTTCCAGAAGACCACGTTGTCATAGAAGGACGATTCGCGCTTCACGATGTCCTTGGCGCCTGACATGGTCACTAACGGGTCGATCAGGCCGAGGTGCTCGTCGAACGCGCGGCGACGGTAGCGCAGGTAGTGGCGGGTCAGCCCGTCCCGGTAGGTGTCGAGCAGCAGCGCGGCAGCGTCCCGGGTGCCGAGCTCCGACTGCTGGTCGCCGTAGCTCGCCGGGCGCGACGTCTCCCTGCCGAGCAGCGCGGCGAGCGCGTACAGCATGCCGTAGAGGGTGTCGGACGGGTAGGAATGGAAGTTGACGCACGTCGCCTCCCAGGGCCCAATCGGGACGATGGTGGTGGCGAGGTCATCGGTCTTGTCGAAGACGCCGAGCGCGTAGGCGAGGGTCTGCAGATAGACCAGTTGCCGGTCACGCCATTGATCGTCGGTGGCGGGCAACTGGGTGTCCAGAGTGGGGTAGTAGAACACGCCGAGATTGCGCACGAACAGACAGGAGAAGTGGTCCCCTGAGATCAGCAGCAGTTTGGACGGATCGAAGCGAAGCCAATAGATCTCCTCGATGATCCGCTCCACTGACGCACCTCGTCCCGTCCGGGGACGCAGCGCGTAGCGGCTGGCGAGGATGTGAAAGGCGTTCTTTGCCATCCCGAACATCCTGTAGTGGAGGCCTGTGCGCACTCTCAGTCTGGCATTTGTGTCGATCGCCGCGATTGCGTTGAGTTTCATCTCCGCCACATAAGGACGGCGAATGACCGACAACCTGCTGAAGGGATCAGTCATCATGGCCATCAGCGACCCGACGCTCATTATCCCGAGAAGGACGTAGAGCATCACCATGGCCCCATCCTAGGGATCCGCGTGGGGGCTGGTGCGGACGCCGTCGTCGGGCGCCCCGCGACGACGCGACGCCGATCCACCTCACCTGCCGTCCACGGGGCGGCGTCCGGACCCCGGAGCGTTGCGAGTTTCCGCCGTCGCTCAACTAATGTTTGCGCCATGCCTGATATCGCGCAGCCTGGACGGCCGTTCCCCGCGGACGAGACGCCCAACACTGATACCCGCACATATGGACCCGCCTCCACCCCGACGCACCCGCTCGCCACCGCACCCGTCGGCGCCCCGCCGTTCTCGGTCGACGGCTTCGTGCGCGAGTTCCTGCACGAGCTCAACACCAACCAGGGTGTGACCCTTTCGGGCTCGAGCGTCAACGACCAGTACCTCGCCCTCGCCGCCACCGTCAAGAACTACCTGATGGCCCGCTGGCTGGAGACCAAGCGCAAGACGCGCGAGGCGAAGGTCAAGACCATCGGATACCTGTCGGCCGAGTACCTGCTGGGCCGACAGCTCGGCAACGCGCTGCTCGCCACGGATTTGAACGACATCGCCAAACATGGCCTCGAGCTCTGCGGCATCGACCTGGCCACCCTCCGCGCCCAGGAGGTGGAACCGGGCCTCGGTAACGGCGGCCTCGGCCGACTCGCCGCCTGTTTCATCGACTCCATGGCCACCATGGACGTGCCGAATATCGCCTACGGCATCCGCTACGAGTACGGCATCTTCCGCCAGACGTTCGTGGATGGCCGCCAGGTGGAGCAGCCCGACACGTGG
Source organism: Arachnia sp. (assembly GCA_035467795.1). Taxonomy (GTDB): domain Bacteria; phylum Actinomycetota; class Actinomycetes; order Propionibacteriales; family Propionibacteriaceae; genus Arachnia. The sequence goes on along the minus strand of DATITN010000138.1, from coordinate 8,725 downwards.
CTGGCGCTGGGCTCTCCCTGGGAGTTCCCGCACCCCGAGGCCGGCGTGGAGGTCAGCTTCAGTGGCCACACGGAGACCTACATCGACGATGACGGCCGCGAGCGCAGCCGCTGGATCCCCTCGTGGAACGTGCTGGGCGTCCCCTACAACTACATGGTCCCGGGTTACCTCAACGGCCGCGTGAACACGCTGCGCCTGTGGAGCGCGTCGGCCACCAAGGCGTTCGATCTTCAGATCTTCAACGCCGGCGACTACGCGCAGGCCGTGCGCGCCCAGACCTTCGCGGAGAACATCTCCAAGGTGCTCTACCCCGAGGACTCGACGCCGCAGGGCAAGGAGCTGCGCCTGCAGCAGCAGTACTTCTTCGTGGCGTGTTCGCTGCACGACTTCCTCACCCACGAGCTCGAGGAGGGCTTCGACCTGCACAACCTGTCGGAGCGGATCATCTTCCAGCTCAACGACACCCACCCCGTCATCGCGGTGCCGGAGCTGATGCGCATCCTCATCGACGACAAGGGCTTCGAGTGGGACGAGGCCTGGGAGGTCACCAGGTCCTGCTTCGCCTACACCTGCCACACGCTGCTGCCTGAGGCCCTGGAGGTGTGGTCGACGGAGCTGCTCGGCCGCCTACTGCCGCGCCACCTGGAGATCATCTTCCGGATCAACGACGAGTTCCTCGCTGAGGTCCGCGAGGCGTTCCCGGGCGACGAGATGCGCGCCCGCAGGATGTCGATGATCACCGAGTACCCGGAGCGCGGCGTGCGCATGGCCTACCTGGCCACGGTGGCGGGCACGAAGGTCAACGGCGTCGCCGAGCTGCACTCGCAGCTCCTCCGCGACAAGGTGCTCCCGGACTTCTCCCAGCTGTGGCCGGACAAGTTCACCAACGTGACCAACGGCGTCACCCCGCGTCGCTTCGTGCGGATGGCCAACTTCAAGCTTGCCGAACTCATCACCGATCACATCGGCCCCGGCTGGGTCACGGACCTGGAACGGCTCAAGGAGCTCGAATCCTACGCCGATGACCAGGACTTCCAGGCCAGTTTCCGCGAGGTCAAGGCGTGGAACAAGAAGCGCCTCACCGACCTGCTGATGAAGCGCGACGGGATCGAACTCCCTCCCGGCCACATGCTCGACGTGATGGTCAAGCGCCTGCACGAGTACAAGCGCCAGTCGCTCAAGGTGCTCCACATCGTCTCGCTGTACGAGCAGGTGATCAGCGGCAAGATCGCGGCCTCCGAGGTCACGCCGCGCACCGTCGTGTTCGGCGCGAAGGCGGCCCCCGGCTACCGGATGGCCAAGGACACGATCCACCTGATCAACTCCGTGGCGAGGAAGGTCAACTCCGACGAACGGCTCGAGGGTCGCCTCAAGGTGGCGTTCCCGGCTAACTACAACGTGACGCTGGCCGAGAAGCTGATCCCGGCCTCGGACCTGTCGGAGCAGATCTCGCTGGCCGGCATGGAGGCCTCGGGCACGGGGAACATGAAGTTCGCGCTCAACGGCGCGCTGACCATCGGCACGGACGACGGCGCGAACGTCGAGATCCGGCGCCTGGTGGGTGACAAGCACTTCTTCCTGTTCGGCATGGTTGAGCCGGAGGTCGCGGAGCTGGGCGCGAAGGGCTACGACCCGGGCTCGTACTACGAGTCCAACCCGCAGCTGAAGGCGGCGCTTGATCTCATCCTCTCGGGCGAGTTCAGCTACGGCGACACCCACATGTTCGACTCGGTGGTCTTCAACCTGCTGCACCACGACCGCTTCATGGCGTTGGCGGATTTCCAGCCCTACATCGAGGCGCAGGCGCGGGTGGAGGAGCGTTACGCCAACGAGAAGGCGTGGACCCGTTCGGCCATCCTCAACGTGGCGCGCAGCGGCTACTTCAGCTCGGACCGCTCGATGCGCGACTACCTGCAGCGCATCTGGCACACCACCCCGATGATCTGATCCCCGTTCATCGACGACGAGGGCCCCTGCTGACTGGCAGGGGCCCTCGTCGTCGACTGAGCTCAAGGGCAGGAGCTCTCAGCACCTCGACGGCGCGTGCGATGTCGAGGAACGAGATCGGCTCATCCAGCAGCGTCGAGATGCTCACGCGAGTAAGCAAACCCAACTTGGTCATTAGGCAAACCAGGTCCTGCTCAATGCTGCTCACCGGCGGTTCGACAGCTTCACGTCGTTGCCCGCCCAGAACAAGAACCCCTTGAGGAGCAGCGTCCCGTTGGATCCGTCCCCCCTCGCCGCCGACTCGACGTCGTTGCCGGCCATGATGGCGATGGACTCGTCGATGACCCGGACCCCGGCCGGCACGAAGATGTCGTGGCCGGCCATCACCGCCGAAAGCTCCATCGTGAGCACCACACCGGGGCCCATCGCGTCGTCCAGGTGGATTGTGTCGCCGCCCCACCACGCGAAGTTGCGGTACAGGGTGGTGCCGGGCGCGACGTCGACCTCCCTGCCCGTCAGGATGGTCAAGGAGGGCGGTGATCCCACGACGGCGGGTGGCAGGTGAGGCTGCGGGGCCAGCATCGCCGGGTGGCCGACGGCAAGCGCGCCGCCCTCCGGCAGGTCCGCGACGAGCTGGGGGAACTCGTCGGTGAACCGTGCCAGGAGGGCGGCGTCCTGCCGCTCCCCCAGCTCCTCGACGGTGAGCCGACCGGCGGCGTGCGCCCGTTGAAGGACGTTGAGCACCGCATCCCGGTCCGCGTCTCCGGCCCGGAGGCGCCTGTGGGGAAGCAGCTCGTCGGACATGCCAGCAGTCTAGGAGGCGGGCGGTCCAGGCTGCTCGGCGGGCGCCTCGGGCTCGCCGGGCTTCTCAGCGTCGGCGTGGCGGGCTTCCCCGCGGCCGCGGTCAGCCATGTCGCGGTACCCCTTGGTGAGCTCGTCGACGAACTTGTTGACCTGCTCGCGCATCTGCGCCAGGAACGCCTTGGCGCCCTCGCTGCCGTCGGTGTCGGGGTGCGAGGCCACGTACTGGCGCTGCTGCTCCTCGTAGAACGTCTTGGCCCTGTCGCCCACGAAGCCGGCGAAACCGACGGCGGCGTACGCGGCCTCGGTGGCCACCTTGACGATGTTGTCCCCCAGGTTCTCGGGGGAGATCTTCTCAGGCTGGTCAGACTCGACCACCTGCTCGTGCTCGGGCTGGAAATCCTTCGCGTCCTCAGCGTCCACGAAGTTGGCCGTGGGGGTGGCGTCGTGCTCGTGCTCAGTCATGTCTGTTCTTCCTTCTCTCCGGGCGCCTCGCCCGGCGTCGTCTTCCAGTGTGCCCCGAGTGGCGCCGTCGCCACAGGGGTGAGGCCCTGATTTGTGCCCGGATCCGACCCTGGTCCGGCCTGGGGCTATCCGCTCTCGGTGGCCGGCAGCGCGAGCCGACGGACGGGGCGGAACCGCCCCGCGTGGACCGCGCCGGAGGATTCCGCCGTGAACACGCGCATGGCCGCCTCGTGGGACTGGAGGCGGCGGATGGTGTCGCTCAGGCGGTCCACCTGATCCCGCAGACCCTCCACCTCGGCCTCCAGCGCCAGGATGCGGCGGATGCCCTCCAGGTTGATCCCCTCAACCTGGCTGAGCTGCTGCACGTGACGCAGCTTGGCCACGTCGCGAAGGGAGTAGCGGCGGCCGCGTCCCCGCGCGCGCTGCGGCACGACGAGGCCCAGCCGGTCGTAGCCGCGCAGCGTCTGGGCGTGCATGTCCGCCAGCGACGCCGCCACGGACACCGGGAAGACGGCCGCGTCCACGTCGAAGAGTTGGGGCAGGCTCGTCATCGCACTCACCCGCCGAACAGGGAGGCCCGCGGGTTGGACTCGTGGGCCTTCTCGGCGTACTCCAGCAGCGCCCGCTTGGCCTCCTCGGTCAGGCCCTCGGGGACCTGCACGTTGAGCGTCACCAGCAGGTCACCCATGGTGCCGTCCGACTTCCGGGCCCCCTTGCCGCGCACGCGCATGGTGCGCCCGTTGGGGGTCGACGGCGGGACCCGCAGCTTCACGTTGGGCCCGCTCAGCGTGGGGATGGTGATCTCCGCGCCGAGGGAGGCCTCCGTGAACGTGACGGGGACTTCCAGGGTGAGGTTGTTGCCGCTGCGGCCGAACAGCCGATGGGGGGTGACCTTCACCGAGACGTAGAGGTCTCCGGAGGCGCCGCCGTTCTCGCCGGCCGCGCCCTTGCCCTTGAGCCTGATCCGCTGCCCGTCTGCCACGCCCGCGGGGATCCGCACCTGCATGGTCTTGGCGGACCGGCCCCTACCGGAGCCCTCGCAGTCCGGGCACGGGTCCTCGACGATCAGGCCGCGGCCGAGGCACTCGGTGCACGGCTCACTCATGTGGAACACGCCGCCCGCCTGGGAGGACTGCATCCCGGATCCCTCGCACCGCGGGCAGACCCGCGGCAGCGAGCCGGCCTTCGCCCCGGTCCCCCGGCACGACGGGCACGGCTGGTCCGAGATGGTGCGCATGGTCACCGTCGCGCCCTCGACGGCCTGTTCGAACGTGATCGTCACGTCCCCCTCGATGTCCGCGCCGCGGCGCGGACCCCGCTGGGTGGCGCGACGGGTGGCACCCGTCTGCCCGAACAGGCCACCGAAGATGTCTCCCAGGCCGGCATTTCCCTGGCCGCCGCTCTGGGCGTTGCGGATCAGGTCCTCGAACCCCGGCGAGCCGCCCGGGCCGGGGCGGGTGAACTTGAACCCTCCCCCGAAGAGGCTGCGGGCCTCGTCGTACTCCTTGCGCTTCTCGGTATCGCTGAGGATGGCGTTGGCCTCCGACGCCTCCTTGAAGCGCGCCAGGGCGGCGTGGTTATCCGGGTTCTGATCCGGGTGGTTGGCCTTGGCGATCTGACGGAACGCCTTCTTGATCTCATCGGCACTCGCGCTCTTGGAGACGCCGAGGACCTTGTAGTAGTCCTTTTCGAGCCAGTCCTTCGTGCTCATTTGTCGTTCATCTCCTTTCCGCTCGTGCGTGGATCAGGGGTTGGCCACCGCGACGCGCGCGGGCCGGACAACCCGGCTGCCCAGCAGGTAGCCCTGCTGCATGACCTGCGAGACGGTGACTACGTCGACCGGCTCGTCCATGGGGACCGCCATCAGTGCCTCGTGGAGGTTCGGGTCGAAGGCCTCACCGACCGCGCCGAAGACGGTGAGCCCGTGCTTCGCGGCCACCTTCGCCAACTCGTCGGCGATCATCTTGAAGCCGCCCTCGAGGTTCTCATGCTGCCTGGCCAACTCGATGTGGTCCAGGACCGGCATCAGGTCGTTGACGACAGCCTCGATGCCCGCCTGGCGGGCCAGGTCCCGGTCACGGTCCACCCGCTTCTTGTAGTTGACGTACTCGGCGGCGACCCGCTGAAGATCCAGGGTCCGTTCGGCGACGAGCGACTCCAGCTCGGCCACCTTGTCGACGGCCTCCAGGAGCTCCTGGCCCTCCGCCGGCTCAACGGCCCCGGGTGAGGGCGTCTCCTCGACGCCCTCACCCACAGCCTCGCCGTCCGGTACGAACTGCGAATCGGTCACTTGTTGTCCTTCTCCTCATCGACGATCTCGGCATCCACCACGTCGTCGTCACCCTGTGCGGACTCGGACGAGTCGTCGGCCGCGGCCGACTCCTGAGCCTGCTTCGCCTGGGCAGCGGAGTAGATGGCCTGGCCCATGGAGGCCGCCTTCGTGTTGAGGTCGTCGATGGCGGCCTTCACCACATCGTTGTCCTCACCCTTCAGGGCCTCCTTGAGCGCCTCTGTGGCCTCCACAACCGGAGCCTTGACGTCTTCACCGATGGTATCGGCGTGCTCGGTCAAAAGCTTCTCGGTGCGGAACACCAGTGCGTCGCCCTCGTTGCGCATGTCCACGGCCTCGCGGCGCTTGCGGTCCTCTTCGGCGTGGGATTCGGCGTCGCGCACCATGCGGTCGATGTCGTCCTTGGCGAGCGCGGAGCCGCCGGTCACCGTCATCGACTGCTCCTTGCCGGTGGCCAGGTCCTTGGCGCCCACGTGCACGATGCCGTTGGCGTCGATGTCGAAGGTCACCTCGATCTGCGGGACCGAGCGGGGGGCGGGAAGGAGGCCGGTGAGCTCGAAGTTGCCGAGGCTCTTGTTGTCGCGGGCGAATTCACGCTCGCCCTGGTAGACCTGGATCATCACGGCGGGCTGGTTGTCCTCGGCCGTGGTGAACACCTCGGAGCGCTTGATCGGGATGGTGGTGTTGCGCTCGATGATCTTGGTCATCACGCCGCCCTTGGTCTCGATGCCGAGGCTCAGCGGGGTGACGTCGAGGAGCAGCACGTCCTTGACCTCGCCCTTGAGGACGCCGGCCTGGAGCGACGCGCCGAGCGCGACGACCTCGTCGGGGTTGACGCCCTTGTTGGGCTCCTTGCCGCCGGTGAGCTCCTTGACCATGTCCACCACGGCGGGCATGCGGGTCGAGCCGCCGACGAGCAGGACTGTGTCGATCTTGTCCACAGAGGTCTTGGCGTCCGTGATCACAGCCTTGAACGGGGCGCGGCAGCGGTCCAGCAGGTGCTGGGTCATGCGCTGGAACTCGGAGCGGGTGAGCTTCTCGTCCAGGTGCAGCGGGCCCTCGGCGGAGGCCGTGATATAGGGCAGGTTGATGGAGGTCTCAGACGCCGAGCTCAGCTCGATCTTCGCGCGCTCAGCGGCCTCCTGCAGGCGCTGCCGGGCCATCTTGTCCTTGGCCAGGTCCACACCGTGCTTGTTCTTGAACTGCGTGGCCAGCCAGTCCACCACGACGGCGTCCCAGTCGTCGCCACCGAGGCGGGGATCGCCCTTGGTGGCCTTGACCTCGAACACGCCGCCCTCGATCTCCAGCAGGGAGACGTCGAAGGTGCCGCCGCCGAGGTCGAAGACCAGGACCGCCTGCTCCGTGTCACCCCTGTCCAGGCCGTAGGCCAGGGCCGCGGCGGTGGGCTCGTTGATGATGCGGTCCACCACGAGGCCCGCGATCTCGCCAGCTTCCTTGGTGGCCTGGCGCTCGGCATCGCCGAAGTACGCGGGGACGGTGATGACGGCGTTGGTGACGGACTCACCGAGGTAGGCCTCAGCGTCGCGCTTCAGCTTCTGCAGCACAAAGGCGCTGATCTGCTGGGGACGGTAGTCCTTGCCGTCGAGGGCCTTCTTCCAGTCAGTGCCCATGTGGCGCTTGACGGAGCGGATGGTGCGGTCCACGTTGGTGACCGCCTGACGCTTGGCGACCTCGCCAACGAGCACCTCGCCGGAGGTCGAGAAGGCCACCACCGACGGGGTGGTGCGGGCGCCCTCCGCGTTGGGGATGACGGTGGGCTCGCCGCCCTCCAGGACGGCGACGACAGAGTTGGTGGTGCCGAGGTCGATGCCTACTGCACGAGCCATGGGGGTTCCTCCTGTGGAGACAAGTCTGATTCTTCGACCTTGAGCCGAGTTCACTCAAGTCTGACACAGGACCCCGCGACGATCAAGTCTGACTTGAGCCCCCTGCGCTCAACCCCGCTTCCCGATCGAGACGGGGCCTTCCCGAGCACCCGATTCGGCTCAGGCGTCACCCTCGGCCTTGCGGTGGCTAACGCCATCTGGGGACCCCGCGGTAGGCGTTCCTCCAGGACGGCGGTCAGGCCTCCCACGGCCCCGAGTCCCGCCCTGGAGGAACACGCACCGCACTGCTCCCCCACCAGAGCCAATGATCTGTGCTCCGAAGCTAGGCTGGCGGCATGGAACCTCTCCTCGCCCTCGTCGCAAACTCCAAGGACGGCACTCTCACCACGCTGAGGATCGCCGACGGAACCCTGGACGAATTGTCCACCAACGCCGTCGCGCCAGGGCTGCCCCTGGCAGTGGATCGCGGGCGCGGCCTGGTCTTCGCCGGCACAAGCGACCCTCGGGGCGTCACTGTGCTGCGGCTGGGCGCGGGCGGATCCCTGGAGACGCTGGGCAGCTACCCGGCGCATGGCGCGTCGGTGTACCTGACGCTCAGCTCCGACGGCGGGCTGCTGTTCAGCGCGTCGTACCACGACCACCTCGGCGAGGTGTGGCAGGTGGCCGACGACGGGGCCCTCACCCCCGTCGGCGAGCCGATCCCCCGGCAGAACATGCACAGCGTGCAGCTGAGCTCGGATGACCGGTTCGCCTACTTCGTGTCCCTCCGCGAGGACCTGATCGCGCAGTTCGCAGTCGGCGCCGATGGCACCCTCACCCCGCTCGACCCGCCGTCGGCCCCCGCCCCGGAGGGCTCGGGGCCGCGTCACCTGATCTTCAACGAGGCTGAGACCTCGCTCTACGTCAACACCGAGTACTCGGGGGAGGCGTTGCGCTACCGTCGCGATCCAGCAACCGGAGCCCTCGAGGCCGCCGAGGCGGTCACCAACATCCCCACGGATCGAGGGCTTTCGCACAGCCGGTTCGGCGCCAAGCCGCGCGAGGAGGACCTCATCTGGTGCTCGGACCTCCGCTTCAGCACCGACGGACGGCGCCTGTACAGCGCCGAGCGGACCCGCGGGACGATCACGGCTGTGGATGTCGCGGCGGACGGCACGCTGGGCCGGGCCACCGCGCACTCCGACGTGGTGGCGCAGCCGCGCCACTTCGTCGTGCTGCCCGACGACACGCTCCTGGTCGCCTCCGAGATCGACCGCGTCGTGGCGCTCTACCGGCCGGACGCCGACGGCGCGCTGACTGAAGTGTCGCGGCACGACGTGGGCTTGGGGGCGAACTGCATCGAGATCGTCGCCGCGGGCTGACAGGTCCCCGCCCC
>DATITN010000137.1:0-6814 GCA_035467795.1 Arachnia sp. | reverse complement strand
GATCCCGCGCAGACGGGACCCCAGTGCGGGCCCTTGCGCTCAGACCAGGGTGGGGAGGGTGGCGGTAGGGGCAAGACTCCGCGCGCTCCAGCCGCCAAGGCGACGACCCGCAGTGCGCCGCGGCTGCCCCACACGCTCGGTTCTACCCTCCCGAGACCCACTCCAACCGCCACGGGGGCGTGTAGTTTGACCTCATGAAGGGCGTAGCCGGGGCCGTGACCTCGCTTGTCGCCGCTTGCATCCTGGCAGCCTGCTCCACACCTCCCGATTCGCCCGCGACACCCTCGCCCAGTCCCTCCGCCTCGTCGTCGGCCTGGCCCGAATCCCAATGCCGCGACCTGGCCGCGACCGTCGGCGCAGCCCTCCAAGGCGTGGTCGACTCCTACGAGCAGGCCACGGGCCCGCAATCCACCGCGACACCCACAGCCAGCGAATCCGCTACTCCCGCCCCCGCCGTCGACGGTGACTCCACCAGGATCCAGGATGCCCTCGAGGAGGTGGGCGACGCCGTCGAAGACCTCAAGTGCGCCGCCCAGCAGATGCGCCAGGACGTCGACGAGGGCATCGACGAGGTGCGCGCGGAGACCCCCCTAGCCGAGGCGGTGCGCGCCCGGCTCGTCGCGGGACTCGAAGGGCGGATCCCAGAGTTACCGGTCCGCCGGGCCATCTTCCCCGACGACGACCTCCACGAGGCCCTCGCCGAAGCACCCTCAGGCTCAGCCCTGCTCCTCAGCGAGGGGGAGTGGGACCTCACCGGCCCGCTGGTGCTGCTCAGCGCCGTCACCCTTGAGGGGAAGGGAGCCGGCGTCACCAGGCTGAGTTCCAGCGCCCCGGAGGCCGCGGTGCTGGTGGCGACGGCGGAGCCTGTGGCGCTGCAGTCGCTGACCCTCGCCCGCGACACCGACGTCCCAGGATCCGGCATCGTCGCCGGCGGCGCCGCGACCCTGGTCCTGAGCGCCCTGGAGGTCACCGGCGGCCGGCCCGACGACACGGGCGGCGGTGCCGGCGTGATGCTGGTGGGGGAGGAGCTCGCGGCGGAACGCCGCACCTCGCTGGAGGCCACCGACGTTGTCCTCCGCGACAACGGCTGGGCAGGCCTCGCCGTCGCCGGCACCCACCGGGTGAGCGTCACCGAAGCGACCTTCAGCGGCAACGGCGAGTGCGGGCTGTGCTTCCTGGGAGAATCCGACGGCTCGGTCTCCGGCTCTGCGTTCGACGGCAACAAGGTGGGCGTCGCCGTCGCGGAGTCGTCCCGCCCCACCCTGCTCGACCTCACCATCGACGGTGGCGAGGTGGGCCTGCAGGTGGAGGGGTCGGCTGCCCCCATCGTCGACGGCGCCACCATCTCCGGCTCCAGCAGGGCCGCCGTGATCGTCGGCGGGAAGGCCACGGGGGCGTTGGCCTCGGTGGTGTGCAGGGACGTGGACTTCGGGATCGTGGTCACCGACACCGCCGCCCCCACCCTCACGGACAACGAGTGCGCCCTCGCCCGTGGCAGCATCGGCTCCGGGTCGCCGTCGCCGAGCCCCGGCGAGGGTTGATCGTCGACTTCCGCCCGCCGATGGCCAGGCTCGGCTCAACTGCCCACACCAGCCGCCACCGCCATCCCTTGCGGGGTGTCCCTCGGTCAGTCAGAGTAGGGAGATGCCCTACATCGAGGAGATCACCTCCGGCACACCCATTCAGCCGCTGCCCACCTCGGTGACGGGGTTCGTCGGGGCCAGCAGCCAGGGGCCGGTGGACACCCCGGTCATGGTCACCAGCCCGGGCGAGTATCACGCCACCTTCGGGCCCACCCTCGGGGCCGACCAGCCACTGGGCCACGCCGTCGACCTGTTCTTCGCCAACGGCGGCACCAGCGCGGTCGTGGTCCGGGCTGCGGGGCCTTCCCCGGAGCAGCTCGTCCCCGCCGACGGCGCCTCGGGCCTGCACGCCCTCGAAGGCTCCGGCGTGACCGTGCTCGCGATCCCCGGGCTGACGGCCGCCGCTCACCAGCAGGTGAGCGCCGCGCTTACCTTCTGCGCGGCACACCGAGCCGTGCTGCTGCTCGACCTCCCCGCCGGCCCGTTCGACGCCGTGACCAGGGCGACGGTGCAGCAGACGGGCCCCTACCGTGAGCGCGCCGCCGCCTATCACCCGTGGCTCGTGGTGGGCGGGGTAGCGGTCCCGCCCTCGGGAGCCGTCGCGGGCGCGATCGCCCGCTCCGACGCCGAGCGCGGGGTGTGGAAGGCCCCCGCCAACGTCGCGCTTCACGGCATCGACGCACTCAGCGAGGCGCTCGACGACGCCGCCGGTGATCTGCTGACCCAGGAGGGCGTCAACGCGCTGCGGGAATTCCCGGGCCGGGGCAGGCTCGTGTGGGGGGCGCGCACTCTCGCCGGGTCCCAGAGCATCGAGCCTCCCAAGCGGTACCTGTCGGTCCGCCGGCTCACCGACCACGTCCTCGGCTCCGTCGCCGCGGGGCTGGGCTTTGTCGTGTTCGAGCCCAACGACGCGCCCCTGTGGGTGCGGGTGCGGACGACGGTGGAGAACTTCCTCTTCGACCTCTGGCGCCGGGGCGCGCTGCAGGGCACCAAGCCGGAGCAGGCCTTCGGGGCGCGGTGCGGACTGGGCGAGACCATGACTCAGGCGGATGTCGAGGCGGGACGCCTGATCCTCGAGGTGTTCATCGCGACGGTGAGGCCCGCGGAGTTCGACGTCCACCGCCTCACGCTGCAGGCACAGGCACCAGATGCGCCCGCGGACGGCGACACCCAGCCCGTCGGCCTCGCTGGTAGGCATCGCGACGTCGCGCCGGTGACTGTTCTTACCGTCGATCTGGCGCGCGTGGTGTCGCGCTACATCGGCGAGACGGAGAAGAATCTGGCCGAGTTGTTCGACGCGGCGGAGCGCGCTGGCCAGGTGCTGCTGTTCGACGAGGCAGACGCGCTGTTCGGCAGGCGGACTGAGGTCCGCGACAGTCACGACCGTTACGCCAATCAGGAGGTCAGCTACCTGATCGAGAAGCTGGCGGGCGAGCGGCACGTCGAGGTGCGCTGGCGGCGGCCACGCCCTCCCGCCTAGCATGAGCCATGCCTTATCCGTCGCAGCTGGCGGTCGCCGAGGTGGTCGCGATCACCGATCCGGTGACGCGCAACGTCGCGATCACCGCCTGCTACCGCGACCTCGCCCTCTCCGTCGCCGACCTCGTCGGCCGCTCTGACGTCAACTGGCTCGCATTCGGCGCCTGGGCGAGCGCGTCCGCCGGCCGCGTGATCCGCCGCGACGGGCTGCCGTTCGGCCTCGACCCTGGCACCTCGGCCGCGGTCGCTGAGGGCAACCGGACCATCATCGCCGACGTCGCGCCCCGCTTCGTCCGCTGGCTCGACGAGGTGGCGCGGGCGGGCGGGGCCACCCGACTGGCGCTCGAGGTCGCCGTCGCGGATCCGCTCTTCGACGAGGCCCCCGAGCTGGCGGCCGCCCTGAGCGCATACCAGTCGGCCCTCGAGCTGCGGGCTCTGGCGGAGAAGGAGGAGCTCGACGACGAGGCGGACCGGGCCGTCGCGGAGCTGATGCTGCTGGGCAACGTGCGGGTGGCCGCGCACGAGCAGTGGATCGCTGACTCGCTGATCGACGAGGCCATGCCGCTGGGCGGGCTTTTCGGGCGGATCGTGACCCGTTTCGTCGACGTGTACACGCCCGACGGGCCTGTCGACGTGTGCCGCGACGTGCCCCCGCCGTCGTACCTGGGCGGGCTCCGCTACCCGGCGGTGCTCGATCACCTCGCGCACGCGGACCTCTGCGACTTGGCCCAACGCTTCGAGCATGCGCTGACCGTCGACGTGGCCGGCAGCTCGGCCACCACCTGGGAGTGCTACGAGGAGCGGATGGGGTTCATCTTCGCGTTCTTCCGCGCCTTCGCCCGCGACACCCGCTTCTTCGACGCACCCCCGGAGCCCCTCCCCGCCCGTCCTGCTGGCTGAGGTGCCGCGACGCCGCCCATCCCAGCTGGTTGAGCCGGGCCAAGCCGCGAAGCGGCGCAGCCCGCGTCGAAACCGACCTGAACCTGTTTAGGGACCGTGGGTAGGTCCTCGACCTGTGTGCCGGAGGCTTCGACACGGTCGGCGGCGCTCCGCGCCCGACCGGCTCACCCAGCGGGGGGTGCTCCGCGCCCGACCGGCTCACCCTGCGGGAGTCCCGCTGGTTGAGCCGGGCCGCGAAGGAGCGAAGCTCCGCGGCGCCCGCGTCGAAACCCACCTGAGCATGTCTATGGACTGTGGGTAGGTCCTCGACCTGTGTGCCGGAGGCTTCGACGCGGTCGGCGGCGCTGCGCGCCCGACCGGCTCACCCAGCGGTAGGCCGTGGTGCGCTCAGATCGACTCGCCGTTCGAGGCCGCGACACTCCCCAGCCAGGCGAGGCTCGGCTTGGGGTGGCGGGCGAAGTCCGTGTCGCGGTCGACCGCGATCAGCCCGAACGTCGGCGCCCACGAACCCCACTCGTAGTTGTCCAGCAGCGACCAGTGGCAGTATCCGAGGACGTCGACGCCGTCGGCCACCGCGTCGATCATCCCCCGCAGCGCCCCACGCGTGTAGTCGATGCGCCGGGTGTCGTCGGCCGTCGCGATCCCGTTCTCGGTGACCAGCAGCGGGATGCCGTACACCTCCCACACCCGCCGCAGGTTGATCCCCAGGGCATCGGGGCGGTAGGCCCAGCCGGTGAGCGTGTTGTCCGGGCTCTCGGGGTGGGGGACCACGCCGTCGGCATCGACATCCTGGCTGGTGTAGCTCTGCATGCCGATGAAGTCGTCGCCGGCGCTGCCCTCGTAGTACACGCCCTCCCACTGGTGGAAGACCGTCTCCCACACCGCCTCGTTGCCCTCAGTGGGCATGAGGGCCTGGGCGGCGATAGCCCAACCCACCTTGGCGGTGGTCGTCCGGCGCAACACCTCGACCGCTGCCCGGTGCATGGCCGTGATCGCCGTGGCGAGCTCAAAGGGAGGCAGCGGCATGGTGGCCATCGCGACGGTGGGCTGGGCCTCCGCGACCGCCCCGGCCGCGGCGTCGGCCTCCGCCCGCTGTCGCCTCAGCAGCCCGAGGCCGAACAGGGCCAGGATGTTCGGCTCGTTGATCGTGACCACCCACTCGACGTCGTGGAGGATCTCGCTCACGAACTCGGTGTAGGCGGCGAACCGCTGCGGCGCATCCTCGCGCAGCGAGCCACCGCCCGCGGCGAACCACTGCGGATAGGTGAAGTGGTGCAGCGTCACAACGGGGGTGACGCCGTGCTCGTGGCAGGCGTCGATCATGTCGCGGTAGTGCAGCAGCGCCGCACGGCTGAACAGTCCGTCGGCGGGCTCGATCCGCGCCCACTCGACGCTGAACCGGTACGTGGTCAGGCCTCCCTCGGCGAGGAGCCGGATGTCCTCGCGGTAGCGGTGCCACGAGTCACAGGCCGAACCGCTCGGCTCCTTGATGTGGGGCGCCATGCCGGAGTGCTCCATCGCCCAGAAGTCGGAATTGTAGTTGTCGCCCTCGATCTGGTGGGCGGCCGTGGCCGCGCCCCAGAGGAAGTCGGGTCGGAGTGTGGTCATCGTCTCTCTCTTCATTAGGTGTTGGTTTCGGATCAAGGCCAGGCGACGAAGCCCTCGTGCGCCACGCGCCAGGTGCCGTCGTCGGGGATGCCGGGCATCGCGGGCCCGTCCTCCCAGCCGGCCACCATCAACGAGACGGCGGCGAGCAGCCCGCCGTTGCCCGGCAGGTACAGCGGGAGGAAGGACCCCATCGCCGGGTTGTGTCCGGCGTTGTCGTAGCGGTTCTTGACCCCGTCGCGGAGCAGCAGCTCGACGGCGGCGTCACCGTCGCCGAGCCGGGCGGCGGTCATCGCCATGGTGGCGTAGTCCCAGCCCCACGCCGAGTCCCACTCCCAGGCGCCGAGCACCCAGTCGAGGGTGGCGCGCATCACGTCCGCGTCGATCAGAGGCGTCGACGGCACGAAGCCCAGCGCCAGCAGCATCGACGGGTGGTCGTCGGTCCGCGACACCCCACCGCCCGCGACGGCGGCGTAGTGGTCGCCGTCCAGAGACGGACGCGCCAACCCCGCCTGCACCTGGTCCCACGCCGCCTTGCGCGCGAGCCCGCGACGCTCGCGGAATCGCTGCGCCAACTCGAGGGCGAACCACCAGTAGGCCAGCTCGAAGGTGGGGTCCTGCGTCTCGGCCGCCTTGTAGAACTCCTGCGCCGGCATCACCGGCGGGCCGAGGTGGAAAACCCCGTCAACCTCGTCGGCGAAGCTCGCCATGAAGTCCGCGGTGTCGTCCAGCACAGGCCCGAGCCGCTCGACGAGCGCCTCAGCCTCCGGGCCCTCCACGGCGCGGTGCAGCAGCTCAGCCAGGTACAGCAGGTGCGGTTGTTGCCATACGAGCAGCGAGCCGATGTCTGAGGGCGACTCGCGCCCGTCCGGACCCACCTGCTTCGGCCACCGGGCGCCGTCGTAGCCCTGCTCCGCCGCCGTGGCCTTCGCCGAGGCGTGCACCGACTCGTACCAGCCAAGGCTCCGGGCGAGCAGCTCCGGCCGTCCCCAGGCGGGGAAGTGGGCCGCGTGCCACCAGTGCATCTCCAGATGGAACTTGCCGGACCACGAGTTGGTGACGAAGCCGGTCTCCTGCGGCGGCGTGAGACCGCCGCCGTGGACCCGGGTGAGGTACTGCGAGAGCACCACCCGGCGCTCGAGCTCCGCGGCCCGGGGGTCGGTGGAGCCGGAGAAGTCGACGGCGCCGCCGGAGCCCCAGAAGCCCGCCCAGAACTGCTCGCTGGAGGCGGCCACGTCGGCGAAGGT